>JBGPZW010000075.1:0-16272 GCA_041493955.1 Terriglobia bacterium
CCGCTCGGCGCGTGGAGAAAGCCGGTGGATCGTGCGCGCGAGAATCTCTTTGCCCGAGCCGGTCTCGCCGGTAATCAGCACCGAGGCGGAGGAAGGCGCCGCGAGCTCGACCAGGCTCATCACTTCCTGCATGGGTTTCGACGCGCCCACCAGTTCGCCCAGCCGTCCGGCCGCGCGCAATTGCCGGGTGAGCACGGCCACCTGCCGCTGGTCGCGGAGTTTGCCCAGCGCGCGGTCCAGCAGCGCGCGCAGCACGGAGGCCTTCAGCGGCTTTTCGATGTACCAGAAGGCGCCGGACTCGATGGCGGCCACGGCGCGCTCTTCGCTGCCCCGGCCGGTGATGATGATGGCAGGAACTTCGCGCAGCTCTTCGCCCAGCCGGTCGAGCAGCTCGAGGCCGTCCATGCCGGGCAGCTCGACGTCGACCATCAGCACGGCGGGGCGGAATTCCGCAAAACGCGCCAGCGCTCCTTCCGCGCTGGGACAGCCCAGCACATCGAAGCCCCATTTGCGCAGCAGGGCCTCGTAGCCCTGGCGGGCGTTCTCTTCATCCTCGACGATCAGGATGCGCTCGGCGTTCTTGTTCTCTTCGGGCATGAACTGGAAGCAAGGGCAGCCCCAACTGCCTCATCGAATCTACCAGCAGCATGCGCGAATGCCAAGCGACGCAGCCGCCGCCGTGTTCCCCGCGGCGTGAGCAGCGCGTGTCGCGCCTACCGCTTCGCCACGTACAGCGGGCGCTCCAGCTCGAGCTCCAGCTTGGTGCCCTTGGGGAGATCGAGTTCCTGGCCGATGCCTGAGGAGATCAGAAACCCGCTCGCGGCGCCGATGGCCGCGCCGACCGCGGCGCCTTTGCCGCCCTTGGCTGTGGCGCCGGCCACCGCGCCGATGGCCGCGCCCGCCGCGGCGGCTTCGATGTCGCGCCGGCCTTTGCTGGTGCGCGCTTCGATTTCGCCTTCCTTGCTTTCGCCCGGCTTGACGCTGTGATCGCCCGGCACGCTGGTCACATCGGCCACCAGCGGCAGCTTGCCGGCCGGCGTTCTGATCTCGTCAAAGGTCAGCCACATCCGCGCGCGCCCGGTCAGGCCAGCGGGCTCCAGGCGGCTGATGTGGCCGCGGATCTCCGCGCCTGGCGGCACCACGGCGCCGTCGGACGTTTGCAGCGGTTCGAGCGTCTTGGCCTTGAATTTCTTGTTCACCTTGTGTTTCCGCGTGCTGAGCTCGTCCTCCAGCCGCACCAGGAAGCGCGTGCCGTTGGGCACCGTCGAAGCGACTGCCGGGGAAGTTTGCGGGTTGCCCTGCTGGGCCCGCGCGGGGGCGGGGAAAGCGACGAGCAGCGCCGCAAAACTCCCCGCAAGAAACAGCGCCCTTGAAGACGCCGAGGTGACTCGTGAGTGCATAGCTCTCCTTCGCCGTGATCCGGCTTCGCCTGCCGCCAGCATCCGCCTTTGCGGGCTGGGAAAGGGAGGCGGCCCGGCGGTTCAAATGTCAGTAGTTCAGATGGCGTCGGTGCTCGCGGGGTGGCCTCCCAGCCGGGGTGGGGAAGGCGCGGGGCGGCGCTCCGGGGCCGCTTTCGGTGGCCAGACACCTACTAGTAAAGGGTGGTGCCAAGGTTTTGACTGGGAGAGAATTAAAGATAGAAATTGCTTTTGCTGGAATTTCGCCTGCATTATAATGGCCGCCGTTCTAGGACTCCATCCTCCTAGACGGTCACCAGTCTCCGCGTGATCGCCCTGCAGGTCACCAGAGGCCTCGGCGGCCGAATTGGCTGTTTTACCCGGGCATTCATGCAGCTGCGTTTCCCAGCAGGAGTGGGAACAGAAGTTGCGCGTCCCGAAGATTCGGGACCAAGCATCGGGAGGTCATGATGAAATTCGTGCTTCGTGTGGGAACGACCTTAGCGTTGTCTTTCCTGCTCGTGCCGGCTGGTTTTGCCGACGGTCCCGCAAAGGCGGCGGACAAGACCAAGAAGGTGGATGCGAACAGCAGCGCTGACGCTTCCGCCTCCGCGCCACGCGCTGCCAAGAGCAAAGCAGCGCCGGGCCAGGCGGCCAAAAAGGCGCCCGCCGCGAAGAAATCCGGCCGCGCCGCCAAGGGGAGCGAAGCCCCCGCGCAGTTGCCCATGGCCGCCATCTCGGGAACTCTCGGCCTGTTCACGCTCGAGACCGGACAAACCCTGCCCACGAAGGGCATTTCCTTCTCTGCCTACGCGAATAAGTTTTCGCGGAATCCTGGCAGCGTTTCCATCCTGAGTCTCGGCTGGAACGTCGGCATCGGCGTCCGCGACTGGTTCACCTTCTACGCCGGTTGGGAGCCGTACCGGCACACGCACATCGGCAAAGCCAATGAGTTGAGCCTGCGCACGCCCTTTGACAACCCCACCCAGTTCCCGCAGTTCAGCGGCACGATGTACCGCAGCCTGGGTCCCGGCCTGCGCCCCGGCTACGTGGAGGATTTTCCCTTCGCCGCGAACAACTCCGGCGGCGTCGGCGAGATGACCTTCGGTGCCAAGATCGGCCTGCTCTCCGAGCAGCGCGGCCACCCGTTCAGCCTTTCGGTGCGCAATGATTTCATCGTGCCCACGCGCACGCGCTTCACCGATCTGCTCAACAACGGTACCCAGACGGGCCAGTTCAATTACGCCGTAGGCGTGGCCGTCAGCCGAAGCTGGGGCAATGTGGTCACCCTGGCGGGCAACATCGGTTACCGCTTCACGCGTGATCCACGCAACAGCGCCGGCACGCACTCCATGACCCAGGCCGATCAATTGCGCGTCGGCGCCGGATTCATTCTCTTCCCGGAGAGCCGCATCCAGTTTCTGAGCGAGTACACCGGCCTGATCTTCGAGGGTTCGGCCACCCCCAACACCAGCTTCGGCGCGCGCGACCCGGTTGACGGTGTTTGGGGCGTGCGCGTCTATCCCTGGAAGAACCTAGCCGTGGATGTCGGCTATCGCCACATGCTCAACCTGCGCGACGTCAACGATCGCAGCGGCTTCGTCGTCAAGGTGGGCACCACCTATTGGGCCGAGAAGCCCATACCGGTCAATCACCCGCCGGTGGCTTCCTGCTCGGCGGAGAAGAGCAGCGTGTATACCGAATCGGGCGACGTCGTGAGCGTCAACGTCACCGCCAGCGATCCGGACGGCGACCCGCTGACCTTCTCCTGGACCGCGACGGGCGGCAGCGTTGACGGCACCGGCACGCAAGCGCGCTGGAATTCCGCCGGCACCGCTGCGGGCACCTATTCCGTCACGGCGCATGTCGATGACGGGCGCGGCGGCACGGCTAGTTGCAGCGTGGACATCCGTGTCGAGCCGCGGCCCAACCGCCCGCCGGTGATTAGCTGTTCGGTAGACCGCAGCTCCGTGCTGATTGGCGAGCGCGTGCGCGTCACGGCGACGGCCAGCGATCCGGACAACGACCCGCTGACCTTCTCCTGGCGCACCAATGGCGGCCAGATCATCGGTTCCGGCCCCTCGGTCCAGCTCGACACAACCGGCGCGGCCGCGGGTCGCTACACCGTGACTGGCCGCGTGGACGACGGCCGCGGCGGGGCCGCCGACTGCTCCACCACGGTGGACGTGCAGGCGCCGCCTCCGCCACCGCAGGCCAGCAAGATCAATGAATGCTTGTTCCGCACCACGCGCGTGGACAACGTCTGCAAGCGCATCCTCGACGACGTCGCGCTGCGGCTGAAGACTGAGCCGCGGGCCACTGTGGTCATTGTCGGCTACGCCGATCCGAAGGAGCCGAAGCCTGAGAAGGTGGCCAAGCTCCGCGCCGACAACGCCGCCAAGTACGTGACCAGCAAGGGTGTGGACAGCAGCCGCCTCAACACCCGCGCCGCCACCGGACAGAAGGGCGCGGGCAAGATGAATCGCCGTATCGACATCGTCTGGGTGCCGGAGGGCGCTTCCTACTAACGTTTTGCTGCCTCAGCGGGCTTCGTGTCCAGTGCCGCACGGAGCCCGCTCTTTTTTCCGCCCCCACGTTGCCTGCGCGCTCGCGCGAAACTAGAATGTTCCCGAGGAATACCCAATCGAAGATGCGCATGCTCTTCACCGCCGCACTTGCTTTACTCAGCGCCCAGCTTGTCTCCGCACAGACCTGGCGGCCGATGGGCCCGCCGGGCGGCGACGTGCGCTCGCTCGGCGCGGACCCCAGCGACCCGCGCCGCATCTACTTGGGTACCTCGGACGGCCACGTGTTTGGCTCGAGCGATGCCGGGGAGCACTGGCAGCTCCTGGGCCGCGCCGGCTCGCGCCGGGACGCGGTGGTGACCACCATCCTGGTGGACCCGCGCGATTCCCGCATCCTCTACGCCACCACCTGGACGCAGGACCCAGCCGCCGGCGGCGGCGTCTTCCGCAGCGAGGACGCCGGGCACACCTGGCAGGCCGCGGGGCTGGCGGGCCAGGCGGTTCGCACGCTGGCGCTCGCGCCGTCGAATCCCGATTTGCTGGTGGCCGGTACCCTCGAGGGCATTTTTCGCTCCGCCGACGCCGCGCGCAGTTGGCAGCGCATCTCGCCCGAAGGCCACGAAGAGATACGCAATCTGGATTCGGTGGCCATCGATCCGCGGAATCCCGAGATCATTTACGTGGGCACGTTTCACCTGCCTTGGAAAACCTCCGATGGCGGCCACCGCTGGGTTCCCATCCACGACGGCATGATTGATGATTCGGACGTGATGAGCCTGCTGGTGGATCGCGCGAATCCGCACCGCATCTATGCCAGCGCCTGCTCGGGCATCTACCGCAGCGAGAACGGCGCGGCGCAGTGGAAGAAGATCCAGGGCATCCCGTTTTCGGCACGCCGCACGCAGGTGATCCGCCAGGATCCTCGGCGCGCCGCGGTGGTGTATGCCGGCACAACCGAGGGCCTCTGGAAGACAGGCAATGCCGGCGCCACCTGGCAACGTATGACCCCGCACGACTGGGTGATCACGGCGCTGGTGATTCCCGCCGATAAGCCCAATCGCGTGGTCATCGGCACCGAACGATTGGGTGTGTTGTTCAGCGACGACGCCGGGGAGCATTTCCGCACCGCCAACGACGGATTCTTTCACCGCCAGATCGTGGCTCTCGCGCTCGATCGCGAACGGCCCGGGCGCGTGCTTGCCGTGCTCGCCAATGTTCCCGAACCCATCCTGGCCACCGAGGACAGCGGCCGCAGCTGGGCGCCGCTCGGCCCGGGGTTGAAGACCCAGGCTCTCAAGCGCATCTATGCTTCTCCCGACAGCTGGTGGGCGGCGCTTGAGGGCGGCGGCCTGATGCGCTACGACGCGGAGAGGCGGGCCTGGTTGCGCGCCGGCATGGTTGTCGGCGAAGCCGCGCGACCCGCGTCAACGGTGCGCGCCGCTGTCGGCGACCGCCGCGGGCACCGTGCCACATCGGAGCGCAGCCGGCCCATGCCGACGGCGCCGCGCACGCTCGGGCGCGTGATCAACGACATGAGCTTCAGCCGCGGCATCTGGTTTGCCGCCACCGACGAGGGGCTGCTCGCCTCCTCCGATCGCGGCGCCACGTGGGCTCTTTTCCCCGTCGGTCCGCTGACCACTTTGCCGATCCGCTCGGTGCGCACCTCGCTCGACGGAGGGAACCTCTGGGTAGTCTCGCTGCGCGGCCTGGTCTTCTCGCGCGACTCGGGAAAAACATGGAGCTGGCACGACCTTCCGCTCAAGGCGGGTGGCGCGCTGCGGCTGGACATCGTGCCGGAGAATGACTACGGGCACACGCTGGCCGCCGTGGCCGAAAAGGGTCTCTATATTTCGTACGACGCCGGGCAGAGTTGGCAGCAGGCCGCCTCCGGCCTCCCCGAAGCCCCCATTCAGGACGTCGCGCTAGTGGGCCAGGCTTTCCTGGCCTCCATGCAGACCGGTGGGCTCTACATTTCGTACAATCGCGGTCGCACATGGACGCGCATTGAGGGCACGCTTGCAGAAGGCTACTTCCCTGTGGTCAAGACGGACGACGCGGCCACGCTGATCTTCGCTGCTTCGGCCACCGAAGGACTCTATGCGGTCGAACTGGCCGCGCCCACCGCAGCCGCCCATGACCAGGATCCATAGCCGAACCGCCCGGAAGTACTTTTTACATGGCCAAGATCGGGCGAAAACCCACTATCTAGCTTTCCTTCAAGACCTTGCAGAGCGGCCTCTTTGGCTACCCACCTGCCCTTTCATAGGCTGAAACCCTTGGAGGTGAGGAATGTTGAAACGCAGAGGTCGTAGCGTCATCGGCCTGACGACGCTTCTTGCCGGGGCTCTCGCGCTGGCCGGATGTTCGGTCGGCTCTCCAAGCGCGGAGCAGGCCAGCAGCAAAGAGGCGGCGAAGTCCGAGGGCCTCCTCAGCAAGATGTTTGAGAGCAGCGCGCCGGTGAGCGTGCCGCAAGGCACTTCGATCCACGTTGTTCTCGACCAGACCATTGCCAGCAATCGCAGCCGTGCTGGCGACGAGTTCGAGGCCAGCATCTCCCAGCCCGTGGTGGTGGACGGCAAGACCGTCATCCCCAAGGGCGCGCGCGTTCGTGGACGCGTGGTGGAGGCTAGTGAGTCCGGACGGCTCTCGCATGTGGCCAGCCTGCTCCTGGCGCTGCGTTCGGTGGAAGTGAACGGAAAATCCTATGCCCTCGACACCACCGCAGTCGGCCGCACCGGCCACAACCACAACAAGCGCAACCTCGAGTTCATCGGCGGTGGCGCTGGCGCCGGCGCATTGATCGGCGGTATCGCCGGCCATGGCAAGGGCGCGTTGATCGGCGCTGCCGCTGGCGCGGGTGCCGGCACGGCCGCCGCCGCAGCCACTGGAAAGAAGGACATCGCCATCCCCGCAGAAACCCCGTTGACCTTCAAGCTGGTGCAACCGGTCACCATCAACGTCCAGGGGTAACTCGTTCATCCCCAGGATGCAAAGGAAAGGCTCGGCGTCTGCGCATGCCGCTGGGCCTTTGATCCTGGGGCTGAACATCCTTCCCGATTTGAACTGGATCTCCTTCCCATTCCTGCAAGGACAAGTTTCTACACCGGTTGAATCGCTTAGACGAATTTAACCCTTGACTTATTTCCTGAAATGGAACTAGACTTTTTGATTTATTGCATTGCGCAGATCCTGTAAGTTAATTCTGCTGACCCGGTTAGGTGCCCGCTCCGGATTTGGTACAGGCCGTGCTTCCAATTCTGGAAAGAGGGAGCCCACATGGAACCAACCGCGGATAGCGAAACCGAGCTCGAGTTTTTGCCGCCGAAGCCCGCTGGCGTCACCGTTCTCGTGGTGGACGACGAAGAGTCGGCGCGCAAGGTCTGCAGCGAGGTGGCCGCCGAAATCGGCCTGCGCGTGCGCAGCTCGGCCACCACCGAGCAGGCGCTGGAGATTCTCGAGCAATACCCGGTGGACCTGGTGGTCACCGACCTGATGGTGCCGCAGCTCGGCGGGCTCGAGTTGCTCAAGCGCATTCGCGCCAATAACCCACAGATCGCGGTGATGGTGCTGACGCAGTACGGCACGATCGAAACCGCCGTCGAGGCTACCCGGCTGGGCGCGATGGACTACGTCACCAAACCCTTCCACGTGGACGAGCTGCGCGCCAAGCTCGAGCGCCTGGTGCGCGCCATCGAGCTCGACCAGGAGAATCGCGTCCTGCGCGAGCAATTGCGCAGCCGTCCGGGCTTTGGCGGGCTGATCGGCGTCTCGCCTAAGATGCAGCGCGTTTACAAGCTGATCGAGCGCGTGAGCCAGCACAACTATCCGGTGCTGATTCTGGGCGAGAGCGGCACGGGCAAGGAGCTGGTGGCGCGCTCGATTCATTATTCCGGGCCGCGCAAGCAGAAGCCGTTTGTGCCCGTGGACTGCTCGGCGCTGGTGCCCACGCTGATCGAGTCCGAGCTGTTCGGCTACGTCTAGGGCGCCTTCACCGGCGCGGTGCACAGCAAGCAGGGCCTGCTCGAGGCCGCCGACCAGGGCACGCTCTTCCTGGACGAAATCGGTGACCTGCCGGTGGACCTGCAGGCCAAGCTGCTGCGCGCTCTGCAGGAGCGCGAGGTCAAGCCGGTGGGCTCCACCGAGCGTGTGCACATCAACGTGCGCGTCATGTCCGCCACCAACCGCGACCTGGAAGGAGCTATCCGCGCCGGCGCGTTTCGCCAGGACCTCTACTTCCGCCTGAACGTCGTGCAGGTCAAGCTGCCGCCGCTGCGCGACCGCAAGGGCGACATCCCCCTGCTGGTCAACTCCTTCTTGGAGAAATTCTGCGACCCGCAGCGTCCCATCCGCAGCATCTCCGAAGAGGCCATGCGCCGGCTGATGGCCTATGACTGGCCCGGCAATGTCCGCGAGCTGGAAAATGCCGTGGAGCGCGCCGTGGCCCTAGGTTCCGGTCCCATCCTCCACGTTGGCGACCTACCCTCCAACCTGCAGTACAACTCCGCCGAGCGCCTGCCGGAAAATGACGAGCTAGTGACGCTTGAGGAACTCGAGCGCCGCGCCATCCTGCGCGCCCTGCGCGAGACCGCCGGCGACAAGCTGGCCGCCGCGCACTTGCTTGGCATCGGCAAGACCACCCTCTACCGCAAGCTCAAGCAATACGAAACCGGACCTCCCCGCGCCTGAGCACTTGCCGACGCGCCGCTCCTCCGCCGCAGTGGCTGAAGCCCCGTGTCACTCTCTATTGCCTGACACTTGGCTCCGTTCCTCCCGGCCAGGGCGGTGAAGCCAGATTTCCTATCCGGGAATGTGCTGTTCTCCCAGTCTCGGAGTGGGAAAGCTGTGGATTTCCCCAGCGCGTAGAATCTTACCATATCACTTATTCTAAAGGCTTTACGGTAAGGCGCTTCTTGGTGCCTTCGGTGCAAGGGTAACCATGGAGGCAACGGGAGTGAACTACAGGAAGCCACTGGTTCGATCCCCCGTCGTCCGGCGGGCCGTCGAAATCCTGGCCAGCTTCGGCACGGCTTTGCTGTTTGGGTATCTCATCCTGCAGTCCCGTTGGTAGCAGCATGCCGGCCACCGGGTGGAGCCGCTTGTGGCGACAGGACCGCAGCGAGGTTGTGCTCCCCGGTGCGCTGAGTCGCGCAGCGGTCTGTGGAGAATCGATCGAAAAATTGGTCGAGCTGACGGCGCGCGGATTCCTTGAGGCCGGCCCCGCCGAGCGCGCAGGAGTCTGGCTGGTGAGCGAAGAGAATCCCAATCTGTGTCTCGGCACACTGGCGGAAGCCGGCGCCGCGCCGCTTCCGGAAGAATGGACGCGCCTGGAGGTTTCCGCGCCGTACTTGCGCGAGGTTCTCGGCAGCCCGGAGCCGGTCTGGGCGGACCTGGAGAGAGAGTTGGCGGTGGCGCGCATCGGCCCGCTCGAAGGCATGCGCACGGCGGTTTGGATTCCTCTGCGCGTGGAGCAGAGAACGCTGGGCCTGGCGCTGGCGGCCTCGCTCTCCGCGCGGCGGGGAATGGATGCGGCCATGCTGCAGGCTCTGGCCGATGAGCTGGCACTGGCCGTGGCCGGGCGGCGCGAGCGAGAACTTTGCGAGTGGCGGCAGGCGGAACTCGTTACCCACGGGCAGTTGCAGCGCGAGATCCTGCGCGGCGCGCCGACCGCGGAGATCCTTCCGGAGATCGCCCGGGAAGCGGCCCGGCACAGCCGCGCCGGATTCGTGGCCATCGGCCGGAGAAGCGCGGCGCAATCGGGCACGCTTGATTTTCAGGGTTTCGAGGGCGCGCCGGGCTGGGCGCCGTTGCTCGGCGAAGAGCCGCTGGCCGGGATCTGGCGCGCGGCGATGGAACAGGGACGCTGCGTCGAGGCCAGTCTCGATGATCTTCGCATTCGCAGCGCGGGCGGCCGGCTGGGCAATCTGCTCCTGGGGCCCGAGCGGGTGGCGCGCGTCATCGCGCTGCCGCTCGAGGCGGGCAGGGCGCGCCTGGGCGTGCTGGTCGCCGGTCTGGTTCGCGCCAGGGAACCTACAGCCGCATCCGAGCCTCTGCTGTCGTACGCCGGCCTGGCTGCCGCCGCGCTGTGGGAAGAGCAGCGCCGCCAGTTCGCCACCCGCGCCGCCGCTTCACCTCGGGCCCTGCTTGAATCGAGCGACCAATGGCAGCTGCTGGTGGACGGCGCCGGGGTAATTCACGAGGCCAGTCCGCTGGCCGGCAAACTCCTTGAGGAGCAGGGCCGGCTTCTGGGTGCGACCCGCCTGGAAGAAATCTTCTCCGCGGACGCGCGCGAGCAAGTCGCCGCCTGGCGCGCTTCGGCGCAACCGGCGGCGCCCCTCCTCGAGGCCAACCTGCCGGGCGATCGAAACGTGCGCCTGCATCGGCAACCCGCGCTGTGGGAAGCCGATGAGACCGGCCCCTGGCTGCAGGTCTGGCTCGAGGACCTGGCGCCGCTGCGCGCCGCCGAGCAGAAGGGAAGTCGCGCCGAAGCCGAACTGCTCGCGCTGCTCGATTCCCTCGACACCGGCGTGCTGCTGTTCGACGCGGCCGGCCGCCTCCGCCTGGCCAACGACCGCTTCGGGCAACTCATGGGTTTGGAGACCCGGCGCGTCACGCAACTCGGCCACGCCGAGGCGCTCGTCGAAGCCCTCGCCGGCCACTTCCTCGAGCCGCAGGCCGTGGCCGAGCGCTGGCGCGAACTGCTGTGCCGCGGCGACGAGTCGAGCTGGGACGAACTCGAACTGCTCCGGCCCACCCGCAAAGTGATCGAGCGGTTTGGCCGGCCGGTGTGGGATGCCTCGGGGGAACGCCTCGGGTGGCTCGAGGTGTACCGCGACATCACCGGCCAGCGGCTGATCCAATCCAAGATGCTTCAGACGGAAAAAATGGCGGCCATCGGCCAGCTGGTTTCCGGCGTGGCGCACGAACTCAACAATCCCCTGACCAGCATCATGGGTTACGCGCAGCTCCTGCTCAGCCGCCGCGAGAACGACGAACGCACCGCCGACGCCCGCATGATCTACCAGGAAGCCGAACGCGCCGGCCGCATCGTCAAGAACCTGCTCCTGTTTGCCCGCGAAACCAAGCCCGAGCGCCGCCCGGTCAATCTCAACGAAATCGTGGAGCGCGGCCTGGCCCTGCGCAGCTACGAATTGAAGGTGGAAAACATCCACGTCGTCCTGGAGCTCGATCCCGACCTGCCCACCACGCTGGCCGACGCCACCCAGTTGCAGCAGGCCGTGCTCAACCTAGTGGTTAACGCCGAGCAGGCTATCCAGCAGGGTCGCGGCCACGGCCAGGTGCGCGTGCGCACCTTCCGCATCTCTGCCGAGCGCCTGGCCCTCGAGGTGGCCGACGACGGCCCCGGCATTCCGCCGGAGGTGGCCTCGCGCATCTTCGATCCTTTTTTCACCACCAAGCCGGTCGGCCTGGGCACCGGCCTGGGTCTCTCCATCGTGTATGGGATTGTGCACGAGCACGGCGGCGAGATCTCCGTAGAAAGCCAGCCGGGGTGCGGCACAAAATTTCTGCTCGAGCTTCCTGTCGCGGCGCCCGGGGTGATTCGCGGCGTCGAGGAAGCCGCGCCGGCGTCGCTCGGCTCCGCGGAGGCGCTGCCTTCCGCCGCGACAGGGCCGACGGCCGCGTCGCGCCGCGCTTCCGTGCTGGTGGTCGAGGACGAGCCCACCGTGGCGCAGTTGATCGCCGACGTGCTGCGCGAGGAAGGCTACGCTGTGGACACCGTGCTCGACAGCCGCGAAGCGCTCGAGCTGGTCGGCAGGCTGGACTACAGCCTGGTGATCTGCGACCTGAAGATGCCGCATCTCGACGGCCGGGCCTTTTATCGCGCGCTGGTGCGCGCCGGCAGCCCGCTACAGCATCGTCTGATCTTTGTGACCGGCGATACCCTGGCCGCGCACACCCTGGAATTCTTGGAGGGCTGCGGCCTGCCGTATCTGGCCAAACCCTTCCTGGTCGAGGAACTCAAGCTGGCCGTCGAGCGCGCCCTGCAGATCGCGCCCGCGAGCGTGCGCGCCACCGCCGCCGGCGAAAACTCTGCCTGGCCCCCGGCCGCAGCGAGGAAACAATGAGAGCGATCAGGCGCGTGATTTTTCTCGTTTGCGCCGACCCGGCGCTCACCCAGCAATTCGTCAGCGAGCTGGTGGCCACCGGCGCAGGCTATCAGCTTCCGCTGGCGGTCAGCCTGGCGCAGGCCCGCCGGGGATTCCGCCGCCTCGCGCCCACGGTCATTCTCCTTGATGAATCGGTGGTGGTCGGCCCGCCGCGCGACGATAAGCCGCGCGAGAAAGCGGCAGACAAACCTGAGGAGACACTCGACTCCGCCGTGGCCCGGCTGACCGAGTGGGCGCCGGTGGTCGTGGTGGCCGCGCCCGAGCGCCAGAGCGATTTGACCTTTCTCATCACCTCTGGTGCGGTGGACTTCGTGGCCCGCTCCGGTAATTTCCTCCCGGTGGCCGTGGGTTTCCTCGAGCGCCGTGTGGCTCTGGCCGAGCAGAGTGCCCGCGTGGAAACCCCGTCGGGCTTCCCCGAAGAGGCCGCCGGCGATTTCGGCGAAATCCTGCGGCACGAGGTCAACAATCCGCTCACCGGCATCCTCGGCAACGCTGAACTGCTGCTAGCCGAGTGGAAAAAGAGAAACGGCGATTCCCGGGCCGATGCCGCCGCCCTGCAACGCCTGCAGACCATCGCCGAACTGGCCGTGCGCCTGCGCGAGACGGTGCGCCGCCTGAGCAACGCCTGGGGCACTCGCCACGACCACGCTCGCTCCGCCTAGCCTTCAGGGCACCGCTTCAGCTGTGCCGCACCAGTCGAAACATCCCGCCGCTTCACTTTCCCCACCCGCCCTGCTAGGCTGTGCCTCGTCAAACTGCCGGAAAACTCCCTGTGCCCGGCATCCGCCGGGCGCTTTGCACCTCGCGATGAAAGCGAAGAAGCGCAAATCGCCAGCCCGGTCGCCGGTCGCGCGGCTGCGCCGCGCGGTCGAGGAGCTGAGCAGCATCGTCGAAGCCACCAAGCTGCTCAACTCCACGCTCGACTTGGCCGAGCTCATCAACATCATCCTGCACATCGCAACGCGGCAGACCGGTGCCGACCGCGGCACCGTCTTCCTGGTGGACCACAAGCGCAATGAGATCTGGTCACTGGTGGGCCTGGGGCTCGAGCAGGAGGAGATCCGGCTGCCCAGCTCGAAGGGCATCGCCGGCTGGGTGGCGCGCCACGGCGAAACGGTCAGCCTCACGAACGCCTACCAGGACCCGCGCTTTGAGCCCGAGGTGGACCGCCGCCTGGGCTACCTCACGCGCACGATTCTCTGCCTGCCCATCCGCAACAAGGACGGCGAAATCGTCGGCGTGCTGCAACTCCTCAACAAGCGCTCCGGCCCGTTCACCGAAGCCGATCAGGGTTTTCTACTGGCGCTGTCGGTCCACGTGGCCCTGGCGCTCGAGAACGCACAGCTCCACCGCGAGCGCCTGGCCCGGCAACGCCTCGAGCGCGACCTCGAGCTGGCGCGCAGCATCCAGGCCGGCCTGCTCCCCGAGCGCCCGCCGGAGCTTGACGGCTTCCAGATCGCCGTCTCGCACCGCGCCACGCAGATGGTCGGCGGGGACTACTACGACTTCGTGGCGCTGGGCCCCGACACGTTGCTCACCGTGGTGGCCGACGTGGAGGGCAAGGGCGTGGCCTCGGCGCTGGTGATGGCCAACCTCCAGGCCACGCTGCGCGCGCTGGTCCTGCACCTGCACGCGCTGGAGCGCCTGGTCACGGAAATCAACCGCATGATCCTGGCCGATACCCGCGCGCAAAAATATCTGAGCATGTTCATCGGCCTGCTCGACCAGCGCCAGCGCACCCTGCACTACATCAACTGCGGCCACGTGCCGCCGGCGGTGGTGCGCAACTCGGGCGAGGTCGTCTCGCTCGATGTTGGCGGCATGGTCGTGGGCCTGTTTCCCAACGCCACCTACGAGCGCGGCTCCGTGCGCCTCGAGCCCGGCGACATCGTGGTGGGCTGCACCGACGGCATCACCGAAGCCATGAACCTGCGCGAGGACGAATACGGCCGCGAGCGCTTGGTGGCCGCGGTGCGCCGCCGCCGCGACGCCCCCGCCGACGAGATCGTCGAGAGCGTGCTCGATGAAGTGGAAATCTTCTCCCGCGGCGGCACTCACGACGACGACCGGGTCCTGCTGGTCCTCAAAGTCCTCTAGCCCGGTGTCACCCCAGTGACGCCGACCTCCAGCGGGCGCGGCGGCTTACGTGCCGGTGGATGAATAGCGGCGCACGCCCTGGCTCCAGGCCAGCAGTGCCAGGCCGAGGGCGGCTGCGGCGACCACGGGCACCAGCGGCGCGTAGCGCGTGTACGCCGCGCCGGCCCATGCGCCGCCCGGCGCGGAGGACGCCAGCAGGCGCACGCTGGGATAAAACGTGGCGAAGCCGAAGGGGATGATCCAGCTCAGCAGAAACTGAACGAAGCTGCTGTAAATCGAAAGCGGGTAGCGCCCGAAGGCCAGAAGGTTCCACGCCGGCGGGTGGACGCCGATGCGGTCTTCAAACCAGAACGACACAGTGGAGAGGCCCAGGAAGACGGCCACGTAAATCACGCTGCCGCACAGCCCGAAGCCTACGAGCAAAAGAATTTCCGCGGCCGTCCAGTGGATGCCCAGTCGCCGCGAGGCCCAGGCCACGACGAGCAGCCCCAGCGCCACTTCGTGGAACGACTCGATGCGGAAGGTCTCGAACAGCACCTGGAAGAGCGAGCCGACCGGGCGCAGCAGCACGCGATCGAATTTGCCCTCCACGATGTAGTTGTTGCCGAAATCGTAGAGGTTCAGGCTCAGCACGTTGAACAGGCCGAAGGGAACCAGCGAGAAGCCGTAGAGGAACAACACCTGCTCGAAGCTCCAGCCGGCGAGTTGCGGGATCTTCGAGAACAGCACCAAAACGAAACCCAGCGAGAAGCCCGTCGCCGCCACGCTGGTGGCGAGACCAATCAGAAAATCGGCGCGATAGCTGACGCGCACCTTAGCGTACTGCGCGAAGTAGGCGAGGAGCAGGACGAGGTGCCGTCGCACGCTAGCCTCCGTGAATCGTGATTCGGCGCGTGGCGCGTTGCCACCAGCGGTTGCCCAGCCAGAGCAGCGCCACGACCCAGGCCCACTGGATCACGAGCGCGCGCGCCGCCTGCGCCGCGCCCAGCTTGCCGAGATAGATCTGCAGGGGCGTGTAGGCGATATGTTCAAACGGCAGCCACGCCGCCACCGCGCGCACCGGGGCGGGGAAGAAGCTCATCGGAATCAGCAGGCCGGAGAGCAGCTCGATCAGCCAGTACTTGGCGCGGATCAGCGCGAGGATGGACTTCAGCGGAATCGCGCACGTGCCGATCAGAAAGTTGATCGCGCCCATCAGCAGGAAACTGCCCGCCACCGCGGCCAGAAACAGCGCGAAGTTCAGACCCGAAGCCGGGCGCCGCACGGGAATCGCCAGCGCGATGATCACCGCTGTCGGCGCGGTCAGCATCGCTAGGCGGAAGGCCGATTCGCCCACCGCGCGCGCGAGCCACATCCACTGCACCGACACCGGCTTGATCAGCTCCATGGCGATCTTGCCTTCCAGGACCTCGTAGGCCATCTCCTGGTCAATCGTGTTCCAGTAGAACGAGCGGATGATCCAGCCGACGGAGACGTAGGTGAGCATCTGCGGCAGGTCGTAGCCCGCGATTGTCGTCCCGCCCGCGCCGTACACGGCCCGCCAGATGAAGTAATACACCGTGACGTTGATCAAATAGGTCAGGATGCCCGTGTAGTAGCGCACCCGGTAGGCCAGGATGTTGACGAAGCCCACCCGCGAGAATTCCAAATACGGCCCCAGCGTCGTGGCCGAAGCGCTCATGACGCGGGCGCGCCCGCCTCCTGGAGGGCTTCGCCGGCGTAGATGCGCTTGACGATCTCTTCGATGGGCTCGTCTTCGATCAGCAGATCCCGCACCTCGACGGCGGCCAGGACCTGGCGGATCAGCTCGGCGGTGGAGACGCGGCTGCGGTCGAACAAAATGCGGTAAGTCAGCTCGTCCACGGGCTCGGGCTTCAAGCCGTTGGCGGCGAGCGCGCGCTCGAGCGCGCCGAGGTTTGCGGCCTGCTCGCTGTCCCGCAGCGCGAACTTCACCTGCTTGGTGCGCAGCAGCTTCTGCTTGAGCGAGGCCAGCGGGCCGTCGTAGAGCAGGCGGCCGTGGTCAATGATCATGATGCGGCGGCAGAGCTCCTCGATGTCGTCCAGGTCGTGCGTGGTGAGCAGCACCGTCGTTTGATAACGCGCGTTGATGGCGCGCAGGAACTGGCG
>JBGPZW010000187.1:0-5907 GCA_041493955.1 Terriglobia bacterium
CGCTGGCCTCCTACGACTGCGTGGTCATCGCCACCGACCACTCCAGCTACGACTACCCGGGGATCGTGGAGGCCGCGCAGTTGGTCGTGGATACCCGCAACGCCACCCGCCGCATCACCCGCCACCGCAACAAAATCGTCCTCTGCTGAGGAAGCTGGCGTCCGCTTCTGCAGCCGTGTTGCCCTCTGGAGCTTCCGCGACGCGGAAGCCAGAGAAGCCCTATCAACCCTTGCCGGAGGCGGCCATCCATCCGTACAGGATGCCCACGCTGCCGGAAAAGGCGGCCGTGGCCGTGAAGCCCGCGAGCGCGAATTCGTGCACGGCGAATCCGATCGCGAGAAGAGCCACTGCGCCCCGGACAATCCGCTTGATCAATCTGGCGTTCATGCTTTTTAGATACTTCCCTCACGAAGAGAGATTCAAGAGAGCATGGCTTCACCCCGCACCATAACGTCACTATCGGATCACGTGGTACTGTGTCTGGCGGGGCAGCACCCAGCCGATTTTGTCGCCTTCGAGCGCGGCGTCCTCTTCCTGTCCCACCCAGAGTTCTTGACCGTTCCACTCGGGCACTAGCGTGCTGGCGGAGAGCTCGATGGAAAACCACGTGTTCGGCAGCACCGGGACATCGCCGCGCCCGGGCACGCCCTGCTGGCGGTCCCACAGACCGACGAGCGGCCCGGCGCCGTGTCCATGGTCGCCGATCGGATGCGAATAGACCGAGCCCTTGATCTCAGCGGCACTCATGGCCGCCAGCGTATCGGCGAGGATTTCGTTGCCCGAATGGCCCGGCCGCATGCGTTCCATGAGCAGGTCTTGCAGGCGGTTGCAGTTGGCTAGAGCTTTCTGGATGCCCGCGGGCGGTTCGCGCTCGCCTTCGCGCAGCACGTAGCCCATATGCTGCGTATCCGTGGCCAGGCCCATGGCCTTGATGCCGAAGTCCACGTGCAGCACGTCGCCGCGCTGGATCACCAGGTTCTCCTGCTCGGAAAGCACCGAGTCATGCGGCATCCCGGGGCGTTGCACGTCCACGGTGGGATGAAACCACGTACCCAGCCCCTGGTCGCTCAACTGCTGCCGCAGCCACCAGACTACGTCGGTGTTGGTGGTGACGCCGGGCTTGATCACTTCGCTCGAAAACGCACGCTCGATAAGGCTGTGCGCAATTTCCATCAACTGCCGATAGGTCGGCAACATCTCCGGCACGCGCGTGGCCACATACTCGAGCGGCAGGTTTTCCGCGCGCACCATCCGCGACATCCACTTCGGCCCCAGCGCGTCTTCCAGCGCTTCGCGTTCACCCGCCGAGAGGCCGTCGGAAAACGCGTGCGTGCGCGAGATGTCCACGGCGATGGTGGCGGGGTTGCGCTCCTCGACGAGTTTCCGCAGCAAAGCCCACTGGCCCTGGCCCCAAAGCTCACGCTTCTCCATCTCCGGGTCGCGATACACCGTGTACAGCCCGCCGTTCGCGCCGCCGCCCAGCGCGAGTCGCTCGACACCCTTCTCCTCGCCCCGGTCAAAGAAGACGTAGATGGTGCGACGGCGCGCCGCAAACACGGTCGGGGAAACCAGCGAATAAAACGCCGGGTCTTCGTTGTACTCGCGGCAGATCACCAGCCACATAGCCACGCCGTGCTTGCGCATCAGCGCGGGCAGGACGCGCTCCAGCCGCAGCTTTAGCCACTCCTCGCGGATGGCCGCCTGCTCCCGCTGCGACGGCAGCGGCTTCGGTGCAGCCGGATTTGGCGGGCCACCTGCCGAGCCGGCCGCCGCCCACAGCAACACCCCGGCGAGAATCGCAGCCAGGGTTCCATTCCTTCTTCGATGAGAGACCATCCGTTCCTCCCTGTGTGCCATCATTGTTTCCTTTTCTTGGGCCCGCCATTAGTGCCGTTTTTCCTCGCTCCGGTCAATCTCTTTTGTGAGGCGGGAGCGGGCCTGCCCCGCAGTTGCTATAATGTGAGTTCGTGGTCTCCCGAGCGCAGAAAGCCACACACAATGGCTTCTTTTCACATTGAACATTTCGGTTGCCGCGCCACGCAGGCCGACGCCGCCGCGATCGAGCGTCAACTCCTCGAGCGCGGCTTCGTGGCCGCGAGCAGCGCGGCGGCCGCCGACGTGGTGGTGGTCAACACTTGCACGGTCACCGCTTCGGCGGACACGCAGGCGCGCCAGGCCATCCGCGCGATTCATGCGCAGAACTTTGCCGCGCACATCGTCGTCACCGGTTGCTACGCGCAGCGCGCGCCCGAAGACCTGGCCGGCCTCGAAGGCGTCACGTGGGTGGTCGGCAATTCACACAAGCCGGAAATTCCCCGCCTACTGGAGGAGATCACCGGGCCGATGCAGGGGCAGAGCATTTTCCCGGCGGGCAGTCCGTCTTCTTTCGTTCCGCTCGCACAGATCGACTCTGACCCGATGTCGCTTGCGCGCGGGGCAGCAAAAATTCTCACCGGTGATATTTTTGAGCAGACCGCGGTTCTAGTGGGGCCGGTCCTGGGCGGCGAGGGCGGCCACACCCGACCGATACTGAAGATTCAGGATGGCTGCAACAATCGCTGTGCCTATTGCGTGATCCCGTTCGTGCGCGGGAGCAGCCGGAGTCTTCCGCCGGCGCAAGTGATCGAGGAGCTTCGCCAGCTCGCCGCCGCAGGCTACCGCGAAGTGGTCCTGAGCGGCATCAACCTCGGCAGCTACGGGCGCGATCTTGTGCCGCGGGTCGAGTTCGGCGACCTCCTCCGGCGCATCCTGGATGAAACGCCGCTCGAGCGGCTGCGCCTCAGCTCGATCGAGCCGCTGGATGTAACGCAGGACCTTATCGCACTGTTCGCCTCGACCGACCGCATCGCGCACCATTTCCACATCCCGCTGCAATCCGGCTCGGACCGCATCCTGGCGGCGATGCACCGCTGGTACCGCACGGCGCACTACGCGCGCCGCCTGGAGTGGATCCGCGAGCTGCTGCCCGCTGCCGGGATCGGCGCGGACGTCATCGCAGGCTTCCCCGGCGAAACTCCTGACGACCATCGCGCGACGCTCGCGCTGGTCCGGCAGTTGCCGTTTACTTACCTGCACGTCTTTTCGTTCTCCAAGCGCCCCGGCACGAGAGCCGCCGCACTGCCGAGCGAGGTTCCGCCACCGGTCATCCAGCGGCGCGCTCGCGAACTGCGCGCGCTGGCGGCAGAAAAAGCCGCGGCTTTCCGCGCGGCCCATATTGAGCACACCCTGCGCGTACTCACGTTGCATGGCACGCAGACAGGACCACCGGGCGACCCGCAACAACCGGATGCTTCGGCCAGCGACGTCACGAACGAAAGCGCTGGCGGCGTGCGGACCCGCGCACTGGCCGGCAATTATCTCGATGTGCGCGTGGCAGGCTCCTGGCCGCCGAACCAGATGCTCGACGTCCGGATCACGGCACTCGACGGCTCACGCCTTTTCGGCCACGCGCTCGGAGCACAGAAAAGTGCGTAGCGGCAGGCTTCAGCCTGCCATCTTCAAACACGGTGCGTGTGGTGGCCTGAAGGCCGCCGCTACACAGATTTCGCTTGCCTCTGGGCTGCTCTGTATTCTCTGCAGGCAATCGTATGGTTTTCAGGACTCGAAGATGACCTGAGCCAGGGCCGTGTTTCCGCTGTGAGTGATAGTGATGGCGATATGTTTGACGCCGAGGCGGTCAGCAAATTCCCTGGCGACGCCGCGAAGCTGCAAGCTGGGCTTGCCGCTGGGCAGGCGCACTATTTCGATGTCGATCCATCGAACACCGCGGCGCCAGCCGGTTCCCAGCGCCTTCATCGCCGCTTCCTTGGCGGCGAAGCGCCCCGCATAGCGTTCGTAGCGGTCTCTGTGGCGCTCGCAGTAGCCAATTTCGGCGGGCGTAAACACGCGCTTGAGAAACGCCTCACCGCGGCGCTCGATCGCCGCGCGGACCCGGTCAATCTCGGTAATGTCCAATCCCAATCCGACGATCACTCGCCCCCTCGGCCGCCCCAGCAGCGCTCACAAGAGACTGGCAACCAGGCGGACTGCATTGCGGTTTGCTGGGCCGCGCCCGCCCCACGGACAGAAATCAGAGCGCCGCAACAGGATTATACCTGTAAAATCTTCTCTTCCGCCGGCATGAAAGCCCTATCGCAAAGACCGAAAGCAGGCCACGAGCGCTCAAGCTGCGAGCAGCCCCGTGGCACCGCATGGAGGACGCTGCACTCCGCTGACGTGCAGATCCTCCAGGCGCGCGTGCTCGCGAAGATTCCCTGGCTGGTCCACGGCTTCTCCACGCGGCGCGGCGGGGAAAGCTCGCTCGAAGGCCGGCGCTCGTTCAATCTGGGTTTCACGGATTGGGACACGCGAGAAAACGTTCTCGCCAATCGCGCGCGGCTGCTCGTGGCGTTACGCGCGAAGCAGATGACGCTGCTGACGCTGCGGCAAGTCCATTCCGAGGTCGTCCTCGCCCTGGACTCAGCTCCCGCTGAAGCCCCGCGCGGCGACGCGGCCATCACGCGCATTACGGGAATCCTGCTTGCGGTGCAGACTGCCGATTGCGTCCCCATCCTCCTGGCGGATACACGGCACCGCACCGTGGCCGCCGTACACGCCGGCTGGCGCGGGACGCTGCGGCGTATCGTCGCGAAAACGCTTGGCCGGATGCGCATGGCGTTTGGCACGAACCCTGCAAACGTGGTCGCCGTGTTGGGGCCGGCCATTGGGCGGTGCTGCTACGAAGTGGGCCCCGAGGTGGTGCAGGCCTTCGCCAGCCAATTTGCCTCGGCGCCCGAGTGGTTTGATCCCTTCGCCACGGGCGAGGAGCCCAATCCGCTTCAGTGGCTCTCGATGATGCCGCCGGGCCACAACGCACCCCCGGCGCGGGTGCGTCTCGATCTGGCCGCAGCCAACCGCTGGCAGTTGTGCGATGCCGGGGTCGCCGCGTCGAACATCGTTGCGAGCGAACTCTGCACGGCCTGCCGCACCGATCTGTTCTTCAGCTACCGACGCGAGGGCGCCCGCACCGGCCGGCTGATGGCCGTCATCGGCGTGCGGAAGACATAAGCGTGCATGGCGGCCTGAAGTCCGCCGCCACACAGACCATCTACTGCGAAATCGGTGCGGTCCTTGCAGGGGAGGGAGTCTCGAGCAGAGCCAGTTGGCCGCACGCGGCCATAATGTCCTGCCCGCGCGAGTAGCGAACAAACGCCGGAACGCCCTTCTCCGTCAGGATGCGGCGAAACTCTTCTATGCGTTCCGGCTGTGGCGCATGGTAGGGCAACTCGCCCGGGTTCCACGGGATCAGGTTCACCTTGGCACGCAGGTCTGCAACGAGTCTCGCTACGCGCCGCGCGTCCTCCGGCTGGTCGTTGAAGCCGCCGAGCAGCACGTATTCAAACGTCAGCCGCTCCCACGGCCGTAACGGATAACGTCGGCAAGTCTCCAGCAGCGCGCCGAGCGGATATTTGCGGTTGATGGGCATGATGGCATTGCGCTGCTCGTCAAAGGACGCATTGAGTGAAACGGCAAGCCTTGGCCGCACCTTCTCCTGTCCCAGCCGGTCGATGCCCGGCACAATCCCGCTGGTCGAAAGCGTGACGTGCTTCGCCGATAGCCCCACCGCGTCGTGATCCAGCAACAGTCGCACCGCCTGCATGACCGCCTCGTAGTTCAGCAGCGGCTCGCCCTGACCCATGAGCACGACATTGGTCTGCGGCGCGAGCTTCGCGCGGTTCTCTTCAACCGCGACCAGCACCTGCCCGATGATTTCCCCTGCCGTGAGATTGCGGATCAGCCCGAGCTGCGCCGTCAGGCAGAAATGGCAATCCACCGCACAGCCTGCCTGCGCCGAGATGCAGATCGTCTGGCGACTCTCTTCGGGCATGTACACAGCCTCAATGCTTGTGGGCCGCTCGCCGACCGCCG
>JBGPZW010000161.1:0-7410 GCA_041493955.1 Terriglobia bacterium
AAATCGTGGTGTTTGAAGTGGCTAAGGACCGCGCTACCGGCTACCTGACCACCCCGAAAGAAGGGCCGGTCACCAAGCAGTAGCGGCCCGCGGCCTGTTCGTCTCCGGCCCTGTTTCTGCTCCCGCGTCCCGGGGCGGAACGGGGCCTTTCGTTTTAGAGGCCGCGCGCCAAAGCACGAGGAGAAATGATCAAGACATCCATCACGGTGGCTGTGCTTCGCATCAGGCGCAGAGGCGCGCTCACCATTCTGTTGCTCCTGGGCGCCAGCGGGATGGACTCTGTGGCGCAGCAGGAATCAAAACCCCAACCGCCAATGGTGGTGCGCGTTGAGCTGGTAAACGTCGAGGTCACCGTGACCGACGCCCAGGGCCATTTCGTGCGTGACCTCAAGCGGGAGAACTTCCGCATGCTCGATGAAGGCTTCGGACAGCTGCTCACGCACTTCGCCCCGGTGGAGGCTCCTGCACAGGTCCTGGTGCTGGTCGAGACCGGCCCGGCCGTCTATCTGATTCACCGCGAGCACCTGCAGGCGGCCTATGCGCTGCTCGAAGGGCTCGCCGCGGACGACCGCGTGGCCCTCGGCACCTACGACGAGTCCGCCCGGCCGCTGATGAACTTTACCGAGGACAAAGCAGCGTTGGCGCAGGCGCTGGGCGGGTTGCGCTACAACTTGGGCATGGCCCAGCTCAATCTGTTCGATAGCCTGGGGACCGCGCTCGAATGGCTCGCGCCGCTGCCCGGCAAGAAGGCCATTGTATTGCTCACGACCGGGTTGGACACCTCCGGCGCGGGACACTGGGAGACGCTCGCGTCAAAGCTGCGCGCGAGCGATGTGGTGATTCTGCCCGTGGCGCTGGGCAGCGAACTGCGCGAGCCGGTGGAGAAAAGCGACCGGAAAAGCAAGCGGGGCGCACCCGCTCCGCGCGCCTCGGGCAACCCTGACGAAGACGTGCTGAGTTTTGCCCAGGCCGACAAGACTCTGGAGACCATCGCGGAGCTCACCGGCGGCCACGCCTATTTCCCTCGGGACGCCCGCGACTTCTCCGGCATCTACCGCCAGATCGCCGCCCTGCTCCGGCACCAGTACAGCCTGGGCTTTACGCCCCCGGCGCGCGATGCCCGCTTTCACAAAATCGAGATCCAGATCATCGATGCGCTGGGGCGCGTGCTCACGGCCCCCGCAACCGGGCCTGCCCCGGCGAAGACCAGGGGAGTGCACGGCCGAACTCCCTCTCACCCAAATCCCGCCTACCGCATCAGCTCCCGCCAGGGCTACGTCTCACCCGCACCGTAGACCCAAGAACCGTACTCGCGGTGTGATTCCGAGCGCTGCCAAGAATCTCTTCTGGCGCGAGGAACTGCGCGTCTGTTTGGTTGCACTCCGCGTTCCGGGGGACTGACGAGGATTGGAATCGGCTTCGATCTACCTGTTAGCGTGCTGCGTCGCGGCTATTCATATTCTTTGAGGGTTTCAGCCATTTCGCGCAGGCGCTGATCTACCAACGCGTAGGCGGTGTTGGGCTCGAACCTGCCTTGCGCGTCGCGCTGGCCGGCCTTGACGCCGGTGAGGATTTCGATGCCTTCTTCGACGCTGGCCACGGGCAAGACCTGGAATTTTCCGACGGCCACTGCTTCGACTACGTCGTCGCGCAGCATCAGGTCCTCGATATTTTCCACTGGGATGATGACGCCCTGGCGGCCGGTCAGCCCCTTGACGCGGCAAACGTCGTAGAAACCCTCGATCTTCTGGTTCACGCCGCCGATGGGCTGGATGTCTCCCTGTTGGTTCACCGAGCCGGTCACGGCGATGTCTTGGCGGATGGGCAGGCCAGAGAGCGCGGAGAGCAGCGCGTAGATTTCCGTAGAGCTGGCGCTGTCGCCGTCGATCCCCGAGTAGGACTGCTCGAAGCAGATGCTTGCCGCAAGCGAGAGCGGCTTGTCCTGCGCGAATTTTGCGCGCAGGTATCCGGCGATGATCTGCATGCCCTTGTCGTGCAACTTGCCGCTCAGGTTGGCCTCGCGCTCGACGTTGATCAGGCCGGCCTTGCCGAGCGCGGCCGAGGCGGTGATGCGCACCGGCTTGCCGAAGGCATAGCCGCCGATTTCGAGCACGCTCAGGCCGTTGACCTGGCCGCCGCGCGCGCCGTCGGTATCGATCAGCAGTGTGCCTTCCTCGATCATTTCGCGGATTTTGGTTTCGATTAGGTTGTGCCGCTCGACCTTCGCCTCGATCGCGCAGCGCACATGCTGCGCGCTGACCGGAGACTCCTCGGCCTCGCGGGCGACGTAGCAGGCCTCGCGGGCCAGGTCGGCCAGATCGGTGAACCGCGCGGTGACCTTGCTGCGCCGCCCGGCTTTGCGCACGCCGTATTCGATCATGGCGGCGACCGCGGCACGGTCAAACGGGCACAGGCCCTCTTCGTCGGAAAGTTTCCTGAACCGGCCGCCGTACTGCAGGATCACCTCGTCGTTCATGCGCATCTCTTCATCGAATTCCGCCCGCACCTTGAAAATCTTCTTGAAGTCTTCCTCGTATTCGTAGAGCAGTTCGTACATCTCCCGGTCGCCGATCAAAATGATCTTGACGTTGATATCAATCGGCTCGGGCTTGAGCGCCGAGGTGCCGAACGGGAAGAACATGTCCATGGGCTGGATTTCCAGCCTGCCGTGGTTGAGCGTGCGCTTCAGCGTGCGCCAGACCCCGGGCTCGGTCAGCGCGTCCAGCGAATACATGATCAGGAATCCGCCGTCGGCGCGCAGCACCGACCCCGCGCGCAGGTCCATGAAGTCCGAGGTCCAGCCGCCGCGCGCGTCGTAGCTGCGCTGGATGGTGCCGAACAGGTTGGCATAGGTTGGCGTGGTTTCAAAGATGACCGGGGAGCTCTCCTGCTCGCTGTGTGCCAGCAGCACATTGACCCCATACACACGGAAGGGATCGCGTTCGCCCGGGGCCGCCCGCGGGCCGCCCTCCGGAGAAGGCTGCTGCTCCTCTTCCCCCTCGCGCTCCTTGAACGGCTCCAGGTTATCGAGAATATGGTGGCGTACCTCCTCCAGGTATTCGGAGATCAGCGGGCCCGGGTATTTCTCTTTCAGCTCCTCGATGAAGCCGTCCACCAGCACCGAGGCGGCCTCCTGCTCGAGATAGCTGAGCTCGCTGGCCAGCTCCCGGGAGAGCGTCAGGGTCTTGCGGTAGACGACCGTGAACTCCTGGCGGAACTGCTCGTACTTGCGTTCGAGATCCTCGGCGGCCGCGGTCTCCAACTTGCCTTCGTGCACCAGCTTGGGAATATCCTCGATCGGCACCATCTGACCTTCGAGCACCGGAAAAATCTCCGGAAGCGCCACCGCGCCCACCTGCATGTGTCCCAGCGCGAACTGCTCTCGCGCGATTCGCCGCGTGAAGTCGTCCATCAGCTCCTTCTCGCGCACGGTGAACCGGTCCACGATGCGGCTCTTCTGCCGCTGGAAGGGCTCGCCTTCAAACACCTGCGGGATCCGCCGGCGCAGGAATTCAATGCCGGACTGCACGTCCTTCTTGAACGCGTTGGCCTGCCCGCGCGGCAGGGTGAGCAGGCGCGGGCGATCGGCGTTCTTGAAATTGTTGACGTAGCAGCGATCCGATGAAGATTTGGTGGTGGGCTGTAGCTCCTGGATCATGCGCACGATCATGCCGCCACGGCTGGTGCCCGCCAGGCCGCAGACAAAAATGTTGTAACCCGGCGCGGCCAGCTCCACGCCCATCTTCAGCGCGCGCAGGGCGCGGTCCTGCCCGATAACGCCGTCGAGCGGTTCGGCCTGCGCGGTCGTCTCAAACGGGATGCGCGCCGGATCGCAGCGCCAGCGGAGCTTCTCCGGCGCAAGTCCCGCGCGCGTGGCTGCGAACTCGGTGGCCATTGGATCCTTCAGCGGGCTTACTCTAGCACAGCCGCTTCCCCTCCCCAACCGCTTCCGCCTCGCCGGTGCGCACCGCTCAACGGCTCTCGGCGCTCTCCGTGTACACATCCAGTATGCCTACGGCGGTGGCCACCACGATCGGCCCCAGCACCAGGCCGAGCATTCCGAACACGCTGATCCCGCCGAGCACACTGATGAACACCAGCAGACCGCTCAGCCGCGCGCGCCCGCTGATCAGCACCGGCCGCAGGAAATTGTCCACCAGGCTGGTGAGCCCACCGCAGATCGCCAGCACCGCCACTCCGCGGCCCCAGTGGCCTGAGGCCGCCAGCCAGACCGCCGCCGGCACCCAGATCAGCGCCGAGCCCACCACCGGCAACAGCGAGCAGAACGCCATGGCCACGCCCCAAAAGACCGGCGCGCTCAGACCCACGATGGCGAAGCCTGTCCCTCCCAGAAGCCCCTGAATGGCAGCGATGATCAGGCTGGTGGTGACACTGGCAAAGATGAGGTCGCGCGCCTCGGCGATCATCTTCTCACGATGCGACTCTTCAAACGGCAGCACGCGGCGCACGCCGGCCATGATCGTCCCGCCATCCCGGAAGAGATAGAACAGCGCAAACAGAGTGACAAACAGCTCGAACAGAAACAACACCGCGTCCCGCACCACGGTGCCCACCTGCGCGGCGAGGTACTCCGCCATGCGCTCGGCGCTCTGCCGCACCGCTGTGGCCAAGTCCGCCGGGCCGCCCGAGGTCGTCTGGCCGCCCGGCGCGCGCTGGCTGATCCACTCCCAGGCATGGTTGAGCCATGGGTACCGCCCTGCGGCCATGGCCGGCTGGATGCTCCGCGCCGCCTCAATTCCCTGGCGAACAAACAGTGCCATCAGCAACAGCGTGGGAACAATCAGGATCAGCGTGACCCCGAGCGTGCTGAGGGCGGCAGCAGGTGTCCGGCCCCAGCGGCTCTCCAGGCGCACGTGCCAGGGGTAGAAGACCACGACGAGCACTACCGCCCAGCCCAACGGCACCAGAAACGGCTCAAAAACGCGGAAGACCAGGTAGGCCAGCAGCAGGACCACGCCGTAAAACAACACGGTAGTCAGGCGATCGCCTGCGTTCAACTGCGGCATCGAGAGGTTTGCGCTCCTCGTTATATAATGGCCGGCCCGAACGGCCGGGACGTGCGCGGGGTCAGAATCTGCCCGGCCAGCAGCGCTCATGAATATCGGTCCCCACGTCCTCAGCCGCTACCAAGTGCGCGTACTGGCCATACTCGCTTTGATTAATTTTGTCAACTTTGCGGACCGGCTGGTGGTGCCGCCGCTGGTGCCCATGTTGCGCGAACAATTCAGCCTTTCCAGCGTGCAACTTTCCTGGCTCCAGTCTCTGCTGCAGATCGTGCTCGCCCTAGCCACCATCCCATTCGGCCTACTGGCCGACCGCATGAGCCGCACGCGAATCATCGCCGGCGGCGTAGCGTTCTGGAGCCTGGCCACCTTTCTCACCGGTCTTGCGCACACGTTTGCGCTACTGTTGGTGGCGCGCGCGCTGGTCGGTGTGGGCGAGGCCGCCTATGCCCCGGCCGCGCAGTCCATGATCTCCGGCGCGTTTCCCGAGGAGACACGCGCTCGCGCGCAGTCCACCTTTGCCGCGGGCATGTTGGCCGGCGCTACGGCGGGACTTGCCCTGGGTGGAGTCATCGGACAGTCGCTCGGCTGGCGCTACGCTTTCTTCATTGTGGGCCTCCCCGGGCTGCTCTTCGCTCTTTCCGTTCTGCACCTGGAGGAGCCGCCACGCGGGCCGCGCTCCGAACTGGTTCCGCTGGGGCATCTCCTCGGCGTACCCGCGTACTTGACGCTGATCTTGAGCGGTGTGCTTATCACCTTCACCAGCATCTCGTTTATTTTTTGGGGCCCGGCGTTTGTGAAGGATTGGAAGGGCTTCAGTCCCGGTCAGGCCGGCGTCTCGCTGGGCATCACCATTTTGCTGGCCTCGCTGCTGGGCGTGCTGACCGGCGGCTACGTGGCCGACTGGTTGCAACAGCGGTATCAGTTCGGACGCATCCTCACCGTGGCGCTGGCGTTTCTGATTGCGGCACCGTTCGTCCTCTGGGCGCTTTACGCCGAAGAAAAACTGCTGGTCATTCTGGCGCTGTTTCTCGCCGCCTTCTTCATGTCCTGGTACCACGGCCCGGTGACCGCCGTGATTCACGACATGATGCCGCGGCGCGCGCACGCCACTTCGGTCTCCGTATATATGTTCGTCACGCAACTGGTGGGTGGCGTGCTCGGGCCTTTCGTGGTGGGCAAGATTGACGACGTCTCCACCCTGCTCATCGGTCTCCAGGTGGCCGTGGCCGTCATGGTGAGCGGCGCGCTCTGTATGTTCTTGGTGATCTATTTCATTCGCCGCGATGGCTTGCACCATCCCCTGCTCGACCACTTCCGCGCCGTGGATGACTAGCGCCGCGGTGCTATAATTCGGCCAACGCGTGAGGACACGGCCGATGAATGACCCTGCCATCTGCAAGCATGTGCGCCGGCAGCTCATCGCCAAGGACAAGGACGCCGAATACGTCGAGTGCCTCGACTGCGGCGCCATCCTCGAAGCCGATGAACTGAACGAGCCCCCCGGCTTCGATGAATCCCTCTCCGACGCCTAGTGATCGCCTGCCATACCGCCGGCATCCCGGCGGCGCCTTTACCACCCCGGCCGCAGGATGTCGTCGGTCTGAAGCACGCGTCCAGAGGGATTCATCCCTGCGCTCGGAAGGACAGTTGCTTGAAAGCGGAGACCGATTGCTGAGAACTGATCGCTGAGGACTATCTCAACGGATGCCCAGTTTCTCGATCAGGCGGAGGACTTCCTCACGCGAGACATCGTAGACCGTGTGCTCCTCCTCCTGCTCAAGCCGTTCGCGGAGGTATTCGGCAGCAAGGTAGCTGGCCTCGCGGTCGGTGAGGTCACGGCGGGCGCGGGCGCGAAAGTCGACAAACGCGGGATGCGCCAGGCCCACCACCACGCCACGGCCGTCCACGAAAAACTTACAATCAATGGTGTCGCTATGGCGCGTCGCGATGCCGTTCCACATATGGGAGAAGCGGCAGTGGTAGGCCTGGTCAGTGAGCCGCGAGGGCACGTCAAACGCGCCCACGAAATTGCTCATGGCCCCGACGTTGGGGATGGCTGGTGTGGCGTCCCTTCTCATCGTGACTGGGCTGACCGGCCCGGTTATTTGCGGTCTCCGGCGGCCACCGTGTGGGGTTTCATCGCGCCCCGCACCGCCGCGCCCACACCGGCCCCGGCGGGCACAGGGAAGCCCTGTTCGAGCAGAACCTTCTCGAACGCGGCCAGGAACAGCAACACATTGTTGAACTGGCTGGAGTAACCCATCAACCCGACGCGCCAGATCCGGCCCTTGATCGGCCCGAAGCCGCCGGCAATTTCGATGTTGAACTCGTCGAGCAACTGGCGGCGCACCTTGAGGTCCTCGATCCCCTCGGGCACGCGCAC
>JBGPZW010000130.1:0-9530 GCA_041493955.1 Terriglobia bacterium
TCACCCTTCGGTACGCCATAGATGGCGTCCCAAAGTTCTTGCGTGAAGAGTTTCTCCGGCGTGTCAAGCATGTCCCGGGTGATGACTCGGGGCATGATCTTCCCCTGCGGGTTCAATAAACCCCGGGACTGCAGCAGGAGCCGCTCCGCGTCACTGAGACCACTGGCGACCGTTGGCACCGGTTTGCCTTTCACGTCCACAGTCTCAAGCGGCGCATCGAGGATCGCTTGGAGCTGCGTCACGGGGACCTGTAAGGGTGCATTGCCAGCGGCGACGTAGGCTGATTCTGGGCTGGCGACCCAGCTTTGCCGATAGGCATCATAGAGTCGTCCCTTTACTCGGTCTGCAAGGATGTCTCCTAGGGTGGGCTGTTGACCTGCGGGCAGCGGCTCCTCGGGCACAAACATGAGACCCAGCATGCGCTCTCGCAGCTTGTCGATGGCCATCGCACGCAGTGCCAGTGGGTTATACCTCGAGCGGCCATAGGGATCGTTCGATTGATAGATCATCACCGCCGCCATCCCACCAATGGGGGCACCCTGACTGAGCTCACCATTCTTCATGCCGGCCATGAGCATCATCAGCGCGTTGTACCGCTGATAGGCAATCATGTTCGGAGAGGCCATGCCGATTGACTGCGGATCCGGAAAGACGCCCTGCGGGTCGCTTTTCCAAATCTCAATGAGGCTGCCCAAGTAGTCCCAGCGGCCGACATTCGTCCCCAGGAGCCGACGCCGCAAGACCCAGGCGATCGCAGGCAAGAACCGGCCGGCATTTCCCTCCTCATAGAGGACTTTAATCTTGATGGTGCCAGGCTGGACGCCGATCGCGCCTTCCAGCCGCGCCAGGAGCTTCTCCACAATGAGGGCTTCCTGAGGAGTCTGAATCTTCGGGATGTAGTAGTACACGCCGGTGCCGGCGCGTGTGAGGGAATCATAGTTGTTAATGGCCCAGAGGAGAGTGGTGGGAATCAGACCGGGCACGGGTTGGCCTTCGACCCTGATGTGGTCATACCGCACGTGGATGCTGGGAGGCCGAGCAAACCGGGTCGGCCACCGCGCCGGGGACGTGTTGATCTTGTACGCGCGCTTTTTGCCTTTCTTCACAACCTCATAGGGGCGGTTGGCCCAGCGGCCTTCGAAAATCTCCTTGGCGTTCTGCAGGGCCGCAAAAATCCCCACCGGCTGATTCGTGGGCATGCCATCGGGCTGGAAATGGGGCGGTGAGGCGTCTTCAAAGTCCGGCATATTCATGGGCGCCTGGCTATTCAACGCGTTGAAGGCCATGTCCAGCGGATGCCACGGCCCGGTAAGCTCCAAGCCGGGATTTGTCAACGGGTGGGCGTCCTTCGGGATGGGCACCTCGTCGTTGAGCCGCCAGCGCCACTCGCTGTCGCGACCCAGAAAGTTATCAATCAGGCCTTGGACGATCTGGCGAAATGCCCAAAACTGCCCGCTTACAGGATCCTCAAACGTGTCGTCCCAGTTCGGCCAGGCATATTTCTTGCTGACTGTGGCGGGGGACTGTAGTAGCGCCCGGCGAGCGGTCAGGGCCGCGGCGATCTCGGGACCTAACTCTCGGGTGAGTGTGGCAATCGTCTGTTCGACATTGACTTCTCGGCCGTTCACCTTTTTGGTCCCGAAGAGGTCTGGGAACTTCTGGAGAATGTCCTCGCGGATCATGGCCTCGGCCCTCCGCAGCTCTTTGGTATGAGCGCGCAGGCGAAATTGAGCACGATTGCCGGCAGGACGTCAAGCCCCCAGCCGGCACTTTCGGTAGGAGACGGAAAACCGCCCGCGTACGGCGAGGGGAGACTTGAAGGGCGCAAGGGTGGGCGGGAGTTGCCGTGCAAGGCCCGGAGGTGGGTGGAAGCCACGGGGCGCGGAGCGTCGGCCCGCGGGTCGCCGAAACCCGGTACAGGCCGCCCCCAATAAGTGCACTCGCGGAAAGCACGGCGCTTGGTGCGCGCGACGCGCTCGCGATAGCGCACCAGCCGGGTACACTTCCGACCGGAGATGATTTCCTGGCTGAGCACCGCAAGCTGCGTGGCTGTGATCGTCGTCACGCGTTGCCCTTGAGGAACAGACGCAGAGCGACGGCTTGATTGTGTCGCTCGTCGATGCGGGGCGGCCCTCAGGCCAGTCCCTGATGCCGGCAGAAAGCCGCATCTCCCACAATCCATTCCTAGCTTTCCTGCTCAAATTGACTTCGCTCCGTGCGCGGACTAGCATACGGGTTTCCCTTCTTACCAATGGGAACTGCTGGAGGGGCAGGCGCGTGAAGGCGGAGACCAAAACCGGAACCATACTCGACCGCATCGTGGAGGCGCGCCGCGCCGCGGTCAACCATCGCAAACGCGTCGTGCCGGAAGCCGTCCTACGCATCGCCGTGGGGAAGGCCGAGCCCGTCCGCGACTTCGCCGCGAAGCTCAGTCGCGATGCAATCAACGTCATCGCCGAGCTGAAGAAGGCTTCCCCCACGCGCGGGCTGCTGCGGAAAGATTTCGATCCGAGGGAGTTGGCGCCGCAGCTCGAAGGCGCTGGGGCCGCCGCACTTTCCGTCCTCACCGAGGAAGAGTTCTTCCAGGGCTCGCTCAAGGACATGCGGCTGGCCCGGGCGGCAGTTGCGCTGCCGGTGCTGCGCAAGGATTTCATGCTCGAGCCGTGGCAGGTATGGGAAGCGCGGGCCACCGGCGCGGATTCCTTCCTGTTGATCGTCGCCATCCTCCGCGATGCCGACCTGCGCGAGATGGTCGCGCTCGGCCGCGAACTGGGCATGGAAGCCCTGGTCGAAGTCCACACGCGAGAAGAATTGACGCGCGCGGTGGATGCGAGCGCGCGAATCCTCGGCATCAACAACCGCGACCTGCGCACGATGGACGTGCGACTGGAAACTTCGCTGGAGCTGGTCGAGGCGGTGCCCGACTACTGCATCGCCGTCAGCGAATCCGGAATGCGCTCTGCGATGGACCTTGCCCGGCTGCGCGCCGCCGGCTTCGACGCGTTTCTCATCGGCGAGCACTTGATGCGGTCACCCGACCCGGGCGCGGCGCTGCGGGGCCTGTTGGGCGCAGGGACGGAAAGCTGAGCGCGACGCGGATGGTCCGAGTAAAGATTTGCGGGATCACCAATTGGGCGGACGCAAAGCTCGCCGTGGAGGCGGGCGCCGATGCTCTGGGCTTCAATTTTTATCCCCGCAGTCCGCGCGCGGTAACTCCGGCGCAGGCCTGGGAGATTATCCGACGGCTTCCGCCACTGGTGGATGCCGTGGGAGTCTTCGTCAACTGGTCAGCGGATGCAGTCGAAGTCCTGGCGGGCGCGATGCGGCTCCAGGCCGTGCAACTCCACGGCGATGAATCGCCCAGAGCAGTCGCAGAATGCGCTGCGACCCATCCGGTGATCAAGGCGTTTCGCGTTGGTGATGGTTTTCGTCCTGCGGTCCTGGCCCGCTATCGCCGGGCGGCGGCATTATTGCTCGACGGTTTCCGAGCGAACCTGCGGGGCGGCACGGGAAGAGCATTTGACTGGAGCATCGCGCGGCAGGCCCGGCGCTACGGCAGGATCATCCTGGCCGGGGGGATCACGCCGGACAATGTCGCGCAGGCCCTCGGTGAAGCGGAACCCTTCGCGATCGATGTGTGCAGCGGCTTGGAGGCGAAACCGGGAAGAAAAGACCCGGCCCGGGTGCGGGCGTTGATGCGGGAGGTGGAAAGATTCAATTGCGAATCGTTCGGGAGTGTGAGCCGATGACCACAGCCACACAAACCTGGCCCGATGCTCGCGGCCGCTTCGGCCCGTACGGCGGGCGCTACGTACCGGAAACGCTGATGGCGCCGCTCGAGGAGCTCGAACGCGCCTACGCCGAAGCGCGCGCCGATAAGGAATTTGAGACCGAGCTTGAGTCTCTCTTGCGTGACTTCGCCGGCCGGCCGACGCCTTTGCAGTTCGCCGCACGCCTGAGCGCCCACTTGGGCGGGCCGCGCATCTACCTGAAGCGCGAAGACCTGCTGCACACCGGCGCGCACAAGATCAACAACTGCATAGGACAGGGCTTGCTGGCCGTGCGCATGGGCAAGCAGCGCATTCTGGCTGAAACCGGCGCGGGCCAGCACGGCGTGGCCTCCGCGACAGTGGCCGCGCGGCTGGGTCTGGCGTGCGTCGTGTACATGGGCACCGAGGACATGGAGCGCCAGCGCCTCAACGTACTTCGCATGCGCCTGCTCGGCGCTGAAGTGGTCGGCGTGGACGCCGGCAGCCGCACACTCAAGGACGCCATCAACGAGGCCATGCGCGACTGGGTCACCAACGTGCGCACCAGCCACTACCTGCTCGGTTCGGTGCTGGGCGCGCATCCGTATCCGCAGATGGTGCGCGATTTTCAGTCTGTCATCGGGCGCGAAGCCCGCGCGCAGATCCTCGCCGCCGAGGGTCACCTGCCCGATTTTCTTTTTGCCTGTGTCGGCGGCGGGTCGAATTCCATCGGCCTCTTTTATGAGTTCCTGGGTGACGAGGGTGTGAAGATGGTTGGCGTCGAGGCCGGCGGGCGCGGCACGACCCTAGGCGAGCACGCCGCGCGCCTGGCCGCGGCGGCGGGTTTTTCCGGCGCGCGGCCCGGGGTGCTACAGGGCACCTATACTTATGTTCTGCAGAACGCTGACGGGCAGATCGCAACCACGCATTCGGTTTCCGCCGGGCTCGACTATCCGGCTATTGGGCCGGAGCACGCCTGGCTGGCCGATCAGGGCCGCGCCGAGTACACGGCGGTCAGCGATGACGCAGCGGTGGATGCCGCCCGCCTGCTCGCCCGGATTGAAGGCATCATCCCGGCGCTCGAAACCGCGCACGCCCTGGCGGGGCTGGTCGAACGCGCCTCGAAGATGAAACGCGCCCAGGTGGTCATCTTGAATCTTTCCGGCCGCGGCGACAAAGACATGGACATCCTCTCGCGTTACCTCTGAGGGTATGTGAGCCAGATTCCCACTTCTATGAGGCAAGCGACCACGCGCATCACGCGGCGCTTTAGTGAGCTTCGGCGCGCGAGTGAGCTGGGCCTGGTGGCCTACATCACCGCGGGCGACCCGACACTTGCCGCAACCGAGCGCATCGTGCTGGCGATCGCCGGGGCGGGCGCCGACGTGATCGAACTCGGTGTGCCCTTCAGCGACCCGCTCGCCGACGGCCCGACGATTCAGCGCGCCAGCGAACGCGCCCTGCGCAGCGGCACAACGCTCGCCGGCGTGCTGGGCCTGGTGAAGAAGTTGCGGCAGACAACCGAGGTGCCGCTCGTCCTTTTCAGTTATTTCAACCCGGTGCTGCAGATGGGTGTGGAAAAGTTTGCGGACGCCGCCGCTGCGGCGGGCGCCGACGGCGTGCTTATCACCGACCTGACGCCGGAGGAGGCGGGCGACTACCGGCGAATCGTCGCGGGGCGCGGCCTGGACACGATTTTCCTGGCCGCGCCCACTTCGACCGACGCGCGCCTGGCGCGAATCGCTGAATCTTCAACAGGGTTCTTGTATCTGATCTCAAGAACGGGTGTGACCGGGGCCAAAGACACGCTGCCGGAAGAGTTGCCCGCGCTCATCCGCCGCGCGCGCGCGGTGACCTCGCTGCCGATCGCCGTGGGATTTGGGATCTCGTTGCCGGGCCACGTTTCAATCCTCGGCGGCCTGGCCGACGCGGCGGTGGTCGGTTCAGCGCTGGTGGCCGAAATCGAAAGGGCGGCCTCCGTGGATGCAGCAGCCGCAGCGGTCACCGAGCGCATCCGTCTGCTCAAGCAGGCCGCCAGCCGGGGAATGAGCCGGCGGGAAGCGCGCCCATGAACATCGAAGACTGGCGTCGCCGGATTGATGAGATCGACCGCAAGCTGGTCGAGCTGCTGAACGAGCGGTCGCGCTGCGCGCTGGAGATCGGCCGGCTGAAACATGCCGCGTCACTCCCACTCTATCAGCCCGACCGCGAGCGCGAGGTGCTCGAGGCGGCCGAGCGAGCCAATCCGGGGCCGCTGGCAGATACGGCCATTCGCCGGCTCTTTGAGCGCATCCTCGACGAGGCGCGTTCGGTCGAACGCGCTGCCATGCGCGAGGCCGCGGATCCCGATCCTGAGCCGCCGAAATAGGCGCGGGTCCGGTACATCCGCAAAAAGGCAGGGTGAAAGTCATGGTTGTGGTGATGCAGGAAGGCTCAAACGAAGAAGAGATTCAGCACGTCATTGACCGGCTGGTGTCGCTGGGCTTTGACGTGCACCGCTCGACCGGCGCGACCCACACCGTGCTGGGCGCAGTCGGCGCGTGCAGCGATTTCGACCCGCGCGACATCGAGCTGCTCGAGGGGGTGCGCGAGGTCGTGCGCATCACCCAGCCCTATAAGCTGGCTAGCCGGCACTTCCGCCCCGAGGGCACAATCGTGGAGGTGGGCAAAGGCGTGCGCATCGGTGGACCCGAAGTCATCGTCGCGGCCGGGCCCTGCGCGGTGGAATCGTTCGAACAGATCCACACGATCGCCGAGCGCGTCGCGCGGCTGGGCGCCAAGTTGTTGCGCGGCGGCGCGTTCAAGCCGCGCAGCTCGCCGTACACCTTTCAGGGATTGGGGGAGCAAGGACTGAAACTGTTGCGCCAAGCCGCCGACAAGAACGGCCTGCTGGTGGTCAGCGAGGTGATGGACTCGTCGCAGATCGCGCTGATGCTGCCGTATGTGGACGTGCTGCAAGTGGGAGCGCGCAACATGCAGAACTACCACCTGCTGCGCGCGCTCGGCGAGGTTTCCAAGCCCGTGCTGCTCAAGCGCGGCATGTCCGCCACGATCGAAGAGCTGCTGCTCAGCGCCGAGTACATCATGGCTGGCGGCAACTACAACGTCATCCTCTGTGAGCGCGGCATCCGCACGTTTGAGACCTACACGCGCAATACGCTCGACATCGCGGCAATTCCGGTCATCAAGAAGCTTTCGCACCTCCCCATCATTGCCGACCCCTCGCACGGCACTGGGCGGCGGGACAAGGTTCCGCCGATGGCTCGTGCGGCGGTGGCCGCCGGCGCTGACGGCCTGCTCATCGAAGTCCACCACGACCCGGAGCACGCGCTCTCCGACGGCGCGCAGTCGCTCTACGCCGACCAGTTCGCCCAGTTGATGACTGAGCTGCGTATCATTGCCCCGGCGGTGGGCCGCCGCATCGGCTGAGCCATGGCTGCCGCCCCCGCTGTGCGCTTTCGTGGCGTGGCCATTCTTGGAACCGGGCTCATTGGTGGCTCATTCGGGCTCGCTGTTCGCAAGCATTGCCCCGAAACCCGCGTCGTTGGCTGGGACAAAGCGGAGGTCCTGCGTCAGGCTGGGTCGCGGGGCGCGATTCACGAGGGCTTGGTGGATCTGGGCCGCGCGCTCGCACGTGCCGACTTGGTTTACGTGGCCCTGCCGATCGGCCTCACGCTGGAGCTGTTGCCGGAAATTGCGCGACGCGCGGAACCCCATGCGCTGATCACCGATGTCTGCAGCACCAAGGCGGTGATCTGCTGTGCCGCCGCGAGCCATTTCCAGGGCGCAGCGCGATTCCTAGGCGGGCATCCGATGGCGGGCAAGGAGGTCTCCGGCCTCGCTGAGGCCGACGCGGAACTGTTTCGAGGTGCGAAGTACGCGCTAATTGGCGAGGCGAGCGATGCCGACCCACGACTGCGGGCGTTCGCAGCTCTGGTTGGGGCGATTGGCGCGCGGCCGGTGTGGCTGGACGCGGAAACGCACGACTGGGCGGTGGCCATTGTGTCGCACCTGCCGCAACTGCTTTCCATCGCCGTGGCTGGAGTGGTCCGCGATGAAATCGATGAGACCGGATTGCCAGTGACGCTTGCGGGCCGCGGGCTGTACGACGCTCTGCGCCTGGCCGGGAGCCCCTACTCTCTCTGGCGCGACATTGTCCTGACCAACAGGGAGAACATCGGCCGCGCGCTTGACCGCGTGGCCCAGGCCATTGACCACCTACGGATGCGCCTGGCGAGCCGCGAGCTCGAAGATGAGTTTGACGCCGCCAACGAACTCTACAAAATGCTTCGCGATTTGCAGTAAACTTCTACTGCCATACTTGGAGCGCTCGCAGTACTTCTTGTTCTTGTGCGGGTGCCTGCGCGGGTTTCGAGGAGCAAATCAATGGACAAGCGTGTAGCCGACGCTGACGTTGCGATCCAGAAGCTGCGCGACGGCGTCACCATCTTGATGGGCGGCTTCGGGCTTTGCGGCATCCCGGAAAACCTGATCGCTGCCGTGCGCCGCAAAGGCACAAAAAACCTCACCGTGGTTTCCAACAACGCCGGCGTGGACGGTTTCGGCATCGGCCTGCTGCTGCAGTCCCGCCAGGTTAAGAAAATGATTTCGACCTACGTCGGCGAGAACAAGCTCTTCGAGCAACTCGTGCTGAAGGGCGAGCTCGAAGTGGAGCTAAACCCGCAGGGCACGCTCGCCGAACGCCTCCGTGCCGGCGGCGCGGGCATCCCCGCGTTTTTTACGCCGACCGGCTACGGCACGATGGTCAGCGAAGGCAAGGAAGTCCGCGAGTTCAATGGCCGGGCGTGCGTGATGGAGCGGGCGCTGCGCGGCGATTTCGCCTTCATCAAGGCCTGGAGGGGTGACCGCTGGGGCAACCTCACGTATCGGAAGACGGCGCGCAACTTCAATCCGGTGATGGCCACCGCCGCCGACTACGTTATCGCTGAAGTCGAGGAGCTCGTTGAACTCGGGCAGCTCGAGCCCGCCTCGGTTCATACACCGGGAATTTTCGTGGACGCAATCTTCGAGGGCACGAACTACGAGAAGCGCATCGAAAAGCGCACGGTGCGTCCGCGCAGGGCTTGAAGGATTGCGCGGGCGCGCTTCATTTTCGCGCGAACCACGAGGAGAAATCGAAAACGAGGAAGTCCGGGAGGCACAAGCCATGGCCGAGAGGAATGCGCAGGACGTTCGGGAATTGATCGCGCGGCGCGTGGCGGCGGAACTGCGCGACGGCTACTACGTCAATCTGGGAATCGGCACGCCCACGCTGGTGGCCAACTACATCCCCAAGGGAATGGACGTGGTCCTGCAATCGGAGAATGGCATGCTCGGCATCGGTCCATATCCGATGGAGGGAGAGGAAGACCCCGACCTGGTCAACGCTGGCAAGGAGACCATCACGGAGATTCCCGGCTCCAGCTATTTTTCGAGCGCGGATTCTTTCGGGATGATCCGCGGCGGCCACGTGGATCTGACCGTGCTGGGCGCGCTCGAAGTGGACGAGAAGGGCAACCTCGCCAACTGGGCCATCCCCGGGAAAATGCTGAAGGGCATGGGCGGGGCCATGGACCTGGTGGCGGGCGCCAAGCGCGTCATCATCGCTATGGAGCACGCCACCAAGGACGGCAAGGCGAAAATCCTGCGCAAGTGCAGCCTGCCGCTGACGGGCGTCGAAGTGGTGGACCTAATTGTCACTGAGCTGGCCGTGATCGAGGTTACGCCGCAGGGCTTGGTGCTGCGTGAGGTCGCGCCGGGAGTCACGCCGGAGCGGGTGCA
>JBGPZW010000218.1:0-2827 GCA_041493955.1 Terriglobia bacterium
GCGCGTCATGAAAAAAGTGGAAGCGATTATTCAGCCCTCCCGCTTCGAAGCGGTCAAAGCCGCCCTGAGCGAGATCGGGGTGGAAGGAATGACGGTCAGCGATGTGCGCGGCCACGGCCGGCAGAAAGGTCACACGGAGGTTTACCGCGGCCGCGAATACACCGTGGATCTTCTGCCCAAGGTCAAGATTGAACTCGTGCTGCCGGATCATCTGGTGGAAGCCACTGTCCGGGCCATTCTGCAGGCCGCCAAGAGCGGCAAGATCGGGGACGGAAAGATTTTCCTGTTTTCCGTCGAAGAAGCAATCCGCATCCGCAACGAGGAACGCGGAGAGAACGCCCTCTAAGGCGCACCGGCTGAGCGCCCCTACGGCCGATTGTGTTCGTCGGGTGGAGAATGCAGTGAGCCTCTTCCGCATGACTTCCAGACCACTGCTCTTTGCCAGGGTCCTTCGTTGAGACAGATTGACCGCAGGTCTTCTCCCCATGCGGCGTCCTCTCTGCCTGACCTCTATCAGGCCGAGACGTCGAAGATTCGGCGGGAATTCGAGACCACCGGCGATGGGCGGGCCACGGTGCGGCAGCGCTCCGCCCTGCTCGACAGGCTCGTCACCAGACTCTGCCGCGACCTGGTCTCCGCGGACCTCAGCAAACCGAAAGATTTCTGCCTGGCGGCACTTGGCGGATACGGCCGGTGCGCGCTGTTTCCTCACTCCGACGTGGACATCCTTTTCTTGGCGGCAAGTCGCGGCGACCAAACCGCTCATAAAGAGGCTGTTTCCGGAATCTCGCGAGCCCTGTGGGATCTGCTGGTACGAGTCAGCCCGGCTTCTCGCACGCTGGAAGAGTGCGACGAGCTGGACCGCAACAACCCGGAATTCTCCATCTCGCTCCTCGATTGCCGCTATCTCGCCGGTGACGAGCGGCTGTTCGCGGCTCTGCACGACCAAGTGATTCCCCGGTTCGTCGCCAGGGAGCGCCAGGAGCTGGTGGCCGGCCTGGCAGAACTCACCCACCAGCGGCACTTAAAATACGGCAACACGATTTTTCACCTAGAGCCCAACCTGAAAGAGACCCCGGGGGGGCTGCGCGATTACGAACTGGCCGACTGGCTGTCATTGATCTCCGAGCTGGAAAAGCAACGGCGCTGGGTGACTCCCGGAGGCCTGTGGCCGGCTGCGCTGGCGGAGGAATGCGGCCGGGCATTCGAGTTTCTCTGTGCCGTGCGCTGCTTTCTTCACTACCGCCAGGGACGCGACTTCAACCAGCTAACCTACGAATTCCAGGCCGAGGCGGCGGCTCTAGGGCTTGGTCACCGGCTGGGCAAGACCTTCCCTGCCGAGCACTGGATGCGCAGCTATTTTCGACACGCGCGCCTGATCTACCGCCTGGCCCTGCAACTGCTCGACGAGGCTTCCGCGGCCCGACCCTCTCTCTACAATCTATTCCAAGATTGGAGATCGCGCCTGTCCAACGTCGATTTCATGGTCGTGCGCGACCGGATCCTCCTGCGGCGGCCCAGCATGCTGTATGACCCGGGGATGCTGCTCGGCCTGTTTGAGTTCCTGGCCCGCCACGGGCTGGTCCTGAGCAGCGAGGCAGAGCGCTCGATCGAGGCTGCTCTACCCCCTCTGCCCTCCGCCGGGCCGGCCCGGCGCGGCCTCTGGCCGGCCTTCCGCCAGATCTTGGTCTTGCCGCACGCCGCAGAAGCGTTGCGGGCCATGCACCGGCTGGGCGTGCTCGTCAAACTCTTCCCGGAATTCACCGCCATCGACTCGCTGGTGATCCGCGATTTCTACCACCGCTACACGGTGGACGAGCATTCCTTGCTGACCATCGAAAACCTGCATCGCCTGCGCGAGCCACAGGGCGAATGGGAGCGCCGCTTCGCCGAGATCTTCGCCGAACTCGAGCAGCCCGAACTGCTTTTCTTCGCGCTGCTCTTTCACGATGTCGGCAAGGGCATGCCCGTGGACAACCACATTCAGGGCAGCCTAGATGCTCTTGAAACCATCTTCTCGCGCTTCGCCGTGGAGCGGCCCGAGCGCGAAGGCATTTGCTTTCTCATCTCCAACCACCTGCTGATGTCCTCGACACTGCAGCGCCGGGACATTTTCGACACGGAGACCCTGCGCAACTTCGCGGAAACCCTCGGCACACCCGAGCGGCTGAAGATGCTTTGCCTGTTTACCTACGCCGATATCAAGGCCGTCAATCCCGAAGCCTTGACACCCTGGAAGGCGGAGATGCTGTGGCAGTTCTACGCCGGGGCGGCCAACGCCATGACCCGATACCTCGACGACGAACGATTCCACGCGGCCGGGATTGAACTCGCACGGGTGGAACGGCTTCGGGCGCTGCTCCCCAAGAATGTGAGCGCGCGGCAAATCGGCCAGTTCCTCGAGGGATTTCCCCAGCGCTACCTCGCGGTGAATCCGCCCGAAAAGATCGCGACGCATTTTCGGATGGCCCGAAAGCTGGCGGAGACGCCCGCACAATTCACCGTGCAGGCGCGCGCGCACGGTTTCGAACTAACCGCGCTCACGTCGGACCGGCCGTTCCTGTTTGGCTCGCTCACCGGTGTGCTCACGGCCTGGGGATTCAACATCCTCAAAGCCGAAGCATTTGCCAACAAAGCCGGGATCGTGCTCGACACGTTTCGTTTCGTGGACCCCCACCGCACTCTAGAACTGAACCCCTCGGAGGTGGCGCGGCTTGAAACAAGCCTGCTGGAGGTCCTGTCCGGCCAAGTAAAGCTGGAGACGCTGCTCAGCGGCCGCCTCGGTCCGGGAACGCGCGAGGAGCCAAAGGTTGCGGTGCCCACGCAA
>JBGPZW010000185.1:0-6014 GCA_041493955.1 Terriglobia bacterium
CGCGAGCAGAACAGCTCAATCGCCGGGATGCCGGCGCCCGCGATCTCGGAGAGAGTCGCCGCCGAGAGCTTGCGGTGAACGAACAAGTAGGTGGAGAGCACGCGATGCATGGCGTTCCTCAATATCCCACCGCGGCGCCCTGGCGCCGCGGATCGGCCGCGCCCAATCGCTCGCCGGTCTGCGGGGCGATGCCGATGGCTTCCACCTGGCCGATCCACGAACGCGGCTGGACCTTGTGCCCGCGCGCGGCGAGTTCCTGCGCCACCTCGGCCGGGAAGGTCTCTTCGACCCAGAGCGTGTCGGGCAGCCACTGGTGATGGAAGCGCGGCGCATTGACGGCCGCCTGCGCGCCGGTGGCGTCGAGCGGGCCGAAGCGCATCCAGCGCAGCAGGCTCAGCAGCGTTGCGGAGATGATCCGCGAGCCGCCGGGCGAGCCGGTCAGGAAACTCAACTGGCCGTTGCGCAGCAGGATCGTCGGCGTCATCGAGCTGAGCGCGCGCTTGCCCGGCGCGATGACGTTGGCGTCGGACTGCACCAGGCCGAAAAGTTTGTTGGGCACGCCGGGCTGCGTGGTGAAATCGTCCATGGTGTCGTTGAGCAGAAAGCCGCCCGCCACGGTGACCTGCGCGCCGTAGCTTTCGTTGAGCGTGTAGGTGCTGGCCACGGCGTTGCCCGCGGCGTCCACGATCGAAAAGTGGGTCGTGTTCGCGCCCTCGTCGAGAGGCGCAGCGTCCCTCGCGGCGCTGGAGCGCGTCTCCGCGTCGAACGCGCGAGGATCGCCCGCGCGAACCACGCTGCTCGAAGACGCCTGCCTCGGGTCAATCGCCGCGCGCAACTGCGCGGCGTAGCGCGGGTCGGTCAGACCGCGCACCGGCACGTGCGCGAAATCCGGATCGGCCAGATAGGCGGCGCGGTCGGCGAAGACGCGGCGCAGCGATTCCGCTATCCAGTGGATGGCCTGCGGGTCGTCGGCCGATTTCAGCTCGACCTCGGAGAGAATGTTCAGCGCCTCGATGATGGCCACGCCGCCGGAGCTGGGCGGCGGGCTGGAGATCACTTCCCATTCGGCGCCGGCGACTTTGTATTTCGCGCGCAGCGGCTCGCGAATCTTGGCCTGGTAGCCGGCCAGATCCTCGCGCGTGATCAGCCCGCCCATGCGGGTGATCTCATCGGCGAATTGCCGCGCGGTCTCGCCGCGATAAAATTCCGCGGCGCCGCCGCGCGCGATGCGCCGCAGCGTGGCGGCGAGTTCCGGCTGGCGCAGGATGTCGCCGGGCGCGTAGAGCGCGCCGTCCTGGAGATAAATTCTTCGGCTGGTGGAGAAGCGTTCGAGTCGCGGCCGGGCGGCGCGCAGCGATGCAGCCAGTTTTTCGCTGACCGGAAAACCCTCTTCAGCCAGACGAATCGCCGGAGCCATGACCTCAGCCCATTTCCGGGTGCCGTAGGTGCGCAGAGCCAGGTCGAGTCCCGCCACGGTGCCGGGAATGGCCACCGAGCGATAGCCGATTGTTGCCGCGTCGGTGTCTAGCGTGCCGTCGGGGCGGATATACATATCGCGCGTGGCGCGGGCCGGCGCGGTCTCGCGATAGTCCACGAATCCGGCGCGACCGTCGGCCAGGCGCACGAGCATGAATCCGCCGCCGCCCAGATTGCCCGCCGAGGGATGCACCACAGCGAGCGCAAAGGCTACAGCCACGGCCGCGTCCACGGCATTGCCGCCACGTTTCAGGATTGCGACGCCGGCCTCGGAGGCCATCGCTTCGTCGCTCACCACCATAGCCTTCGGCGCGCGGACGGCTTGCGCGGGCCACTCGGGCCGCGGCACCTCGCCCGCCTTGACGTCGGTCTGGGTCGGCGCGTCCTGCGCTCGGGCCGGCGGCGCGGCGCCCAGCACCAGCAGGGAAAACACGCAGAAAGCAGCGGCGAGAGATGGGAATCGAGAACGCATCAGAAACGATTGACTCTATGCGAATCCCCGAAGTGCGTCAAGGCGAGGCGGGCTGCGTAGTGGGCCATCTATGAGACGCGCGACGCGCAGATGTTGGTTGCGTGAAGGCGACTTCACAACGGCTATTGGCCCCAAAGTCGTAGATCGCCTGTGCCGAAAGGCTGCCGGATTTTGACCCGCCAACTCATTGTGTTCGAGTGGGCGTAGCTGGGACAGAAACGGCCTGCCAATCCCACATCGTTTCGGCGCTGGAGGGCTACGGCGGCAGGCCGACGCGGCGCAGCAGGTCTTGAAAGCGCGGATCGGAGCGCAGACTGTCAAACCGAGGGTCCCATTTGATGTGAACCAGAAGGCTCGAGCGCTCACGGTAGGCTTTCTCGAGCCACTCAAACGCCCGATTCTTATCCTCCAGCCCCAGATGGATGGCGGCGATGTCGTATGCTGAGACGTAACCGTGCTCCGACTGCTTCTTCAACTTTGCCAGTACTTCCTGAGCCTCCCGTCTTTTGCCTGATACCGCGAAGGCATGGCCGAGAGCCGCCGTGGATACTCCAAGACCTTCTGAGAGAGTGATTGCTTTTTTGAACTCTGCTATCGCCTCCTTCCACATGGACTTTTGCTCATAGGCCCACCCGAGGACCAGGTGTGCCCAGAAATAGTTGGGGTCCATCCGGAGCGCTTTCAGGGAATGGTCAATCGCCTGGTCATACTGGCGCGCGTATAGGCTATGCCACCCTAAGCAGGCGATCAGGACGGCGTCGAATGGGTCCAGCTCCACTGCGCGGTTGCTCTCGGCGAGAGCCTCTTCTCCCCGATCCATCGATAGCAAATAATGTGCGTAATCATGGTGAACATCCGCCTGACTCGGGTTGAGTTCCAGAGCGCGCCGGAATCCTCTTTCGGTGTCGACCCAGTTCCACTCATACTGAAGTCTCACCAGAGCCAGAGCATCGTGGGCTTCCGGAAGCGTGTCATCTTTCTCGAGGGCCTTCGCGGCCGCTTCCTTCGCTTTGGAAAATGCCTCCGCTGGCGGTAGCATGGCGAAGAACCCAAGAAGGTAGTAACAGCTCGCTATGCCAGCGTAGGGCGGAGCATAGTCGGGGTCCAGCTTGATGGCCTGCTGGAATGACTCGGTGCCTTCTTTAAGCAAGCCGCCGCTCAGATAGGAAGTTCCCTTGAGGTAGGCCTCATGAGCCTCCGGCTTGATCGGGCGAGCGCGGGTCAGGCGCATCTGCTGCTGCGGCGTCAGTTGGACCCGAATCTCCTGGGCAATCGTCCAGGCCACGTCGCGCTGCAAGGCCAGCACGTCCCGCAAATCTCGCTCGTAGTTTTCTGACCAGAGCAATCGTTCGGTTGAACCGTGGATCAACTGGGGCGTGATTCGGACGCGCTCTCCGGAGCGCAGCACGGAACCCACCACCAACGCATCTACGTTCAATTCATGCGCAATCTCCCGCAATGGCTTCTTGCTCTCCTTGTACTGGTTCGTCGACATCCGTGAAATTACGCGGAATGCGCCGAGCTTGCCCAGGTTAGCAATCAGCGTGTCCGTCATGCCGTTGGCGAAGTACTCCTGCTCGGGGTCGCGCGAAAGATTTTCAAGCGGCAGCACGGCGAGCGACTCGATGCGCGCCGGAGCGGCGCGTCCCAGCAGCCGCCCGCGCCATCCGCCCACATTCAACCCGACCAGGACCGCGACGAGCACCAGCAGGCCCGTTGCACCATAAGCTGCCGGCCTTGCGACTTTCCGCCAGGGGCTTGCCGCCCGTATTGCCGCTGCCGCCGTCAATGAAGACGGCACCGCCAGGCGCCGCAGGTCCACCGCAAGCTCTTTCGCCGACTGGTAGCGGTTCTCGGGCTCTTTCTCCAGGCACTTCAGGATGATGTCTTCGAGCTTCGGCGAAACATCCAAATTCAGCCGCCCCGGCGGCACGGGAGACTTGTGCTGGATGTCCCCCGCCAGCGCCGTCGGGAAGTTGGCCTCGAATGGACGCCGCCCCGTGGCCATCTCATAGAGCACCACACCTAGGGCGTAAATATCCGTGCGCGCGTCGGCCGACTCGCCGCGCAACTGCTCCGGAGCCATGTACGGCAGCGTCCCCGCTAGCGCCTGCGTCTCCGTCAGACTCTCGGTCAGCGTCGCCTCACTCACCGGCCGCAGCAACTTGGCCAGGCCGAAGTCCAGCACCTTCGCCTGGCCCCGCTCGGTCACAAAGATGTTCGCCGGCTTGATGTCCCGATGGACGATCCCCTTCGTGTGCGCTGCCTCCAGCGCCTCGGCCATCTGCATCCCCCACTCGAGTAGCCGCTTGGTCTCAAGCGGCCTTCCCCCAATGCGATGTTTGAGCGTCTGGCCCTCCAGCAGCTCCATCACCAGGAACTGCCGGCCTTCGTGCTCATCAATGTCGTGAATCGTGCAGATGTGCGGGTGGTTCAGCGCTGACGCCGCGCGGGCCTCGCGCTGGAAACGTTCCACGGCATGGCGATCCTTGGAAACTTCGTCAGGCAAGAATTTCAGGGCTACTTGGCGGCCGAGCCGGGTGTCTTCAGCCTTATAGACGACGCCCATGCCACCGCCACCCAACTTCTCCAAGATGCGGTAGTGCGAAACCGTCTGGCCAATCATGGTTGTGGCACCGGCGCTGCGGACATGTTAGGTCGCGCCCGTAGCCAAGTCAACGCGGGCGTATTAGATGAATTTTCGCTGCACACCTAACCCCGATTAGTAAGGATAAACGCAGCAGTGTTGACCGAACCGATTAACTCCCGGATGGTCGCGAAACCAGAAACTGAGCCGAAAAGATTCCCTGCCGGTCCGAAGGGAGTTGATCGAGAATCGGCAGCCGCACCGGGCGAGTTCCTCACTCCGCGCAGGCTCACTCTTCCTTAATCAGAGGGCCTGCTTGGGTAATGCTACCTTTTGTCAGCTCGGTCGTGATTTTGAATCTCTGCTTGGGGAGCAAGTTGATCTCTGTCTCGAAGGTCCGGTATCCGGGCAGTGCGATCTTGATGCGATGTCTCCCCGGGCCTACGAGCATTTTTCGCCCCGCTCCGCCAAACTCATGGACGTGCCCTACAAAGGCATCATCGAGGAACACCGCAGCCCGATCGGGTGAGACTTGGAGCTTGATTTCAGAAGTCACCGAAGGGAATTCCACCCGAGGGTCTCTTTCCATCCGCACTCGAATAAGGAGCTTCGTCCTCGGCTCAACTATGATTTTTTGAGTAAACTCCTTGTAGCCGGACTGGCGGACGGCAATCTCATGTTCGCCGGGCAGGAGCAGGAGTTTCTTGTCTCCCTTGAGCTCGTCCAGGTAGCCGACGTATTGTCCGTCCACCCATACGCCGGAAGTCTTCTCTACTTTCGTTGCCCCGGCAAATTGGATCTCTCCCAAAACTTCATTATTCTGCGGGCGAGCCGGCGCAGCGAGGAGCAGAAGAGAACCGAGAAGGGCAAAAATTGGTATCTTAAGTTGTTTGGGCACAGCCATGATCGTTCCCTCCTTCAGTCATCCCCCCACTCTTGAATTCTCACACGACAGGCTCACGCCTCGCCACCTCACTTTTCACAGGGTGCTCTATCAGATTACGGTGTGAATCTGGCCCCTGCGCAGCCTTCGGCACCCGTACCAAGACCCTTTCTTTTCTACACGAGCTGGGGTTCTACGCGGCTGCTGAGATCAAACGGGAGAAGGGTTGGGACGGGGTGAGAAACGTGGTCCGGCCTGCCACCGTTCGCCTTCGGCCGAACCCAGGACAGAGGAAACGGTGAAAACCTGTGCCGTCCTCACCCCGAGCCTGGGCAAAGTTTAACCCCGGTCATGGCCCAGGTTCAAGAGCCATCAAGTTTGAACCTTGGGAATTACGCCGAAACCTTTCGAGGCTCTTGAAAAACTCTTTTGAGCGGTTTCAGACCTTCTGCGCCGAACCAAAAATCAACAACCTGCGAGCCTACTCTGTGAGCAAGAGAGGCATGGGCAGCACTTTTTCAACAGCCTCACAAGGTTTCGGCGCGGACGAGCTTACGGCGGCAGGCCGACGCGGCGCAGCATGTCTTGAAAGGTGC
>JBGPZW010000085.1:0-14356 GCA_041493955.1 Terriglobia bacterium
GAGTAACTGAGTCCAGCGCCTGGAAGACGTTGCGCTGCCCGCGCACCAGCGCGCCGCCGAAGGTGGGATCGAAGTAGTATTTCTGCGCCACGCGCCAGGTGATCAGCTCCTCGGCCGGGGTCTCGCCCGCCCGGTGGTAGAGCCGCTGCGTAATGCCGTACTCGAACTCATTGGTGTCGGTCAGCGTGTCGTTTTCGTCGAAACGGATGAATCGGCCGAAGTGGTTCACGCCGTTCACAAACCGGTAGACCGATTGCGGCTCGATCGTGTGCTTCCATTTCGCCGCCGGGCGTTCCCAGACGCGCGCGAGCGACGGGGGGCGCAGGTCCACGGTGACTTCGGCGGTGGTGCGCCGGACCGAATCGCCCGCAATCGTGCCGGAGAGGATTTGCGAGCCATAGCGCGTGGTGCGCAGCACGAAGCTGGGCGTGACGCCTAGCCAGGGCCCCCAGTGCAGCGGCACGGTGACCCGCGGAGCGATCTCATTGCGCTGCACGGCCGCAGCCGTATCAAACCGCCGCTGGGCGAGGGGAACGGGCCCCGGGTCGGTGCAGGGGCTCTGACGGATCGAAGTGCAGGGCTCGCTGCGGTGCACGGCGTCGGCGAAGGCCTCAAAACCGAAATAAATCGGCAATCGTTTCCAGGGGGACTGTTCGACTGAACTGAAGCGCACCCCGGGCGCCGTGCGCAGCACCACGGCGGTCTCCTGCTGCGCGCTGAGGATATTCTGGGCGTTCAGGAAGTTCTTGTAGTTCTCGGCGGCGAAGTTCAGGCTGAAGCCGCGGAAATTGTTGGTCACGAAGGTGGCGCTGCGCACCTCGGAATTGACTGCTTCGCGAAAGGTTTCGGCGAAGGCCAAGCGGAAGGTGAGCGAGGTCAGCGTATTGATGTCCGCCACCGCGCGCCAGCCCCCCGGCAGCAGCGCGTCGAGTTCAAACTGCGAGCGGTGCCCGCCTTGCGGCACCCGCGCCCCTCCCGGTCCTTCGGGTAGTCCCCGGTCGATCACGCCGAAATAGCTCGCGCCCAGACGCACGTTTTCCCACGGCCGCGCGCGGAATTCGCCGCTCTGGCTCCAGCCGCGCCGGGTCAGCAGCTGCGCGCCGGCCGTAAGATCGATCCAGTCGGCCGGCGCCCAGTAGTAGGCCTCGCCCAACACAAAACCCTTGCGGGTCGTGTTGGAGAAGTCCGGGAGCAGGAAGCCGGACTGGCGCAGCTTGCGGCCGGCTGGCGCGGTGGCGTAGGGCAAGTAGATCAGCGGGACGCGGAACAGCCGGAAGTTGGCATTGACCAGGGCCACCGACTTGTCCAGGGTGAGCGTGGCGCGCGGCGTGTAGAATCTCCATTTCGGCCGCTCGGGCGCGCAGACGGTCACCCAGGCATTGCGGATTACGTAGGTGCGCTCGCCGGTGCGCTCCACTTCCTGCGCCTCGAAATAGAGCGGGTTCGGTGTGATCAGGACCGCTGGGTTGGGACGGCGTTCGATCTGCACTGAGCCGCGCACGTGCTCGAAGCTGCCGCGGCCGGTGCGCACGTTGTAGCGGGCCTGCTCGGCGTCGAGGTGCTGCGAGCCGAAATCGAACTGGACGTGGCCGCGGGCAAACGCGACCGAGGTCAGGGCGTTGTATTCGACGTGATCGGCGCGCAGCCGGAGGTCCTGGTAGCGGATGTCCACCTCGCCGTCGGCGATGAAGACGTCGCCTTCCTTGCGCTGCTGCTTGGCTTCGAGCTCGACGATGCCGCCCGTCGCGGGCAGACGCACCTGCGCGGCGGAGACATCCGCTCCGGCAGTGGCTCCGATCAGGACCGCCAGACCAAGCCGCCACGTCCCCGGTCGGATCCATCCCCGGCGGAGCCGTGCGCGCAAGAAGTCCCTGAAGAGTTCGCCGATCACCGCCGTTCGCCTCGCTAAAACCCGCATTCTCGAAAATAGCCCGCTAGCCTAGCATTCCCACCCAGCCGGAGCAACGCGCGTGGCCCCGGCAGCCCGAATGTCGCGTGGCTAGTTGGGGATCGGCTCCGGAAAGGCTCCGCAGGTTGTCCGATTGGCGACAAGGTTTCCAACCGCCGCTTCCGGTCACGCGCCCACTTGTTAGGATGTTTTGCGCCCTCTCGGTACTTCGAGAGCGGCTCCATCCGCAGCGCAGAGTGGGCCGGTGATCGAGACCTGCAAAGTATGTGGTGCAGTCAACGAAGAGCACGCGGAATCGTGCTGCTTCTGCGACGCTAGACTGCCTCGAGCGGAAGGAGCCTTGGGCCGGGGAGGCCGTTCTGCGCCGGTCCGCGGCAGCCTGGCCGTCCAGCCGGACTGGCGGCGCGAGGTTTCCAATCGCCTGAAGGCTTATCGCAGTCGCCAGGCTCGCCCGGATACTGATGATTCGCAGTCCCCGCTTCCGTTCGACCCCAGTGCGGCGGGCGCAAGCGGCGAGACCCCCGCTGCGTCGGAGCCAATTGAAGATCGCGACTACGTGATTTCCACGCCGGGTGCGGCTGACCCCGATCCCCTCAGGCCCGACGGAGAAAGGTGGCCGCAAAGCCGGCCGCCGCGGTGCAACCGCGTGGAGCGCGTTGAGATCACCGTCCATCAATCGGAGCTCGACTTCGCCAGCACGGAGGCTTCTCAAAACCGCCCGAGCGCGGCGCTGCATCCCGTCGCAGGGCTGGGCGAGCGGCAGCGCGCCGGCTTGCTCGACGCCGCGTTCCTGCTGGTTGCCTACGCCGGCCTGCTTGGCTTGTTCAAGTCTCTGGGCGGTCACCTCAGCTTCGGAAAATTCGACTTATTGGTTTGCGCGGCCACCTTGACGCTGTTCTACGCGCAGTACTTCGCGCTGTTCACTGCGCTGGGTGGCTCGACGCCGGGGATGGTGCTCTGCCACCTGCGGGTGGTCAGCTTCGATGGCAGCGCGCCCACCCCGCGGCAGTTGCTCTGGCGCAGCTTCGGTTACCTCATCTCGGTGGGGACGGCCCTGCTGGGTTTCCTCTGGGCGCTGTGGGATGAAGACCACCTGACCTGGCAGGACCGCATCTCGCAAACCTACTTGACGCATTGCCCTGAGCACGTGAGAGAGGAGGAGTCGCCTCGCGCCGCGGTGTGAGCCCGGCTGGCGCGCCCCGCCAGAGGTCGGCCGCGCAACCGCTCCATTGGCCCGCGCATCCGAGGCTGAGGTACACTGATTTAGAGGCGGGTAGCGGGACAATGAAACCCGGGTTTCTCAATCAGAAATTGGGCAAGCGCATGAGCCGGAAGGCAGAATTGCTTCGAGCCAAACGCCTTGCGGCGGCGTCAAAGTCTTTGCAGCCCACGCCGCTAGCCCGGCCTGGCTCCGCGCGGTCGGATAAGGTTTGAGAAAGCGTTTGGGGCGCGGGCCGTCAATGCTATACTTTATTTTTCAGGGAAGGTGAGCTGCCAACTATGAGCCGTGTCGCCAAGCTGGTCGTAATCGGTCTGTCGGTGCTGGTCCTCTGCTACGTCGGACTGGGTTACGTCCTCGGCAAGACCGGGGAAGACAAAGCCTACCGCTCGCTGACCGTTTTTGGCGAGGTGCTGCAACACATTCAGCAGGACTACGTCGAAGAGCCGAATCTGCCGCTGGTCACTGCGGGTGCGTTGCACGGCCTGCTCGAGTCGCTCGACCCGATGTCCGGCTACCTGAGCCCGCGCGAGTACGCCGATTACAAGCAGAAGCTCCAGAACGGTTCGCGGGGCGAGGTTGGCGCGACACTTTCCAAGCGATTTGGCTACATTGTTGTCGTTTCCGTACTGCCCGACAGTCCGGCGGCGAAAGCCGGCCTGCGTTACGGCGATTTGCTGGAAGCCGTCGCCGGCTTCACCACTCGTGAGATGTCCGTCGGGCAGGCGCAGATTCTGCTGGCCGGCGAGCCGGGAAGCGCAGTGAAAGTCTCCGTCGTGCGCCGCGGGCGCAGCGAAACGCAGGACGTGGAGATCATTCGCGCACAACTCGCGCCAGCGCGCGTGCTGGCCGATAAAGTTACCGGCGATATCGCCTATATCCGCGTGCCGGCGCTCGATGCGGGCAGGGCCGGCGAGATCCGCGAGAAGCTGGCCCAATTCGATCGCCAGGGAATCCACAAGCTGGTGCTCGACCTGCGGGATTGCGGCCGCGGGGAAACTTCCGAAGCAATCGCCGTGGCGCGGTTGTTCCTCTCGTCCGGCACCATTGCTGCCCTGCGCGGGCAGACCGTGGCGCGCCAAGAGTTCGTGGCCGACGCCTCGAAAGTGGTCTGGAAGTATCCTCTGAGCGTCCTGATCAGCGGCAGCACCTCGGGCGCTGCTGAGATCCTGGCCGCAAGCATCGGCGGTAACAAGCGTGGGGAGCTGGTGGGCACGCGCACCTTTGGTACCGCTTCGGAGCAGAAGCTCATCCCGCTTGAAGACGGCGCGGCGGTGGTGCTGACCATTGCCAATTACTACAAGCCGGGCGGTAAATCGATCGTTGAAGAAGGCGTCATTCCCACCGAAGTCGTGCGTCCCACTGATGAAGACCAGACCGACTCCGGCGACGAAGAAACGCCGCCCGCTCCTCAGGCCGAACAACCCGGCTTCCGCCTGCCCTCGCCCGAGGATCCGGTTCTGAAGAAGGCGATTGAGCGCTTGAAGGGCGATGCGCGCAAGGCCGCTTTGCGCCTGGCTCCGGCGCAGCCGTACCGTTCCCAGGGCGCCGTCGGGCCGGCCTGATCGTTCTGAGGTGGCTTCGTCGGCGCTTCCATCGTGTGCCAGCCAGCCGATCCGAAACGTCCCGCGCGCGCCGTGGGGCCTTCTTCCGCGTTTTTTTCTTCTGTTTGCTGTCGCGCTGCTGGCCCTGGCCACCGGCTGTCGTAAAAAACAACTCAATCCGTCAGAGATCCGTGCCATTACCCGCGAGATGGTGTTTGCCGCCAAGAATGTCACCGGCGGAAAAGCGGAGGTCGGCATGCGCCCGGAGACCTCGCCGGCGGGACGCGGCGCGCGCGGCGAGCGTCCACTTGCCACCGACCACATCTACATCACCCTCGCGCCGGTCCGGTCGGGCCAGGCTGAGTGGACGGCGCTCGCCAGGATCGAGGAGGAACTCGACCGCGTCGCCCGGCAGCACAATCTTGAGCGCGAAAACGGGCCGGGGGCGCCCGGTCTGGTGCGCTTCGACTACAGGCGGGGCGAATTGCGCACCCAGGCGATTCACATCATCACCCCGCTCGGCAACCTTCATGCAGAATCTTCCGGCCCCCGCGCGGCCAGGGCGCGACTCGCGATCATCATCGACGACCTCGGCTACGACCGCGCCGCCGCCGATGCCCTGTTCGCGTTGCCGTTTCCCCTGACCGTTTCGATCTTGCCGCACCACCCGCATTCGGCCGACATCGCTGAGGAGGCGCATCGCCGCGGCTACCTGGTGATGTTGCACCTGCCCATGGAATCCACCAACGGCGGTGCGAAACCCGAAGCGATTGAGCTGCGCACGGGAATGGGGCAGGCCGAAGCCACACGATTGCTCGCCGGGATGCTCGAGACCGTCCCCTATGCTGCCGGAGCGAACAATCACCAAGGCTCGCTGGCCACCGCCGATCCCCGGCTGATGGCTGTGGTCATGCCGACGCTGCGCGAGCGGGGCATGTTTTTCATTGACAGCCGCACCACCACTGCGACGGTGGCCTACGACGCCGCGGTTCGCGCGGGCGTGCCGGCGGCTTCGCGCAAGGTTTTTCTGGACGACACACCGACGCGTGAAGCCGTGCGCCAGCAGATTGCGCTGGCGGTGAAGGACGCGCGCAAGGCAGGCTCCGCCATCGCCATCGGTCACCCCTACCCGGCCACCGTGCAAACGCTCCACGAAGAGCTGCCGCGTCTCAAAGCCCAGGGCGTCGGCCTGGTCTTCGCCTCCCAGCTCGTTCACTGACAACTTGTGCGTTTCGCAGGGCGCTGCTTGTCGAGCCCCTTCTGTGGTCAGGTGGCAGAGAAGGCCACGCGGGTCAGTCGAGAATTTCCCGAACGAGCTCAAATACATGACCAGCAATGGACGGCGCGGCGGTGAGACCGGGCGATTCGATGCCGACCAGCAAAATGGCGCGCGGCACATTCGGGTCGCGTGTGATGACGAAGTCGGCGGTCCCTTTGACACCGGGCGGCACCAATTTTGCCCGCAACCCCGAATAGCCCAGCGTCAGATCGGACGCTTCGAGCTCGGGTAGCAGGCGTTTTCCCATACGCGCGAATTCCTCCAACGGAAGGCGGTCGCGCTCATAGTCGTTTTTGTCCGCGACGTACCGCGCCGTCGGGCCCACCAGCACCGTACCCCAGAGCGTTCGCGTGAAGTGCACACCGAGGCTCAGACCTTCGGGATGCGGCAGAGGATAGACCAGTGCGTTCACCAGGTGCGATTTCGCGCGCACCAGTTCGCAGTATTCGCCGCGCACGGGATAGATGCGGTAGCGCCTGTTGCCCAGCATGGCAGCGACCTCGTCGGCATACAGCCCGGCGGCATTCACCACGCAGCGCGCCTCCATATTTTCGGTGAAGGATTGTTCGGCGTCGCCGATGCGAATCCCCACGCAGATGGAATCCTTCCGCGGCTCGAGCTGTTCGACCTGGGCATGCGTGACGATCTCCGCCCCCTGCCCGGCGGCCACCCGCGCATAGGCTTTGACCAGCTCTTCGCTCGCGACGATCCCAGTGGAGGGCACTTCGAGCGCGGCGCACCCCTCGATGTACGGCTCGCGCAGGCGAATCTCTGCGCGGTCGATGATTCGCAGGTCCTCGAGTCCGTTTGCGCGGCCGCGGTTGAGCAGTGGCTCCAGTTCGGCTTGTTCCTCACGCGTGCTTGCAACGATCAGTTTGCCCGTCCGGCGATGCGGCACGTTGTGCTCGGCGCAGAACTCGTAGGTCAGCCGATTGCCCTCGAGACAATGCCGCGCCTTGAGCGAACCTGGCGGGTAATAGAGCCCGGAATGGATAACGCCGCTGTTCCGGGAACTCGCGGCCATACCCACCTTGGGCATCTGCTCGAGCACGAAGACCCTATCCCAGCGCCGCGATACGGCGCGCGCGATGGCGCAACCCACCACTCCGCCGCCGACGATGACGATGTTTGCAGAATCCATGGGTGGAAAGAGAAGAATAGTCGAGCTTCGTCAGGAAGGAAATGGGAGTCATGGGAACAGGCGCGTGATCGCTCCCTGCTACCTGCATATCTCGGGAATAATCCGGAATGGAACCCGAACGATCAGATGACAGGCCACGTTTCTGTGTTGTCCGCCTCTTCTCTCAGCCGGCGCTGCCTTCAAACAGGGCGGCGCACTCGACCAGCCGGGCGGCCGTGCCGTCGTGCACGGCGTAGCTCGCCCGCCGGCCGCTGCGCGTGTGAGACCAGAGAGAGGCGGCGCCATGGACGCCGTCCTTATTCAGGGCATAGAAGTAGAGGTGGAACTTGCCCAGACGTGTCTTGTCGCCGTCGTAGTTCCGCGCCACGCGGCGCAGCGCCTCGAGGCACGCGTCGGTGGGCGACATTCCCTTGCGCATCATCTCAAGGATCGTGTGCCCACCGCTCACTTTGATGTTTTCCTCGCCGCGGCCAGTAGAGCCCGCCGCGCCCACGTCGTTGTCCACGCAGAGCCCCGCGCCGATGATCGGCGAATCGCCCACGCGCCCGGCGATCTTCCAGGCCAGGCCCGAGGTCGTGGTCGTGCCGGAGATGTCGCCCTTCTCATTTAGGGCGAGGCACGGAATGGTGCCGGTGGGTGGGTGCGTGAGCACGTCGTGGACCCATTCGCGCCAGGCCATCTTCCCCGGCGTGTCGAGGAGCTCGGCGATTTTTTCTTTCCATTCCGGGCTGTCGAGGCCGGGTCGCCAGTTCTCGGTCGTCGCGGCCTTCCAGGCCAGCCACGCCAGGCGGGACTTTTCGGTCAGCAGGTTCATGCGCTCATAGCCCTGCGCTTCGGCAAAACGCAGCGCACCCGGGCCGACCAGCATCACGTGGTTGGTGCGCTCCAGAACGAGTTTGGCCAGGCGCGCTGGATTCTTGATGTAGCGCAGCGAGGCCACTGCCCCGGCGCGGCGCGTGGGTCCGTGCATCACGCTGGCATCGAGCTCAACTTCACCGTCCTCGTTCGGCAGCCCGCCATAGCCCACCGAATTGTCGTTGGGGTCGTCTTCGACCACACTGACGACAGCGATGGCCGCATCGAGCGTGTCGTGGCCCCGCTTCAAGAGGCCCATTCCGAGGTCCAGCGCATTCAGGCCGTTCGCGCTACAGATGATCAATGGCCGCACCGCCTTTGCTGCCGGAGCCGTTTGCGGTGCGCGTAGCGCGGGGAGCGCCGGCCGCACCCCGTTCCCGTTCGCGCCGGCAGCACCGAAGAAATTGCGCGCACCGGCGGCCACGCTGCCCGCCAGGGTCGTTAGGAAAAACTTGCGTCGCGTCCAGTTCTGCATCTCACCACCTCTGCCGGAAATTGCCCAAATCGCGGGCAGCATAGTCCCACCCCGGAGGAACAGCAAGGGCAAGTTCCTTCTCGGTCTGCGAGATGCCGGCTACGAGGCGCTCACCGGGAAGCAGGCAGGGAACGTGCGCGCCCAGGACTCTTCTAGCCTCGGCCCAAGGGGAGGAAATACTGCGTACCCTTGACCGGTTCCTGCAGGCGCCGGAGGAGTTGCTGCAGGTCCGCGTTGCGGTCCACGAAATCAATCTCCGAGGTGTTCACCACGAGCAGGTCGCAGGCCGAGTAGCGGGAGAAAAAATGCTCATACGCGCGGACCACTTCTTCCAGGTAATCGAGTGAGATCTGTTTCTCCGCCGGGTCAGCCTTCTTGGCGATGCGTTCGCGCAGCACGGCGGGGCTGGCCTGGAGGTAGATCACCAGATCGGGTGCAGGCAGGTCGGCGGCGAAAATCTCAAAATAACGCTCATAGAGCTTCAGCTCCTCGTTGTCGAGGTTGATGTAGGCGAAGATCTTGTCCTTCTCGAACAGGAAGTCGGCCACCACGGCCCCCGGCGCCTCCGCGGCGTGCGCCTCGCGGAGGCGGCGATGGCGCTCCATGAGGAAATACATCTGCGCGCGAAATGCCGCCCCGGGCTTGTCCTTGTAGAAATCGCCGAGGAAGGGGTTGTCTTCGCAATCGAAGATGCACCGGGCATGCATCCGGTCGGCCAGGATCCGGGTCAGAGTGCTCTTGCCTACGCGGATGGGTCCTTCGACGGCGACATAGCGGGGCAGCTTGAACGACGGACCCTTCCCTCGCGGCGCGGTCAGCGGGACGGCATCGGCGGGTCGGGACGTTTTAGAGCGCGCCATGGCGCGCGATTATACCAGACCGCACCGAACGCGCACTGGCGCGGGTGCCTTCTGCCGGCTAGGTGGCGCGTCTGAGGTGGATGAAGAACATCAGCGAGAGCTGGATGTCACGGAACAGATTGAGCGCGAGGCGGTGCGGCGGAATGCGGAACCATTGCCGCTCGTTCCAGTTTTGTTTGACGGAATCCCAGAAGCTGTCCAGGTCGCTACGTGTGTACACCGCGTGGGAGGCCAGCAACGGATACCACTTGGCCCAGAACAGCTGCAGTTTGGACGGCACGGGCAACGAGGGGAAGTGCATCTTGGCCCGGAAATGAGCGAGTTGCAGGTCGGCGAGTTTCAACTGGCCGCGCGCGGCGGCGCGGATCTTGTTCAGCTCCTCGATGATGCGCTGCTCGGCTTCGCTGGGGCGCCGGGTCTGCAGCCACAGCTCTTCCATCTCGAAAAGGATGCGAATCATCCCGGCTAGGTGCGCGCGGACTTCCTTCGCGCGCTCCCGGAAATACTGCCAGCGGGACAGGATCGGATAGCCTGGGCGGCGGTTCTTGCGGCCCTTGAGTCTCAGGAAGCCACACATCATCGGATGTCGGTCTTCGGTCAGGATGGAATTCTTGTACCACATGAAACGGATAAAGTTGTTCCAGTAGTTGCACATCGGGGTGCGCTGCAGCACGGCCTTCATGTTCTCAAAGCTGTAGAAGGTGCGCCAGGCCTCCAGGTAGACCTTCCTCCACTCGCCGTCTTTCAGGTTGGGGTGATGTGTGGCCTCGTGGTTGGAATCGTAGATGTTGAAGTCGGGGTCCATCCACTCTCCGCGGCGGAACATCTCCAGGTGGTCTTGCGAACCGGGCAGCGGCATGAGCATGAAGAACGAGGCGTGATCGGGCTGCACCTGTTGCATCAGGTAGGCCACATCGCGACGCACCGAATCGGCCGTGTCGCCCGGGAAACCGATGATATAGCCGACGTGAGTGGAAATGCTCGAGGTGCGGTAGGACTCGATGAGCTGCCGGTATTCGTCCACGTGGTTCTGGTTCTTGCCCGCGGCCTTCAGGTTGTCGGTGTTGACGCTCTCCATGCCGATAAAGACATTGATGCAGCCCGCGCGGCGCGCCTTTATTACAAAGTCTTTGATCTTCCAGGAGAGCACGTCCACCTGCATCATGAATTCGACGGGGATGTGCTCCTCTTCGCGCAGGCGGATCAGCGCGTCAAAGATGGCTTCCCAATTCTTGTTCCGCGCGAAGTTGTCATCGGTGAAGAAATAGAAACTCACGTTGTGACGCTGATAGTTGTGACGCACGGCCTTGGCGATGTGCTCGGCGGAACGGAACCGCATCTTCCGGCCCTGGACGTTGATGATCGTGCAGAAACTGCACTCAAACGGGCAGCCCCGGCCGCAATCGAGCGTGCCGAAGTTGGAAGCGACGAACTTGCGCAGGTATTCCTTGCGGACCACCGGCACGGGCTTCTCGTAGAGGTCCGGCTTGTTGTTGATGAAATCGTAGAGCGGCTTGAGGCGCCCGGCGATGGCCTCGCGCAGCAGCTCGCCCCAGGTCTCCTCTACTTCTCCCTTGACGATCGTCACCCCGGCATCCATCAACTCCTGAATGTCCGGGGGGATCTGCGGCAGCAGAGCCAGGTACCCGCTGACATGGAAGCCGCCAATCATCACCGTCAGGCCCGCCTTGCGGAAAGTGCGTGCGAGGTCCCCGGCCCGAGGGAACTGGTTGGTCTGGACGCCGACAAGGCAGACGACGGTCTTCGTGCGCGCGCCGCGCTGCGACCGGCAGATGCGCTTCACAGGGACGTCATCTACGACCTCGTCGAGCAGGTGGATCTTGACCTGGAGGGATTCCCCTAGTGTCTTCTTGGCGACGAGGTCTTCGGTCAGTCCGGCCAGGCAGGCCAGCGTGTTGCTCGGCAGCACGCCGCGCCAGTGACGCACGACATAGCCGTCGTCGTCGTACTGCGAGGGTTTTATCAGGTAGAGATGCAGCTTCTTCAGCATGAGGCAAACCTATCCGTCTGATTGTTCAGGTTGAGAGCGCGGCTCCCCTTTCCCGGGCGACTTTTAACACAGTTTAGGGTTACAAAGCAATGCGTAGTGGAAACGGAGTAGCGCCATGGCCAATATGGGGCCTTGCCGCGACAGTGCGGCTACCGTTTCACGGTTTAACTCCTGATGCACAGTCCGGCCCTCGCGCTAACGTTCATACACGGCCGGGTGCGGCGCTGCGGTTGGCGCCAGCGCTCTTCGGGGAATACGTCCTGATGGGTGCCGTGCTCGGCTGGCTCTATCGCGAAGAGCCCGACGTGCCGGTGTAGCAGTGGGCTTCCTCGCCGTTTGCGTCCCGGCCCTGCCGGGAAGCCCGCCATGTGCCCGGCCGCGCCACCGCTCTCTACCAGCTACGGGCCAGGATGGCAACGATGCGCGCGAGCGCGTCGAGGTCCCGCGTGTCAATCACTTCGCCCGGCGAGTGGGAATAGCGCAGCGGCCAGGAAAGGGGCACGTCGGTGGAACCGTAGCGCAGAAACGCGGCGCCGTCGTTGCCGCCCCCGGTGACCCCATATTGAACTGGAATGTTGTTCTTGCGCGCTAGCGCCACGAGGCGGTCCACCAGCTCGCGCGGGGTGATGTTGGAATTGTCCACGGCTCGAACGACAAACCCCTTGCCGATCGGCGCGTTGGCAAAGCGCTTCGATTCCAGCGGTGCATCCGCGCTAACGAAGGTATCCACCGCGAAAACGTAGTCCGGGGCATGATCTTTGCCGGCAAGCCTCTTGGCCGCCGCAAATGCGCCGCGCAGGCCGACTTCCTCTTCGGTGGACCAGATGAAGGTGATATCGCGGCCCGGCTGGCTGGGTCCCAGGGCCCAGACCGCAGCGGCCAGAGCGGCGCAACCCACGCGGTCGTCGAAGCTGCGGCCATTCGCGCGCGTTCCGTACAGGCGCCGGAATTTCTTTGGAACGGTGATGGTGTCGCCCGTCACGATGCCGAGCTGTTCGGCCTCGGCTGCGCTGCTTGCGCCCACGTCCACGCGCCACACCGCGGCCTCTTCGCCCGGCTGCGGCCCGCGCGGCCACTCGAACCCCGGCCGCTCCCAGCCGAGTGGCAGTTCCAGGACACCGGGGCGGTCGCCGCGTGCCGTGTGCACCAGAACGGCATGGCCGAGGAAGAATTCGGGGATGCCGCCGCCGCGGCTCTCCACGATCAGGTGACCCTCATCGGTGATCGAGCGCACGCGATAGCCGATCTCATCCATGTGCGCGACGAACGCAATTCGCGGCGCCTTAGAGTCTTTCCCGGCGGAGCCGAGATGCAGAATCAAATTGCCCGCGGCGTCGGTTTCGGGCTTGGCCCAGGGCGGCAGCAGCCTGCCGATTGCCCCTCGCACGGCCGCCTCGTGGCCGCTCACTCCGTAGGTCTCGACAAGTTTCTCCAGAATGAAGGCCGGGCCAGGCCCCTCCGGGCCAAAGCCGTGATCCACGACCACGGCGGAACCGACGCCTCCTCCAGCTCCTTTGCCTTCGTTAGGAAAACCTTCCGTCGGGGTTAGGTAGACCTGCAGGAGTGTGACCATGCGCTGAAGGTCGGTGATGTCCACGACCTCCGCCGGTGTCACTGGCCATTTCGTTGGCACGCCTAGGTGCGCCAAGCGCTCGGACAATACGGGCCCCTGCGTATAGCTGACGCGCGGCAGCGGTGCGGAAAAATCTGCCGCGGCAGGAATTCTGTTGGCATCGGCGAGCTGCTTGAGTTCCTGAGCCAGCCCACTGAGCGCCGTTTCGGGGTCTGCTGTCCCAATGGATACACCGCTGCCGGGAACCGCCTGCGGTTGGCGCGCCAGAGGGGAGCTCTCCGCCGAGCGAGCCGCTGCGGCGGCGCGGCCCGCCGGCGGGCGGCGGGGAAGGAGTCGACCCACGTAGATCATTTCATCGGCTCTTAAGTGTTGGGTCAGCCGGTCGAGCCCGCGCGAGTTGGCCCACTGCTCGGCGACAAAAGCAACGGTGAGCGTGCCGCGGAGTTTTGCCTGATCGATGCGCCGCAGGAGTTCGACCAGCGCGGCGCAGCCAAAACGGTCCCCGACAGCCGGCGCGGTCACCTGGCCATACCCCATCGCGTAGAGCCTGCGATCGAGCGCGACCGGATCGAGCAGGTCCACGCCGACCTGGCGCACCTCGGCGGCGGAGCTCGCCCCGATGTCAATGTACATCTCGTCGGGATGCGCCCCGCGCGGCGGGTTCTGCCGCGCCGGCTGCAGGTGGGTAGAAAGCGCGCCGACAACGCCGGAAACCCATGCACCCTTGCGCGTATGGATCACCACAGGCTGCGCGGCGTGAAGCAGGTCAAAGAGCGGATGCGGAGCGGTCTGCGGCAGCCGCTGCACGCGCAGGTAACCATCGTCGGTGATGGCGCTCACCACGTACCCGGGTTCGTCCATCGGCGTGACGATCAGCCGGTGCGGCGCGCCGCTCCCCAGCGTGACGTACACGTTTCCCAGGTTGTCGCCCTGCGGTGAAAACTTCGTCAGCCGCGCCCGGATCTCCGCCGCCAGCACCCGCTCGTAGCCGGATACGGCAGGCGTCTCGACAAACTTCGCGAGATCCTGAGGCAAGTCTTGCGCCGCGGCCGAAGTCGTGAGCAGCAAACACAAGAGGAAGAATCGAGTGAGCAATTGTGGTGCGGGATTGAGCTTGCTCGGCGGTTTGTCTGTCACAGGGGATTCTCCCGGTAGAAGAACACGGCGTGGTGCAGCAGCCCCGAGGCGCTCCGTGCGTATCCCGGGATCACGCTGGTCCGCTGGTAGCCGAGGCTGGGATAGAGCTGTTCGGACGCATCCTGCAGGAGATCGATGAGTTGATCGGGGTGCTCGCCGGCCTTCGAGGCGCTCAAGACTTCAATCGCATTCATGTCCAGGATTCTCTCGGGCGCGCATTCTACACTGTTCCGGCAGGATTTCTCAGCGGTCCGAAAGGGCTAGGTCGCTTTGATCGTTCCCGGCGGGATCGGCGTGGCGTCGCGCGTCGGGAACAGCGCCAGCACGGCGGGAAGCTGGATGCGGAACGTGGC
>JBGPZW010000157.1:0-7533 GCA_041493955.1 Terriglobia bacterium
ATCTCCTGCAAGTGCCGCGCCCCGCGGATCCCTTCGAGCTGCTCAATCCCGAGCAGCGCGCCGCGGTGCGCCACGGCGACGGCCCGCTGCTGGTGGTGGCCGGCGCGGGCTCGGGCAAGACGCGCGTGATCACCGAGCGCATCCGCGCGCTGCTTGAAACGAATCCCGAGCTCGCCGGCGAGAACGTCCTCGGGCTGACCTTCACCGACAAAGCCGCCACGCAGATGAAGGGCCGCGTCGTGCGTGCGCTGGGCGAGCGCGCCAAGTCGGTCTGCCTGAGCACGTTCCACTCCTTCTGCCTCAACGAGGTTCTGCTGCCGCTGGATCCCACATTCAAGGCTCTCGATGACGTGGACCACTGGATCCTGCTGCGCCGCAATTTGCCGCTGCTCGCCCTCGAGCATTACCGGCGGCTGGCGGAGCCCGGGCAGTTCCTGGGCGACTTCGTGGCGTTTTTCTCGCGCTGCCAGGACGAGCTGGTCACCCCGGACGACTACCAGCGCTACGCCAATGGCCTCCGCGCGGTCTATGAGCGCGATCAACGCGGGCTCGAACCCGATGTGCGGCGCCTGCGCGAAGACGAAGTGGCGCGCCAGCAGGAGATCGCGCGGGTCTATCGTTCGAGTGACCGGCTCCTGCGTGACGCCAAGCTGCTGACCTTCGGCATGCAGTTGCTCGAAACCGTGCGGCGGCTCGAGACCGGCGGCGAGCTGCTCGACCGCTTGCGAAAGCGTTTCCGCTACATCCTGGTGGACGAATTCCAGGACACCAACATCGCCCAGCTCGAGCTGCTCTGGCTGCTCGCCAGCGGCCACCGCAACATCGTCGCTGTGGGCGACGATGACCAGGCCATCTACCGCTTCCGCGGCGCGTCGTTCGGCAGCTTCCTCATCTTTCTCGAGAAGTTTGCCGGCGCCAGTATCGCCGCGGGCGACCACCTGCGGCACATCCAGCCGCTGACCGCGAACTACCGGTCCACCGCGCGCATTCTGCGCGCCGCCGGCCAGGTAATCGCGCAGAACGAAAAGTCTCCGCTGCTCCCGAAAAAAGAACTCATCCCGCACAAGGGCGACGGCGAGAAGATCCGCATCGTGGAACTCGGCAGCGCCGGGGAAGAGGCCGAGTGGGTGGCCGCGGAACTCGCGCGGCTGCATTCGGCCGGCCAGCGCTGGCGCAGCTTCGCCGTGCTCTACCGGATGCACACGCACCGCGACGCCCTGGTGGAGGCGCTCACCCGCCGCGGCATTCCCTTCATCATCCGCAATCTCTCCATCTTCGACAACACCCTGGTCCGCGACGTCATCGCCTACCTGCGCCTGATTGCGCTTCCGGCCGACAACGTGGCCTGCGCGCGCGTGCTGGCCGCGCCGGGCTGGGGACTCGAGCCGGCCGACCTGGTGCGCCTCTGCGAGCGCGCCTCGAAAAGCAGGGGTCTCGCGCTCTGGGACGCGCTGCAAAGCGCGCAGGGCGAGCTGCCCTTCACGCAGACCGGCAAGCGCACGGCCGATCTGGTGGCGTTCCTCACGGGCCTGCGGAAACGAGCGCGGCACATTCCTGCCGGTGAGTTGCTCGACGCGCTGGCCGAAGGGCTCGAGGTCGGCGTGCAGGCGGCCGAGAACGACCGGAAATATCTCGACCGCTTCGTCAAGTTCGTGCAGGAGTGGGAGAAGAAGAGCGCGACCCGGGGCCTGGCGGAATTCGTCGAATATCTGGATTTCTTTGAGCAGGCCAACGGGCAGATCAATCTTGAGGAAGAGTCCGACGCCGACGCGGTGCAACTGATGACCGTGCACGCGGCCAAAGGCCTGGAGTTCGACCACGTCTTCGTCCTGCGCCTGGTGCGCGGCGGCTTTCCGGCGAACCAGCGCCCGCACGTGCTGGAGTTTCCTGTCGAGTTGATGAAGGAGCAGCGCCCCGCGGGCGACTTCCACATTCAGGAAGAGCGGCGGCTGTTCTACGTGGCCATGACGCGGGCGCGCGAGCGGCTCACGTTGACCACAGTCGTGAACAAGCGCTCGAAGCCCTCCATTTTCCTTGACGACATCTTGATGGACCCGCGCATCAAGCGCGAGGTGCAGATGCTTTCTCCGGACCCGCCGCCTCCACCGGGCGCTCCCGCGCCAGCGCCCACCGCGTCCTTGTTATTCGATCCGGCGCGGGAGAAGGCGCGCATCTATTCGCGCATCGCGCGCTGGGCCGGTGAGTTTCACCCGCCGGTCTTCGAGCCGCTGCAGTTGAGTGCTTCGGCGATAGATACGTACCAGTCCTGCCCGCAGAAATACCTTTTCGCCCAGGTGTGGGGCATCCGCGGCGGCCCGCAGGCGGCCACCAGCTTCGGCAGCGTGATGCACACCACCATCAAGCAGTTCATCGGCGAGCTGCGCAAGAACCGGCGTATGCACTTCGAGGAGGTTGAGGCCATCTTCCAGCGCGAATGGACCTCGGCGGGCTTCGAGGACCGCTACCAGGAGCAGGAATATAAGAAGGACGGTCTCGAGCAGTTGCGCGCCTTCCACGCGAGCACGCTCCAGGCTCCGCCCGAGGCCATCGCCCTGGAAAAATACTTTGAGCTGCCCCTGGACAACGATGTGCTCATCACCGGGCGCATCGACCAGGTCAACCGCCTCGGGCCGCAGCAGCACGAGATCGTGGACTACAAGACCGGCAAACCGAAGGACGAAACCAGCGCAAAAAAGAGCCTGCAGTTGAGCCTCTACGCGCTCGCCGCGCGCGAGGTGCTGGACTACCAACCGGCGCGACTCGTCTTCTACAACCTGCAGACAAACGAAGCGGTGGCCGCCACGCGCGACGCCAAGCAGTTGAACGCTGCGCGCGAGACGGTGCAGGAGGTCGCCGCCGACATCCGCGCCGGCCAGTTCCCCGCCAAGCCCGGATTCCTTTGCAAGTTTTGCGACTTCCGGCCGCTCTGCCCGGCGCACGAGCAGCTCGTCTCGATCCAAACCGCGACGCGGTGACGGGGGATTCACGCTCCGCCGGCTCTTTCACAGTTCTCAGTCGTCAGTTATCAGTTGTCAGTGACCGGCGGGCAGGACCGGATGCGGCAAGAGGCGCATCGTGAAAAAAAACGGGGCGCCCGGGCATTTCCAGAGCGCCCCGCTGAAAAACCTCCCTCGTTCGGAAGGCTACTTACCCTTTTTCTTTTCCTTTTTTGGGACTTTCTTCATCGCGCATATCTCCTGGCTGGAAACTCCCCTCGGAGATGCAAGCCCGGCGCCGAAAACTCCCGGCGCCGCGCTCGTTCCTGTTCCTTCTATACGAGCAGGAAACTTCGATGTCAAGAAAAATTGTTCGGAGAAAAGTTTGCGGGAAAGACGCGGCGGCTCACGGCTTCGGCGGAACGTAGTAACCGTCGCGCGCCAGCAGAGTGAGGCCGGTCCGGCGCACGCGCACCTCGATGGAGTGGTACTCAATCGAGCGATCGGTCTTCTGCGGCACATAAGCGAGTGTGTACTGGTTGCGTGCCTGCTCGGTCACGGCGGAGTACAGGGCCTCGAGATCCGCGCGGCGCGTGGCGTAGAAGATGTCGCCGCCGGTCGAGCGCGCGTACTTGTGCAGCACGCCGGTGCCCAGGCTCACCTGCGCGTCGCCCACGCCGACCGAGTACACGGAAATGTCGGCGGAGAGCAGCACCTTGAGCGTGTCGCTGAAGCTGTTGGTGTTGTTGCGCGAATTGTGGCCGTCGGAAATCAGGAAAATAATTTTGCGCCGCTCGCGTTCGCGGCTGCGCAGGAGTTGCGCCGCGGCATAGATGGCGTCGTCGATGTTCTTGTCCTCGCTGCGGTTCCCCAGGATCACCGTCGAGCGCGCCGGGGCACCGGGCGAGCCCGCTCCGGCGTTGATGCGCGGGCCGGCGCTCATCGGCCCGCCGGCCTGCCCAGGAAAAGTCTTGTCCAGCTCGATCCGCCCGAGCTGCGTGGCCAGGCGGTCGTTGTCACCGGTGAAGGCTCCCAGCTGGCGGAACTGCGTGTCGAACCGGCAAACCAAGGCTTCGTCGGACTCGCTCAAGCCGCCGGCGATGGCTCGCAGGCTGCTCTCCACCTGTTCGGCGGTTTTCAGCCTCAGGTTGTTGTCGATCAGGATCACGGCGGAAAGGGGGAAGGGGTCCACGGAGAAGAGCGCGATCGGCTGCTCGATGCCGTCTTCGAGCACGCGGAACTCGTTCTGGCGGATGTCGAGGACAGACTTGCCCAGCTGGTCCTTCACCGTCACCGGCACCACCACCAGCTCGACAGTCGTCCGGATGCGCGCCCGGGGCTCTTCCTGCTGCTGGAGCGCCGCAGCCGGGGCCGCCAGCCACAGTGCCAGCCCCGCCGCCAGGATTTTTCGTGGACAAATCATGCGCATCCCGTCAGTATCTTTCCTGCAGCCGGCGGCGAATTCTTCGCGAGGCTCGCGAACATCTTTTCGAGAGGGCGCCGCATCCAACCGGTGCAGAAATAATTCCACGGTGATTATACAATGCGGCTTCGCGCACTCACTCTGATTTTGTTCGTAACGGTACTGGCCGCCGGCCTTCTTCGGCTGCCCTTTCTGGCCGCCCGGGCCCCGGCGGCCCCCACGCAGGCCAAGCCTTCGACAACCCCACAGGAGGCGCAGCAACCGCTCCGCGTGCAGGTCGAGCTGGTCAACCTGTTCGCTACGGTGCGCGACGGCCACAAACGCCTGATCACCGATCTGACCAAAGACGACTTCCGCATTTTCGAGGACGGCGCCGAGCAGAAGGTTGCTTTTTTCACCCATGAGACTTCCCAGCCCATCACCATGGGCCTGCTGATCGACACCAGCGGCAGCGAGCAGCGCATGCTCCCGGCCGAGCAAGAGGCGGCCTCGCGCTTCCTGGCGCGCGTGCTGCGCAAGGGAGACCTGGCCATGGTCATCAGCTTCGACCTGGACGTGGACCTGCTCTCCGACTTCACCGGCGACCCCGCGCAGCTCGAGCGCGCCATCCAGCGCGCCCGCATCAACGCCCCGAACACGCCGTCCATCGTGCACGGGCCCCTGCCGACCACCGGGCCCAAGGGCACAAATTTCTATGACGCTGTTTACCTGGCTTGCCGCGAGAAGCTCGCCAGCGAGGCAGGTCGCAAGGCCCTGGTGATTTTGACCGACGCGGTGGACAACGGCAGCAAAGTGAAAATGGAAGAGGCGCTCGAGGTCGCGCAGCGCAGCGACACCGTGGTCCACGTCATGCTCGTCTATGATCCAGCTTACGGCGCGAACGAGTTTGTAGCCAGGAAACTCGCCGAGGAAACCGGCGGGCGGATGATTGCCGTGCGCAGCGAGAAAAAGCTCCAGGAAGCCTTCGACCAGATCTCCGAAGAGTTGCGCAGCCAGTACACGCTGGGCTACTACCCTACCAACACCAACCGCGACGGCCACTTCCGCAAGCTCAAGATTGAAACCACGCGCGGCGACCTCCACGTGCTTGCCCGCCGCGGCTACTACGCCCCGAAGAAATAACGGGCGCTAGTTGCCGGGGGCTTTGGAGGCGGGCTTGGGTGTCTCGGCGGTAGCGCGCGGGGCGTAGTAACCCTTGCGCGTGCGCACCTGCAGCCCCTTGCGGTCCACTTCGATGCGGATGCTGCGAAACTTTCCGTCGCGGACTTTATTGGAGGGCACGTAGGCCAGCGAATACTGGCTGCGCAACTCGTCGCCGATGTCCAGAAACGATTGCGCGAGATCGTCCACGCGGTAGGGGAAGAAGGCCCGCCCGCCGGTCTCTTCGGTCAGCTGGTCAAGCACCTTGTCGCCCGCGTCCTTGTGATACTTCCGGTGGACCTGCTTACCGGGGTCGCGTTCTTCAGAGGCCGTGACCCACTGGGTGCTGGTGCTGATGGCGTAGATGACCACGCCGGCGCGCTGGGCCATCTCGATGGCTTCACTCTTGGAGCGCGAGCTGAGGTTGTCGTCGCCGTCGCTGATGACCACGAGGACGCGCCGCACCTGGGGGTTGTCGGCGGCGGGCGGAGGCGGATTGCTGAGCTGGTTCCGGCAGGCTTCGTAGATGGCGTCGTAGAGGGCGGTGCCGCCGCCGGCGCGCTGGCGGAGGATGACGTCGCGCATGGCGCCCAGGTCGTCAGTATAGTCCAGGATCACGCCGGGCTCGTTGTCGAAGGTCATCAGGAAGGCCTGGTCCTTCTTCCGGCGGATGACGTTATAGAGGAAATCGATGGCGGCCTCCTGCTCGAACTTGATGCGGTCGCGGATGCTGTTGGAGGTGTCGAGGAGCAGGCCGACGCGCAGGGGCAAATCGGTCTCGCGGCTGAAGAAGCGGATCTCCTGCGGCTGGTTGTCTTCCCGGATGGAAAAATTCTCCTTCTGCAGGTCGGTGATGAGTTTCTGCCGGCGGTTGAAAACGCTGAAGACGACGTCCACCAGTTCCACGCGCCGTACGATGGTGGACTGGTCGCGCTGTTGCGGCGCGGTGGCTTGCGGCTCCGGGGTTTTCGCCGGCGGGGTTGCAGGGGGCTGCTGCGCGGACAACTTCGGGCACGGCGCAATCAGCGCCGTGCAAAGCGATACGAAAAGGAGTGAGCGCCTCATCAGCAACGATTATAGGTACCGGCTCAGAGCAGCGTCAAATGCGCCCACGTTGAGTCCCAGCGCTGCCCCCAGCCGTTCGAGGTACGCGCGCAGTTCGGCGGGGAGCGGCGCGCGGACTTCGACGACTTCGCCGCGGCGCGGATGTTGAAATGCGATGCGCGCGGCGTGCAGGAAGTTGCGCCCGAGCGGCGGGAGCATCTCGCGGCCCGCGCGGGCTTCCCGCGGCGCGCCATAAAGGGTGTCGCCGACCACGGGATGCCGCAGCGCGGAGAAGTGCACGCGGATCTGGTGCGTCCGGCCCGTGTGCAGGTCCACCTCGACCAGCGTGAAGCCATCCAGGCGCGCGAGCACGCGCCAATCCGTGCGCGCCTCGCGGCCATCGCGCCGCCGCGCGGTCATGCGCGTGCGCCGGCGAGGGTCGCGCGCAATGGGCAGGCCGATCGTGCCCGCGTCGCGCTCGAGGCGCCCGTGCACCAGAGCGAGGTAGGTTTTCTTTACGCGCCGCGCGCGGAACTCCTCAGCCAAGTGCCGGTGGGCTGCATCGGTGCGCGCCACCAACAGCACACCCGAGGTGGCCCGGTCGAGCCGGTGGACAATCCCCGGCCGGAGCGCGCCGCCCGCTTCCGATAATTTTCCCAGATGATGCAGCAGCGCATTGACCAGGGTCCCGGACGCCGCGCCCGCGCCTGCATGCACCACCATCCCCGCGGGCTTGTTCACCACCACCAGGTCTTCGTCTTCGTACAGGATTTCGATGGGGATCGCTTCAGGCACCGCGGCAAGCGGCGGGCGCGGCAGAATCTCCACTTCGATCGCTTCACCCGCCGCGACGCGGTGGGCGCGCTTGGCCGCGGCAGCGCCTGCTTTGACGTGGCCCTCGGCGATCAACTCCTGGATGCGCGTGCGGCTCAGTTCGGGCAATCGCGCCGCAAGGTAGCGGTCCAGGCGCAGCCCAGCCTCTTTGGTGGC
>JBGPZW010000126.1:0-10108 GCA_041493955.1 Terriglobia bacterium
CGCCGCGCCAGGCCGACCGCGCCACCCTATTTGGTGCGCTTCGTAAGTTCTGCGAAGCGCGAAGTTTAGCCAAGTACGGAAAGCAGTGTCAATCAAAACCGGGGTGTTTTGCAAGTCCTGTCCTTGCAATACTTTCGCAGCGACCCGTGCTCTCCTGGAGGCCATGGCAGTCTAACCTATTGAATCTAAACTGTTTAATATTGCTATGGGTTCCTGCTGCCCGGGCGAGTCAGGACTTGGCTACGGCAGGCGCGGGGATGCGGTCAGTGCCCATGTAAGGCCGCAAAGCCTCGGGGATGACGATCGAGCCGTCCGCCTGCTGGTAGTTCTCGACCACCGCGAGCCATGTGCGCCCCACGGCCAGCCCCGAGCCATTGAGCGTGTGTACGAAGTCGCTCTTGCCGCCCTTGTGTTTGTAGCGGATGCCGGCGCGCCGCGCCTGGAACGCTTCGCAGTTCGAGCAGGAGGAGATCTCCTTGAATGCGCTCGTGGACGGCAGCCAGACCTCGAGGTCGTAGGTCTTGGCCGAAGCGAAGCCGATATCCGCGGTACAAAGTTGCACGACGCGGTAATGAATGCCGAGCCGCTGCAGAACCGCTTCGGCGTCGTGCACGAGCGCTTCGAGCTCGTGGTAACTCTGCTCGGGCCGCGTGAACTTGAACAGCTCAACCTTTTGGAACTGGTGTTGCCGGGCAATGCCGCGGGTGTCCTTGCCCGCCGCGCCGGCTTCGGAGCGGAAGCAGGCGGTCCATGCACAGACCTTGATGGGCAGCGCGTCGGCGTCCAGGGTTACGTCACGGTAGAGATTGGTCAGTTGCACCTCGGCGGTGGGCGTCAACCACAGGTCGGTGCCCTCTAAACGAAACATGTCGCCGGCAAATTTCGGCAAGTGACCCGTGCCGGTGAGCGAGGCCCGGTTGGCCACGAACGGCGGCAGAATTTCCGTGTAGCCGTGCTTTTCGGTGTGCAGGTCCAGGAAGAAGTTAGCCAGCGCCCGCTCGAGCCGTGCTCCCGCGCCCTTGTAAAGCGCGAAGCGCGTCCCGGCGATGATCGCCGCGCGCGGAAGGTCCAGGATACCGGCGCGCTCGCCTACTTCCCAGTGCGGCCGCGGCGTGAAGCTGAACTGGGGCGGCGTGCCCCAGCGGCGCACCTCGACGTTGTCGCGTTCGTCGCGGCCCACCGGCACCGACGGATGCGGCAGATTGGGCACGGTGAGCATGCATTCGCGCAGGCGCTCGTCGAGCTGCCCGATGCGCTCGTCGTCTTGTTTGATGCGCTCGGAAACGCGCTTCATCTCGGTGATGAGGCCTCCGGCGTCCTGGCCGGTCTTCTTCAGCCGCGCAATTTCCTCGCTGGCCTTGTTGCGCTCGGCCTTGCTGCGCTCGGCGGCGGTAATCAGCTCGCGGCGCTCACGGTCGAGCGCGCGGAAGCCTCCGAGATCGAGCTCGATGCCGCGGTGCCGCGCCATCTGCTCGAAGAGGTCCTGGTGTTCGCGGAAATAGTTCAGGTCATGCATGCAAAGCTGAGAATACCTTAAAGCGGCGGCAGCGCAAAGAACGCCGAGAAGATTGAGTAGGCTGCGGCCGCCCACTCAGCACGGCCGCAGCAGACCACTCGTTTGTGCCGGTATCCTACCAGCGCCGCGGCCAAACCGGAATAGTCTTGAGAGGAAAGTGGCTTGCCGCGGGAAGCGCGGCGCTTCTTCGAGATGATGCCCCCGCCCGCAGCATAGTTTGTTTTGACACGCGCTTCTCGATGCGCTAACTTGCAGCCATGATGAGCAAACGGATTTTTCTCAACGTAATCATGTTGTTCCTGGTGATAGCGGCAGGCTGCAGCAAGACCCGGCAGGACGATCAGGCCATCCGCGCGGCCGTGCAGAAACATCTCTCCGAACGCGGCGACCTCAACATGGCCGGGATGGACGTGGACGTCAAGCAAGTGAAGGTGGACGGCAACCGCGCCGAAGCGCAGGTGGAGTTTCGCGTCAAGCAGGGTGGGGCAAGCATGCAGATGGCTTACACGCTCGAGCGCCAGGGCGAGGCCTGGGTCGTCCGCAGCGCGACGCCCGCCGGCGGTGGCATGGCTCATCCGCCAACCGGCGCTGGCACGCCGCCTTCGGGTGCAGGGGATCTTCCTGCCGGCCATCCGCCGACAACCGGCCAGGCCCCCGCGCCCCCCGCCAAAAAGCCGTAACGCACAGCTTGCTGCAACGCTGGCGCTACTTGCGCGCGCCGAGAACCCCGCCGGCCGTGCGCGCTTCCGTCACGCCACGAACAATCGCTCGGGCCACGGCTTCGGCCGCAGCGGCACCCAGCGCGTTGATGTCCGCCTGCGCTTCGCCAACCGAAAGCGCAAACACAATATCGCCGTCAAACATCGTGTGCGCCGGCGAGACCACGCGCGCCATCCCGGCCGAAGCCATCACCGCCAGGCGCTGCGCTTCGATGCGCGAGAGCGCAGCGTTGGTGGCCACGGCCACCAGCACCGTGTTCGGGTCGGAGAAACCCTTTCGCACCGTGCCGCCACGCATGGCCGCGGCCGTGTCCACAAATACCCGCGAGCCCTTTGCCTTGCGCGCGCCGGCGATAATCCGGCCGGAGTCCGGGTCGCGGATGTCGCCGAACGCGTTTACGGCGGCCAGCGCAGCCACGCGCGCGCCGCCGGGCAGGTCCTCGGTCCAGCAGCCGATCCCGGTCTTGGTAGCGCGCTCAATGCCAAAAAGTTTGCCGACCGATGCGCCGGTGCCCGCGCCGACGTTGCCTTCGGCGACGGCCGCGCCAGCTTTGGAATTGGCTGCTGCCTCCGCCGCGGCATCGCCCATCGCCGCATCCGGCCGCCGCTTCGGGTCGCCCAGACGCAAATCAAACAGAATGGCTGCGGGCACAATGGGCACGCGCGCGACACCGGTGTCGAAGCCGATGCCGCGCTCCTCGCACCAGCGCATGACGCCCGTGGCCGCGTCGAGACCAAACGCGCTCCCGCCCGCCAGCACCAGCGCATGGATGCGCTCGACGAGATGCCCCGGACGCAGGGTCTCCAGCTCGCGTTCGCCCAGAGCGGCGCCACGCACGTCGCACGCCGCCATCATGCCTTCGGCAGCACTCGCCGGCGCGCCCGCAGCGTCGTGCAGCAGAACGGTGCAGCCCGTCAGCGCCGGCGAGCTTGCACCGGGCGCAGTCGAGGTGTCCTGCGCGTGGCCAATCTTGATTCCCGCAATGGCTCCGAATCCCGCCGGCATCGCGCGCATCATACCGCGAAGACTACGCGTTGGCGATTTCAGTTCAGGAACGGTTCAATGGCACAGGCAGTAGTCGCCGGCTCCGAGAAATCGCAGAAAGCCCAAGTCTCGAAGGACTTGCAATTGCTGGCGAATTTTGTCGCGGACATGGCGGTTGGCCGGATGAAGCCTCGCCAAACTCGCTTCGAGGGCGTACACCTCCGACAGGGAGAACTCTGGCCTGCCGAGAGAACGAATGGCGTTCAGCACATCGAGTGTCCAGCCGCGCCTTTCAAGTCTTAGCTTTGCGAGTGGACGGAGCCGTGCGTATTGACGCCGCACTTCCTCTGGACTGCGTGCAACGCCATCGACAACGACTGAAATGCGCGCGTCGGGCGGGATGTTGCTGAGAACAATGTTGCACCCGATCCACCCTGCCCGCCGGGCCTTCGGCCCGAGAGGGTTCCTTTCTTCCACTGCGGACATCGTAAAGATAAAGCTGGGCACCAGAACGAGGTTTCTCACCCGCCAGGCTTCAGGCTCGTAGTGCAAAACAAGCAGATTGGGAGTTGCGTCTTGCTCGATGGCGCGGCGCATGGCTTCATAAGCAGCATCGGTGATCCGGCGGGAGAAGGCTCGTGACTGACTTTTTAACTGGAAGAGGGATTCGCATTCGGGGCAGATGTAATCAACTGCCGGCGTACCCGCTTGCGACTGGGTCACCCGTGAGGAAGCACAGTTCGGGCAAAACAGATTCGTCTCGGCCCATGCTTCCGTCGCGACGCGTGCGCGCTGCGACGGACTCTTGTATCGTCTAAGTTGGTCGGTCGGCAGGGCGAGTTGCACTCCCGCATTAGATCATTTTCACTGCGCAAGATAAATCTCCGTTTCTGTCTTAATGACAAAGAGGATTTCCGTTTGCGCCTGGGCGCTTGAGCGAAATTTCTGCCACGCCTCATCCAGGGTCGCTGCAGCTACTGAATAGATCACCTCGCGACGGCTCTCACCGACGAAGTAATAGCTCCGTTCGCGGCGAACCAGTTTTCCCGAAGGTAGCGTGCCCATGGCCCGAGTCCCTGTACTACCCGATCGATCCACAGATCCTCGATAGAGATCAAGATCATTCTCCGAACATGCGACCCTGATTTCGACAAAGACAAGCTCGGCACAGACGCGAGCGAGTGTGAGACTGACGGAGGAATCTTCGGAATCCATCGCAATCACGCAACGAGACAGCCGCAGAGCAACGACGGCCGTGGTGCCGCTGCCCATGAAAGGGTCTAGCACCAGGTTGCCAGGGTTGCTGGCCGCTTCGAGGATGCGCTCGAGAAGGGCCACGGGCTTTTGCGTGGGGTGCTTGCCGAAGCGCTTTTCCTCGCGCCCCGGGGGATACATCTCCCATAAGCTTTTCATCTGCTTGCCGCCGGCCTGGTCCTTCATCAGTTTGTAGTTGAAGGTGTGGCGGCTTTTCGTGTTTTTCGCGGCCCAGATGAGGGTCTCGGTGGCATGGGTGAAGTAGCGGCAGGAAAGATTCGGCGGCGGGTTGGGCTTCACCCAGGAGATGTCGTTGAGCAGCTTGAAGCCGAGCTGTTGCATGGCGAACCCGACCGAGTGGATGACGTGGCTCGTGCCGCTGACCCAGATCGTGCCGTTGGGCTTGAGCACGCGCTGGCAGGCGGCCAGCCAGGCGCGGTTGAATTCGTGGTTGATTTCCGGGCCGCGCGAGCGGTCCCAGTCGCCCTTGTTCACGCTGACCATGCGCCCGGCGTGGCAAGTGATGCCGTCGTTCGAGAGAAAATAAGGCGGGTCGGCGAAAATCAGGTCCACGCAGTCTTCCGGGATCGCCGCGAGGATTTCCAGGCAATCGCCGGGGTAAATCCTGATGTGGTGCTTCGGGTCATGGAAGACGGGTGTAGGCAAGGGCGGCTCGTGCGCGGCCACTTTTGTCGAAGAGGAATGCTCGGTTGATTTCGGCAATAACAGATGACCTCTGCTTGCTTTCGCGAAGCGGATCGGATCGTTGATCGAAGCCCGCGCGGTGTCAAGTCGGGGGAATGTAGGAGAAGCGTCGGGCCACTGACACCAAGGCACCGGTGGGACGCCGGGATTACGGAGGGATTCCTCGCGGAGTTTATCCCGAGCGCAAGCGAGGGGCTCGGAATGACAACCCTATCGGCGATTGACCGCTGCGGCTGCTCGGGAAGCTGTGCTAGCATCAAAATTCGGACGGCTGATGAGCGCGAGGCAGATCTGAAGCGTCTCAGTACACCATGAGCCGGGCGGCATACATTGTGAGCGCGGTGCGCACGCCGATTGGCAAATTCGGCGGCGGATTGTCCGAACTGACCGCGGCGGACCTGGGCGTGATCGCCGTGCGCGCGGCGCTCGAGCGCGCGTTTGGTGAGGCACCGCCGGCGCGCGAGCCCGGTACCAGCGAGCCGCAAGGAAAGGCAGGCGGAGGGATTCCTCGCCCCGGCAGGGCCGTGGCTCGGAATGACAGCACAATGGCCGCGGGCGGCGCGGGTCGCGCGTGGCGCGTGGACGAGCTGATCTTCGGCAACGCGCGGCAGGCGGGCGGCGGTCCGAACGTGGCCCGCCAGATTTCCTGGCGCGCGGGCCTGGGCGACGACGTGCCGGCGTTCACCATCAACATGGCCTGCGCTTCGGGGCTGCGCTCGCTGATGCTGGGCTGGCAGCAGATCCAGCTCGGTGAAGCCGGGATCGTCGTCGCGGGTGGCACCGAGTCCATGAGCCGCTTGCCGTACCTGCTCGAGGGGCGCTGGGGATTCAAGCTGGGCCACCAGCCGCTCGTGGACGCGATGTACCGCGACGGTTTTCTCTGTCCCATCTCGAAAATGATTATGGGCGAAACCGCCGAGGTACTTGCCGGGCAGTACAACATCCCGCGTGACGAACAAGACCGCTACGCGCTGGAGAGCCACCAGCGGGCTGCGCTGGCCACACGCGACTGCCGCTTCCGAGACGAAATCGTCGCCGTCGAGCGCACAGACAAGAAAGGCAACACCACGCGCCTGGACAAAGACGAGCACGTGCGCGCGGACGTGACGCTTGCAGCGATGCAGAAGCTCCCGCCGGTGTTCTCCAAGACCGGCAGCATCACCGCGGGCAACTCCAGCGGGATCACCGACGGCGCCGCGGCGCTGGTGCTCGCCAGCGAAGAGAAAGTGCGCGAGCTGAAACTCACGCCGCTGGCGCGCATCGTGGACGCCACGATCGCCGCGGTGGACCCGCGCGTGATGGGCATCGGGCCGGTGCCGGCGGTGCGCCAGCTCGAGAAACGCACCGGCTGGAAGGTGGCCGACTACGACGTGATCGAACTGAACGAGGCGTTTGCAGCGCAGGTGCTGGCCTGCGACCACGAGTTGCACTTCGACCGCGCGCGGCTCAACCCGAACGGCGGCGCGATCGCGCTGGGCCATCCGATCGGCTGCAGCGGCGCGCGCATCGCCACGACGCTGGTGCACGCACTGCGCGGCGGCGCGCGAGCAGGGAAGCGCGGCCTGGCAACGCTGTGCGTTTCCGGCGGCATGGGCATGGCGCTGGCCATCGAATCATCTTAGGGAGCAGCCCACATGGTAGAGACCGTTCGATTCGACGAGTTTTCCGGCAAGGCCTCCCGGCGCAAGCCCGAGGAGTTCGAGTTCATCCGCTACCGCTTGGAAGGCGCCGTCGCGCGGATGACGCTCAATCGTCCCGAACACAACCTGCTCAACGAGTCCATGCTGCGGGAGCTGACCGCGGGGATCGAATCGCTCGGCGAAAAAGACCACGTCAAGCTGCTCGTGCTGGACTCGGCCTGCGCGGTCTTCTCCGGCGGGATCGATATCGGCGAGTACACTGCTGAGCGTGTCTTCCAAATGCTCGACGCATTCTACTCTACGTTCAACGCCATGCTCGAGGTCGGCAAACCCGTTCTGATAATCGTCAACGGCCCGGCCATCGGCGGCGGCGCGGAGCTTGCGGCGTTCGGCGACCTGGTGATTGCCACGCCGAAGGCGCGGTTCGCCCAGCCCGAAATCACCATCGGAGTATTTCCGCCGCTGGCTTCGACTATCCTGCCTTATATCGTGGGGCCGAAGGTCGCGCTCGAGCTGGTGCTGACCGGCGGCGTCATCAGCGCCGAACGCGCCCGCGAGCTGGGCCTGGTCAACCGCGTGGTGCCGGAGCTGCACCTCGAGAGCACCGTGAACGAACTCATCGCGCAAATCACCGCGCAATCGGGCGCCGTGCTGACCATGGCCAAGAAAGCCATCCTCGGCGGGATGGGGCTTTCGCTGCGCGACGGCCTGCGCAGCTCGATGAGCATTTTCCTGAACGAACTCTACAAGCTGGAAGATTCACAGGAAGGGCTGCGCGCGCTGGTCGAAAAACGCAAGCCACAGTGGAAGAACCGCTAGGACAGCGCAGCGGAAGCGGTGCCCTGACGAAGATGGACAAAACGCTGACCATCTTTCCGGCCGGACCGGGCGGCGAGCCGCCGGGCGAAGACCGCGCGCACGAAGCCGCGCGGCGGAGCCTGCTGCGGCGCCTGCTGGCGCTGCTGGCCGTGGGCGGGACAGCGTTTGCGCTCACCACCTGGACGCTGGTGCGCTTCCCCAATCCCTTCGGCGTTTCGGACACGGGCGGCGAGGCCGCGAGCGTCGTCAAGGCGCACCTCGAAGCGTTGGAACGGGGCGAGCTGCGCGCGGCATACGAGATGTTCTCGCCGCGGTATCGGGAGAGGGTCTCCTTCGAGGCCTATCGCGAGCTGGTGGTGACGCACCGGCAAATCCTCAACCTGCGCGAATTCCGCCTCAGCCGGAACGAAGAGGCCGGCGGGCGAGCGTTGCTGGAGACGAACATTGTGAGTAAAGACGGCGAGCGCTACGTGGCGCGCTTCACGCTGGTGCGCGCCGAGGGCCGCTGGTGGATTGATGACTTGCGCTGGCGCGGCGCCTCGGGCGGGAGCTCCGTCATCACCGTGTAACGATTTCTGCCGCGCATTGACACTCGGCCACCGCGCGGCATACACTTCCCAACGACAATCAGCCGGCTTGGGTGACAGGGAAGGCCGCGAAAATCGGCCACGGTCCCGCCACTGTGATCGGCCGGCGCTGCTCGATCGCAACGACGCCCACTGGTTCGCCCAAGACGCGGGTCGAACCGGGAAGGGTTTTTTCTCCAGGGTTTCCCTGGGAAACGCAGGGAGAAAAAGAGCAGCGCCTCAGTTCCTCAGCGCTTGACTCCGGAAGCCGGGGTGAACCGCTGGGAAGGCCGTCAGTCAGGAAACCTGCCCGAACCGTGGATCGCTGACACTCTTCGCGAGAGAGGGTGCGGCTGTTAGCCCCGGGTTTCTCGCGGGGCTTTTTTTATTGGCATGAAACTTTTTTCACAAGAATGGACTGGCAGAAAAACCGCCGCAGGCGCCGCGCTGGCTCTGGCTGTTGCGATGACGCTGCTGGCCGCCGGGCAGGCGCGGGCGCAAGGCGCCGCATCACGCCGGGATCCAGGAACGGATCTGCCGGCGACCCCAAAACTGGAAGTGACCGATGAAGCTGGCCGGCGGGTCAATGTGCCGCAGCCGGTTCGGCGAATCGTGTCGTTGGCGCCGAGCTTGACGGAAACCGTGTACGCGCTGGGAGCGCAGGAGCGCCTGGTGGGCGTCACCGACTATTGCGACTACCCGCCGGAAGCGCAGATGAAACCCAAAGTGGGCGGGACAATCAACCCGAACCTGGAGCAGGTCGTGGCGCTCAGGCCCGACCTGGTGCTGGCGACGCGCGCGCTCAACCGCCGCGAAACCGTCGAGGCACTGGAACACCTCGGCATCGCTGCGTACGCCACCGACCCGCGCTCGGTCCAAGGAGTGCTGGTCTCGACGGCGCGGCTTGCGGAAGTGATCGGCGCGGGCGAGCGCGGCGAAGCGCTGGCGGCCAACCTGCGCGCGCGCCTTGCGGAACTGAAGCGTCTGCTGAGCGGCCGCCCGGCCCGGCGGGTGCTGTTTGTGGTGTGGTCCGACCCGCTGGTGTCGATCGGCCGCGGAACCTTTCTGGCTGACGCGCTGCGCTGGGCCGGCGCGGAATCGGTGGTGGACTCGTCGCAAGACTGGCCGCGGCTGGCCCTCGAGGAAGTTGTCCACCTGCAGCCGGAATATCTGGTGTTCGCCAGCTCACACTCCGAGGAGGTCGAGCGCGATTTCGAGGCGCTGCGCGAGCGTCCCGGCTGGCGCAACCTGGAAGCGGTGCGCCAGCGTCGCATGGCGGTGATCAGCGACGCGGTGAATCGCCCGTCGCCGCGGCTGGTGGATGCCATCGAGCAGTTGGCGCGCCAGTTGCATCCCGACGCCTTCGAGACAAAACCCGAGAACCGTTCCCCCGGCGTCGGGACCCGAGGCGGAACCGGGCCGGACGAGGAATTCGAGTCAGACGAGCGCGAGGAGGCCTGCGCGTGCGCCCGCTGACGCTCCGACGCCTGCTGTGGATCTGCGGCACGCTGTCTCTCGTGCTGCTCGCCGTGGTGGTGGCGGCGCTGAAGCTGGGGGCCGTGCCCATTTCCGTCAGCGACCTGGTGCTGAGCCTTGGCCGGGTGGCCATCGGGCGCAGCGACCAGTTGCCCAGCGAGTACCGCTTGATCGTCTTTGAGCTGCGCCTGCCGCGCATCCTGCTGGGCATCCTGGTAGGTGCGGCGCTCTCGGTGTCGGGGGCCGGGTTCCAGGCGCTGTTGCGCAATCCGCTGGCCGACCCGTACGTGCTGGGGGTTTCGAGCGGCGCGGCGCTGGGAGCGATTCTCTCGCTGATCGCTTCGCCGCATCTTCCGCTGCTGACGCCGGTGGCGGCGTTTGCCGGCGCGGCGCTGACCATCGCGGCGGTCTATTTCCTTGGCCGGCGC
>JBGPZW010000095.1:0-12908 GCA_041493955.1 Terriglobia bacterium
AACCCTGGCGAATAGATCTTGGATAACTCCTGGCGCCTGGTGACTCGTTCGAAGTTTCATGCCGAGAACCTCCCCACTGCCTCGGTGCCGGATTCGCTGGCCGGGACTCATCGCAAGCTTCATCATCCCATCGCATTCGAACAGACGCAACGCAAGAGTATTCGAATAGTTACCTATATTTTGTTGTTGACAAACTAGGTACCTAAGCGCTAGAATATTTCTTCAAGAGCCGGTTCAGAATCGGTTTTCGGGGGTCACGGCTTCAGCCGCGACACCAGAGGTCCATATACAATCCGCGCTTGGGCCCCTGAAGTTGCAGCTTGGCTCGCGGCCCCGAGATTCAGAGGACAGCTTTTAGTGTGAGGGCCCCCTGCCGCCCTTCGGTCGAGCACATCAGCCTTCACAAAGTGCATAATGAGGTCGGACTCCATGCGCGCGCTTCTAACCCTTTCAGAATCTGCACTTAGCCATTTTTCGCGCACTAAGTCTCCTGGATTCAGCACTTACGTGAAAAATGGGGGAGGGGTGGGGGTGGGGTACTCCAACTTCCGACCTCCAGCCTCCAACTCCCAGAACGCGGTACTCAAGCCTCCAGCCTATAACCTCCAGAAACGAGGAACGCCGTGTCTAACAAGCCCAGCCATGAACGCGATCATCAATGCCAGCAACTGACTTCCGACGGCCGCCGTTGCCTGATGTCGCGGATGAAGGGTCACCCTTCCCTCTGCTTCGTTCACGCGCAGCGCCAACAACAAGTCCTCGACCCTAAACGTGTTGCCGCCGAGCTCCTCGGGCCGTTTGAGGACCTCAAGACCGCCAATGCCGTCAATCACGCCCTCGGCAGCCTGTTCCTGCTGGTGGCTCAGAACCGTATCCCGCCGCGCCATGCGGCCGTCCTCGCCTACATCGGCCAGTTGCTCCTTCAAAGCCTCAGGCCGGTCCGGAGCGAAGTCACGGACGCTTGGGGATATAAGTCCTGGGACGTGGCCCTTCGCCGGGTCCTCTTCGACGCCTCACAAACTCAGGCTCCCGGCCATCTCACCCAGACCACCATCGAAGCCTCTCTCCCGCCCCAGGAGAGAATGGATAAAGCTCAACCGATTAAGGAGCAATGAGACGGGGTCCGGGAGAAAAAAAGAGAAGCGGAGGACACGCTTGCCTCCGGGTGACGCAGTGCCCGGCGATCTAGCGTTTGCGCGGCTTCAGGCCGAGGGCGACCATGACTTTCTTGAGGTCCGTCCAGACTTCGCCCTTGGCGGCGGGGTTCCGCAGCAGGTAGGCGGGATGATAGGTGGCCAGGAGACGCGAGCCGCGGAAGTCGAGCCACTGCCCGCGAAAGCTCGAAATCGACTTGTGCGTGCCGAGCAGCGTCTGCGCTGCGATGTTTCCCAGACAGACGATCACTTTAGGTGCGATCGCGGCAAGCTGCCGCACCAGGAAGGGCGAGCAGGTGACCATCTCGTCTCTCTCCGGCGTGCGGTTCTCCGGCGGGCGGCACTTGATGACGTTGCAGATGTACACGTCCTCGCGCCGCAGGCCCATGGCCTCGATCATCTGCGTCAGCAGTTTTCCCGCGCGCCCGACGAAGGGAATGCCCTGGACGTCTTCGTCGTGCCCGGGACCTTCGCCGACGAACACGACCTCGGCTTTCGGATTGCCGACGCCATAGACGATGGTGTTGCGATGCTTGTGCAGCCGGCAGCGCGTGCAATCCCCGATATCCTCGCGGATGCGCTCGAGCGTGTCGCCCTCAACGCGTTCGATGGCTTCAAACAGCGATGGCCCCTGCGCGATAGGCAGCGTCGGAATGCGCGCCACCGGAGCGCCCGGGGTGCGCACGGCAACTGGCGGAAACGCTGGCCCCGGCTTCCGGTCTATCTTGGAGAGCTCCGGGCTGCGGATCGCTGCCGGGGGAGTCGCGCAGGCGGCAACGCGGTCGCGATAGAACGAGCGCACACCCAGGTCGTCGTAATAGCGCAGCCAGGCTTCCAGTTTTTCGTGGGTTTCGTTCTTAATCGGGGGCGTCATCGGGCGGCCGGAGGAGCTCCCTGCGCGGCGGGGGCTTGGCGCAAGCCGCGCCGCAACAGGAGAACTTCATCCAGTACGCGGCTGGCCACATCAAACTTGCTCATCCGCGGGAGAGAGAGTTCGCGGCCGTCGCGCGCAAACAGGGAGACGATGTTCGTGTCCTGGTCGAACCCGGCGCCTTCCTGCGTCACGTCATTGGCCACGATTAGATCGGCGCGCTTGGCGGCCAGCTTCTCGCGCGCATGCTCGGCGACGTGATCGGTCTCCGCCGCAAATCCCACCAGGATGCGGTCGCCCTTCTCGCGAGCCAGATCGGCCAGGATATCTGGCGTAGGCTCCAGTTCCAGCAGGAAGCGGCCCGTGCCGCGCTTGATTTTCTTCGCATGCTGCGCCACAGGACGGTAATCGGCAACCGCAGCAGCCTTGATCACTACGGTGCACTCGGCCGCGCGCTGGAGCACCACGCGGTGCATCTCCTCGGCCGTGCGGACCTGAATGCACTCCACGCCGGCCGGCGGCGTCAGCGCCGTCGGCCCGCTGACCAGGATGACTCGCGCCTCGCGGCGCTGCGCTGCGTCGGCCAGGGTGTAGCCCATCTTACCCGAGGAGCGATTTGTAAGGAAACGCACCGGGTCGAGATCCTCGCAGGTGGGCCCGGCGGTAACGAGCACGGTTTCGCCGTTGAAGTCGTGGCGGATGCCCAGCACTTCGCAAACCGTCTGCGCAATCGCTTCCACGCTGGCCAGACGCCCCGCGCCGGTCATCCCACAGGCGAGGTAACCCTCATCGGGTTCGACGACGCGCACGCCACGCGCGCGCAGGGTCTCCAGGTTCTCTTGCGTGGCTGGGTGCTCCCACATGTTGACGTTCATCGCCGGCGCAACCACCACCGGCGCTGTCGTCGCCAGGTAGAGCGTGGTGAGGAAATCGTCCGCGATGCCGCGGGCGAGCTTGGCCAGCACATTGGCGGTGGCCGGGGCGATGACCAGCAGGTCGATGCGTTGCGCCACGGCGATGTGCTCGATGGCGCTTTCGATGTTGGCCGGCCCGCCCGCCTCGCCGCCAAACATCTCGGTGATCACCTTCTGCCCGGTCAGCGCGGCGAACGTCAGCGGAGCGATGAACTCCCTCGCGCTGTGCGTCATCACCACGTGGACCTCCAGCCTTTCCTGCTGGAGCCGGCGCACCAGCTCAGCGGCCTTATAAGCCGCCACGCCACCGGAGACCCCGATCGCGATTTTCATAACGTCGCGGCGCTAGGGCTTGCGCCGCTTTCCTTCCTTTTCTTCCATGCCGACGGGCTTTTCGGGGAGCTGGTATTCAAGAGCCGCATCGTTCAATTCTTCCATGGCGATGCGGGTGGGCTTGTGCGAGCGCGGATGATCCACCAGCGGTGCCGCCCCGGCCATCAACTGGCGGGCGCGTCGGGCAGCCACCACGACATACGCGAACTTGCTTTCCGGTGCCTGATTGAGAACCGTCATGCGGGCACTATCCTCCAAATGAGTCCAGAATCTTGCGGACCGCTTCTTCGTTCCGATCGCTGCGGCGACGGGCGGCAGAGGCAATGGCCTGAACTTCCCGCCCAGCGCGCGTGAGGTCGTCGTTGACCACGATGAAGTCATACTCCTTGTAGCGCAACATCTCCACCCGCGCACGCTCCAGCCTCCGGCGGATCTCCTCCTCGGAGTCCTGCCCCCGGTTGCGGATGCGCCGCTCGAGCTCCTGGCGCGACGGTGGCACGATGAACATCGCCACCGACGCGGGCAGTTTCTGTTTCACCTGTTCGGCGCCCTGGACGTCGATCTCGAGAACCAGGTCGAGACCCTTGCGGCGCGCCTCCTCGAGCCATTTCTGCGGCGTCCCGTACCAGTTCTTGCCGAACACCTGGGCGTACTCGAGGAACTCGCCCTGGCGGGCCATGCGTTCAAATTCCGCTTCTAAAATGAAATCATACCATTTCCCGGGGCTCTCGGTCGCGCGTGGCCGGCGCGTGGTGCAGGAGATCGAAAACATCGTGCCGGACAGCTCCAGGAGTTTTTCCACCAAGGTGGACTTGCCGGAACCCGAAGGCCCGGAGACGATGAAGACCAGCGGCTCGTTGGGGTTCGGCATCGCTATTCGACGTTCTGCACCTGTTCGCGAAGCTTTTCAATCTCGGACTTGACCTCGAGCGCCAGGTCGGTGATGGCCAATCCCTCGGCCTCGATACCGGGCGCCTTTGAGAGCATCGTGTTTGCCTCGCGCTGCATCTCCTGCAGGAGAAAATCCAGCTTCTTGCCGGCCTCCCCGGATCCGACGAGAAGCTTCTGGAACTGGCCGAGGTGGCTGGTGAGGCGCGCCAGTTCCTCGCTGATGTCGCTGCGCTCGGCCAGCATGGCCGCCTCTTGGGTCAGGCGTGCCGGGTCGAGCTGGGTTTCGCCGAGCAGTTCCCGGACCCGCGCCTCAATCCGGCGGGCATAGGACGCCCGGCAGCCCTCGGCAAAAGCCGCGATGCGCGCGGAGGTCGCCGCAATGTGCGTGATCCGCCGCCCCATCTCCTCCGCAAGCACGCGCCCCTCGGACTGCCGCATTTCGTCGAGGCGTGCCAAGGCCTCCCCCAGGCAGGCGGTCACCTGCGCAGCAAGGCACTCCTGCTCCTCCGCGCTGAGGTTTGCGCCCGGCGCTCCCGCGGCGGCGATCACGCCCGGCAAGCGCAGCAGCGCTACCAGGTCCGGTTCGGTCCGCAGACCGAACTGCCGGCGCAAGTCCTCGGCGGCTTTCAGATAGACCTCGGCGAGCTCGCGGTTCACGTGGACCGCCGCCGGCCCGGCAGGCTCGAAGTGCAGATTCATGTCGATATGGCCGCGGCGCAGGCTCTCGCGCAGGACCTGCCGGATGCACGGCTCGAGCGGCTCGAAGCCATCGGGCAGACGCAGGTGCAGGTCCAGGAAGCGATGGTTGACGCTGCGCAGGCTGATGCGCAGCGACCAGCCGTTCTGTTCGACGCGAGTCTGGGCGTAGCCGGTCATCGACTTCGGCCCGGCCGCCGGCGGCGAGAAAGGTTTCGGTGACGGCGCGTTCATGGCTGGACAGCTCCGGCCTGGTAGGAGGGGCTGTCGGCGTCGGCGAACTGCATTTCGTAGAGGCGCGCATACGCACCGCCGTGCGCAAGCAACTCCTGATGCGTGCCGGTCTCGCGGATCACGCCGTCTTCGAGCACGACAATCTTGTCGGCGCGGCGGATCGTCGAGAGCCGGTGGGCAATGACGAAAACGGTGCGCCCGACCATCAGGTTGGCAAGCGCCCGCTGCACGAGCATCTCGGATTCCGAATCCAGCTCGGAAGTCGCTTCGTCCAGGATCAGAATGGGAGAATCCTTCAGCAGGGCGCGCGCAATCGCCAGCCGCTGGCGCTGCCCGCCGCTCAGCCGCTGGCCGCGGTCGCCCAGCAGGGTCTGGTAACCGCGCGGCAGATCGAGAATGAAGTCGTGGGCCAGCGCGGCCTGGGCGGCGGAGACGACGCGCGACTCCGGAAGTCCCGGGCGTCCATAACAGATATTGTTCCATACCGTGTCATTGAAGAGGATCGTTTCCTGCGTGACGATGGCGATCTGCTCGCGCAGCGACCGCAGCGTAACGTCGCGGACGTCGTGGCCGTCCACGCGGACCGCGCCCGTACTGACCTCGTGGAAGCGCGGCAGTAGATTCACCAGCGTGGTCTTCCCCGCCCCGCTCGAGCCCACGATGGCCACCACCTCGCCCACCTGCGCCGTCAGGCGGATATTGAGCAGCACCGGTGGATCCGAATCGTAGGCAAAGCTCACATCGTCGAATTCCACACGGCGGGAAAACAGGGGCAGCGCCCTGGCGCCGGGCCGCTCGGCCATTTCTTCTTCGAGCGCGAGAAACTTGAAGACCTGCGTGCTGGCGCCGCGCGCTTGCTGGAACTGCTGATAGGCCGCGCCGATGCGCTTGACCGGCGCATAGGCATTGAAAAGGGCGAAAATGAACGTCATGAACTGCCCGGTGGTCATCTCGTGGTGGCGGATCTGGTCGCGGGCGTAGAGCAGGACCATGGCGATGACCACGGCACCCAGCAACTCCATCAGCGGCGACGTGATCACATAGGCGCTTACCCAGCGCATGTTTTCGCGCAGCAGGCGCCGCGCCGTGGCGCGAAATTTCTGAATCTCGAAGTCTTCCATCCCGAAGGCTTTGACCACGCGGTTGCCGCTCACCGTCTCCTGCAGAATCTGATTGAGCTCGGCCAGGCGCGTCTGGCTCTTCTCGACGGAGCGGCGGATGCGCTGCCCCAGTTTGCCCACCGGCCAGATCACCAGCGGCAGCAGCACCACCGAGCCCAGCGCCATCTTCCAGTTGACCAGAAAGAGCACAGCGGCGAAAGCCACCAGGCTGAAGAGCTGCTTGAAGTAATCCGCCAGCCAGTCGGAGAGCGCGCTGCGCACGCGCTCGACGTCGTTGATGACCGACGACATCACCTGGCCGATCGGATGGTGTTGAAAGAATCCGATCGGCTGGCGGATCAGCCGCGCATAAACGCGGTTGCGCAGATCCGTTACGCTGGCATGACCGATGTATTGCACCAGCATGGTGCCGAAAAACTCCGCAACTGCCTTGCCCAGGAAGAGCACGACCACCGAGATCGCGAAGACGGTCCAGACGTAGCGGATGTGGCTGGGAAAGAACGCATTGAGGTAGATGGTCGGTCCGCCAAAGGGCAGTTTGACGAGAGGCAGGGTGGGATCGGTGGTCGCCGGGTTCAGCACGCGGTCGAAGGCGGGCGTAATCATCAGCGCCGTGATGCCGTCCGCAACTCCGGTCAGGGCCAGCAGGAACACCGCCACCGCCAGCCGGCCCTTGTACGGCCGGACCACGCCCAGCAAGCGACCGAGTTCTCCCGCTCCATTCAAGGCCCGCATGCCCCCTGCGCCGCTCCGATGTGGCGCGCAAACCCGCTACGCTACGAATCGGAGCCAGAATTGTCAAGCCGCTTAGCGGTCGATGTCGCGGTGCACCGCTTTCGCCGGATAGCCGCGGCGCCCGAGCGCCCTGCGAACCGCTTCGGCCAACATGACCGAGCGATGGCGGCCCCCTGTACAGCCGAAGGCGATCGTCAGATAACTCTTCCCCTCGCGGATATAGTGCGGGATCAGATAAACCAGCAGACCCTCAATCCGGCGGAGAAACTCATTGCTCTGTGGAAACGAACGGATGTAGCGCGCCACCCGAGGGTCCTTCCCCGAGTAGGGCCGCAACCGGGGCACGAAGTGCGGGTTGGGCAGGAAGCGCACGTCGAAGACCAGGTCAACGTCGCCCGGGATGCCAAAGCGGTAACCGAAACTCACCAGCGAGACCAGCAAGGGCCGCCGGTCCGGATTCTTGAATCTTTCGGTGATGAAGTGGCGCAGCTCGTGCACGTTGAACCTGGTGGTGTCGAGGACCACGTCGGCCAACTTGCGGATCGGCGCCATCATCTTGCGCTCGCGGTGCAGGCCCTCGCGGATGGGCCGGTCGTGACCCAGCGGATGCGGCCGGCGTGTCTCGCTGAAGCGGCGCAGCAGGGCCTCATCGGAGGCCTCGATGAAGACCAGCGCCGCAGGGTATTCGCGCCGCAGTTTGCGGTAGATGGCCGGCAGCCGTTCGAGCTGCGTGCCCTCGCGCGCATCCACCAGCAGCGCCGCGCGTCCGATCTCCCCGCTGGCATGCATGTGAAATTCGCTGAAGGTGGGGATCAATTCCACCGGGAGGTTGTCCACGCAGTAGAAGCCCTGGTCCTCGAAAGTCTTCAGCACCGTGCTTTTGCCCGAGCCGCTCAGCCCGGTGAGAATCACCAGTTGTCCGATGCCGCGCGTCGCCTGGCGCTTCACGCCCGGCGCGCCTAGGCCTTCACCCGGCGCTGGTGGGTGCTGGGGATGCGCAGGTCTTCCCTATACTTGGCGACGGTCCGGCGCGTGACGTGGATGCCGGCCTCGTCCAGCTTCTTGGCGATCTGGTCGTCGGTGAGCGGGTGGGCGGAATTCTCTTCCTCAATCATCTTCTTCACCACCCGCTTCAGCGTAAGCAGCGACATCGCGCCGCCCTCCGGGCCGTTGACCGATTCGGAGAAGAACGACCGCAGTTCTAGCACGCCCTGCGGCGTGTGGGCGTATTTGCTGGCCACGGCGCGGCTGACCGTCGAGGGGTGCACGCCCACCTCCTCAGCCACTTCCTTGATCATCATCGGCTTGAGGCTGTCGGCGCCGAGGTCGAGGAATGGGCCCTGGCGACGGATGATGGCCTGGCAGACGCGCAGGATGGTGTGCTTGCGCTGCTCGATATTTTTGAGCAACTGGATGGCGGCGCTGAAGCGCTCCTTGACGTAGTTGCGCACCTCGCGGTCGGCGGCGTCACGGGCGAGAAGGCGGCGATAGACCGGGCTCAGGCGGAGCTGCGGCAGGTCATCCTCATTCATGAACACCTGCCACTCATCATCCACCTTGCGGAAATAGACGTCGGGCTCGACCAGCCGCGCTTCGGTCTTGTTATAGCGCAAGCCAGGGCGCGGGTCGAGCTTCTTAATCACGTCCACGGCGCGCTTCACGAGCTCGATGGGGCGGTTCAGTGCCCGGGCGATCTCCTTCAGCTGATTCGACTGCAACTGCTTGAGATGGTCGGAAACAATCTGCTGGGCCAGGGTATTCTGCGGGTCGAGCGTGCGGAGCTGAATGAGCAGGCACTCGCGGAGGTCGCGCGCAGCCACGCCCAGCGGGTCAAACTCCTGCACCACGGCCAGGGCCTCCTCGACGTCCTCCATGGAGTAGCGCCCGTTCTGGGTGAGTTCCTCGAGCGACGCGGTCAGGTGGCCATCCTCATCGAGATTGCCGATGATCGAGTCGGCGATTTCGCGGACTGTTTCGCTGCAGATGGTGACGCTCAATTGCCAGGTCAGGTGCTCGGAAAGGCCCTGCGGCGAGGAGAGGAATTTATCAAACGAGGGGCGCTCGATCTGCTCCCGCTCGCGGTGGTCGCTGCCGCCGCCGCTGTCCAGGTACTGATTGAAGAACGAGGCGATGTCGAACTCGTCGAAGGGATTGGCGGCCTCGGTTTCGGGAACCTTCTCGGTCTCGGCTTTGACGAAGGCCTCGTCGCTGTAGTTCTCGCTGACCACGCCGTCGTCGCTCAGCTCCTCGAGCACCGGGTTGGCAACCATCTCCTGGTTGATCATCTCGCGCAGCTCGAGCCGGTTGAGGGCGAGCACGCTGACCATCTGGACCAGGCCGGGCGTGAGGATTTGCTTCTGCGTGACCTTGAGGTTGAGTTTGAGGCCTTGCCAGTTCATGGTTTGACCGGGCTGATCCGCCCGCCATTCAGTTCAGGCGGAAATGGTCGCCCAAGTACACGCGGCGCACTTCCGCATCGTTGCTCAGGGCGCCGGGGGTGCCGGCGCGAAAAATCCTGCCATTGTTGATGATATAGGCGCGGTCGGTCACGCTCAGCGTCTCCCGGACGTTGTGATCGGTGACCAGCACGCCAATCCCGGCGGCGCTCAGATCTGCAATGATCTTCTGGATGTCCACCACCGTGAGGGGATCGATGCCGGAGAAGGGCTCGTCCAGGAGAATGAATGTCGGCTCAAGCACCAGCGAGCGCGCGATTTCCAGCCGCCGGCGCTCCCCGCCGGAAAGGGTGTAGGCGCCGTTATACCGCACGGCTTCGAGTCCCATCTTGGCCAGAAGCTCCTCCAGACGGTCGCGCTGCTGTTCCGGAGTGAGCGGCAGAGTCTCCAGCACGGCCAGCAGGTTTTCCTCGACAGTCAGCTGGCGAAAGACCGAAGGCTCTTGGGGAAGGTAGCTGATGCCGCTGCGGGCCCGGAGGTACATGGGGAGGTCGGTGATATCGTCTCCGTCCAGGAGGACGCGCCCGGAATCCGGACGGGCCAGACCGACCAGGATGTAGAAGGTTGTCGTCTTGCCCGCGCCGTTAGGACCCAGGAGCCCAACGACCTCACCCTGTCCAATCTCCAGGTCGACGTCATCGACAACTTTTCGACCGCGATAGGACTTACTGAGATCGACGGCTTGCAGCTTGGGCATACCGCTTCATTTCTCGACCCGGTGCCTGGTCAGCGTGCGCGATCCTTCCTCAGAATCCACGACAATCGTATCATCCGCAAAATAGAAGGTCAATTGACGGCCCGTGGTTGTGCCGCGAAAGGCATCGTAGAGCGTGGGCCGGCCGCCGGAAAGAACGAATTTCCCCTCGGCGGCGGTGTACTCGGCGCGCTCGGCGGTGCCACGGCGCTCGCCCTGCCGGTGTCCGGAGCGCACGGTCACGCCACCCGAGGCCACCGCGCGGGCCAACTGGAGGGCGCCCGGCCCGGCGGGAGCAGCCTCGGGAGAGAAGAACAGCTCCAAGACCGGGGAGCTGACCTGCCCCTGGCGGGCCTGAGCAACGACGCCTTGCTCAAGCTGAGCCCGTGCCTCGGCGCTGGAGTAAGTCAGCGACCCGGCGCGAACGCGCCAAAGGTCGGGCCCGGCAGCGGCCGGGCTTGCAACTCTGGCCGATCCGGGCCGGTCGGGGGGTGAAGCACTCGAAGAGCCAGTAGCCTGCGGGAAGACGGCGGCGACCTTGCCACGGGCGTGCAGTTGCCGGGCCTCCCGCAGCAGCTCAATCGAATCGGCCTCCACCACCGCGTCGCCCTGCCAGAGCCGGGCGTGGCCGGAGTAAACCGCGCGGCCGCCCGAGGAGTTGGCCTGCAGGCGCTCGGAAGAAAGGTTTGCTGGCTGAGGCGCCAGGTTCGTGACGCCGCTGCGCCCCGGCAAAAGCTCGATTGTCCGGACGTCACCATCGGCGCGGAGATCCCCGGTGCGCTGGTTGAAGGCAAGCGATCGCGCCGTGGTTCGCGTGGCGGGATCGACGAGCAATACTGAGCCCGTCAGAGTGACGCTGTCGGCGGCGCGCACCAGGATCGCGTGATCGGCCTGTGCCGCGCGGTTGGCATCACGCAGGTGCACGTCGCCCCGCGCGTCCACGTCCGTCCATTCGCCGACGGGGCTGAACTTCGCGGCGAACTCGCGCGCGGTAGCCACCTGCGCGGGGCGGCCGGGCAACTCGCGGAAGATCTCAACTCCGTCGCGACCGGTCAGAACTCGCATCTGGTTGCGCTCGTCGAATTGGGCCGCGAGTTGCTGGCCGCGCAAACGCATAATTTCCTTTGTGGTCTTGCCGGTGCCCGAGTTCTGGCCCGTCCACTCGACGGTAGCTGGAGCCAGGGTCTCGGCATGGTCGAGCCGGCGCTCGCGGGCATCACGCCCGGCGGCAAAGTGGAGCCGCAGCGCAGAGGTTGCCAGTCGCTGGGAGACACCACGGTGGTCTGCCTGCGCCTTCACCGCGCCACTGGCGGTGAGCGCGGAGGGCTGGTTTTGTCGCGGCACCATCTCGAGTTCCAGCTTCTCTGCTTCCAGGCGGTCCTCGCCAGCACCTCCCCTTACGCTGCCTCGAACCCTGCCCGTAGCGAGGATGCGCTCGGCCCAACCCTCTGGGCGGAACAGCACCGCAAGCTCATCGGCCGTGAGCGTCGCCTGGCCGCGCGGTTCGGTGGAATGAAGCTCCGGCTGAAGGCGGGCCGCGAGGCGCCTGGCGCGCAAGTTGGCGTCGAGCTCCAGAGCGAGCTCGCCGGCGAGAAGCTCGCGCTGGCCCTGCCGGGCTCGCACCGGCGCCAACAGACGCAAGATGCGCGTGTCGCGGCGATACTCGAGGCTGCTACCCGTGAGAACCACCTGCTCAGTTTGGTGCGCGGCCGCTTCAGTTCCGGCGCGCGAAGGGGACCCCCGCGCAGGCGCTGGCGTCAGGGTCAGCTCCACGTCCCGCGCGAGGCGCACGACACCGTCCTCGGAACGGTAGATCACACCGAGGGCACGACCCTCGCCATAGGGAAACTGGAAAATTACAGGGCGATCCGTACGCGCTTCGCCGGTCTCGCGATCGAAGGAGATGTTGCTGGTGCCCACGTGAATGACCCGCGCGGAGGGGACACCACCCGGCGTCGCGACGGGAGACCGCCGGGCGTCTTCGGCGCTCTGCAGGTCCATCTGCACTTCGCCGGCGCAAACGATGCGCCCGGTGTCGCGCAAATAGTCGCAGGCGTGCGTGTGGATATTATCGGAACGGTTCCCCGCGCGGCCATAGATAGTGATGGAGACATCTTCGAGCAGGTTCCTGTTGCCTTCCTTGAACTCGGTGGCGCGGGAGGCGCGGACGGTGAACAGCGTGCTGTCCTTTTCCACTTTAGAGAAGGAAAACCCCGCCGAGCGCTGCTGCACGGTGGGCGGTACCGCCGGAGGCGCCAGCTGGCGCACCAGCCGCGCCTGCCAGGCGCGGTAGGTAAACACGCCGGCCACGCAGGCGGTCAACAGAATGGCCGCCAGAGCGGCCCAGCGGGCGTATCGCGCAGCTTGCGAAGTGCGCATGGAGATGAAGGCCTCAGAAAGTTAGAAGCTGAGTATAGGGGAGAGGTTTGCAGCGAACAACCTTGGTTTGCAAGCTTTTCCCGGCTTTCGAGAAAGACCGCGGCTACTTCGCGGCGGTGGGGCGAAGGTCTGTTTCGACGAAGACTTCGTGTGCCACGCCAAGGTCGCGGGCCGAGGGAGTAACGATGGTCTTCGGGCCGATGAAGATCTTCTGCTGGCGGGTGATGGCCACGCGGACGTCGTTCTCACTGACAAAAGGAGAAACCCTTACCTCGGGTTTCGGCGGCGTTACCGGGACCGCGACCACTGCAGGGGCCGGATTCGGGCCCGTCGTCACAGCGGGCGGGGCTGGCCCGGCCGAAGGCGATTTATCGCGAAATACCCGGGCTACGATTTCAGCGGCCGGAGAGGGCAAGACAGCCACCTGGAC
>JBGPZW010000002.1:0-61304 GCA_041493955.1 Terriglobia bacterium
AACGCGGATCGCCCTGCTGATTCGAGAGGAAGCGCTGTGAAGGCTGGGCTGAAAGTGATGTATTCGCCGGCGCGGCTGGCGTCGCGCGTGGCCAGCCTGGGGCGGGCCATCTCCCGCGACTACGCCGGCCGCACCCTGGACGTCGTGTTCATCTTGGAAAATGCCTTCATCTTCGGGGCCGACTTGGTCCGGCGGATCTCCGGCCCGGTCATTTGCCATTTCGTGCGTTCGGAGATGCGGGATGTTACACTGGATGGGTATGATCGCCGGGAAGTTTTCTTCAGCCACCAGCCTCAGTTGAAGGATCGCGACGTCCTGCTGGTAGACGCGGTGTTGCATACCGGCGTGACCCAGGATTTCCTGGTCAAGCGGCTGCTGGAAAGCCGTCCCCGCTCCTTGCGCTTGGCTGTCCTAGTGGACAAGCCCCAGGACCGCAAGGTGAACCTGCAGCCGGATTACTTTGGTTTTGTGGCTGCTTCTAATCAACTGGCGGGCTATGGATTGTCCGGTGGGCGGGGATGGTATCGCAACCTACCCTACGTCGGCCTGCTCGGCGGAGCGGGGCGGCGCGCGGCCGGGATGTGGGGCAAGCCAGCGCGCAGATCCCGCGGCCGGGCCCGGTAGCTGAGGCGAGGTAAAGCCGTGAACTCGAGTTCAACAGCAAAAACGATTCTTTTCTGGATGTTCATCATCCTGCTGGGCGTGGTGTTGTGGAAAATGGTTTCCGCCAGCGGCCAGTCCGCTCGCGAACAGGAGCCCAGCTACGGCGAGTTCATAGCCCAGGTGGACAAGGGCAATGTGCGCGAGGTCATTCTCTATCTCTCCCCCAACAGCTATGAGGTCCAGGGCGAGCTCCGCGAGGGCAACCCGCCCAAGTTCCGGGTCACCATTTTCAAGGAGGCCGCACCGGACCTGGCCAAACAGCTCCGCGACAAAGGCGTGCTCCTCCGCGTCAAGGAAGTCACCCGCGGCGACTGGCTCACGTTCCTGCTTAACGCCGCGCCACTCTTCCTGCTGGTCGGTTTCTGGATCTTCATGATGCGCCAGATGCAGGCGGGCGGAAATAAGGCCCTGAGTTTCGGCAAATCCCGCGCGCGCCTGCTCACCGCGCAGCAGAAAAAGGCCACCTTCAAGGACGTGGCCGGGATCGATGAGGCCAAGGAAGAGCTCCAGGAGATCATCGACTTCCTGAAGGATCCGCAGAAATTTCAGAAGCTTGGCGGGCGCATTCCCAAGGGCGTGTTGCTGGTCGGCCCGCCGGGCACGGGCAAAACCCTGTTGGCCCGCGCGATCGCCGGAGAAGCCAACGTGCCCTTCTTCTCGATCTCGGGCTCGGACTTCGTCGAGATGTTTGTCGGCGTGGGCGCCAGCCGCGTGCGCGACCTCTTCGAGCAGGGCAAGAAGAACGCCCCCTGCATCATCTTCATTGACGAAATCGATGCGGTCGGCCGCCATCGCGGCGCCGGCCTGGGCGGCGGTCACGACGAGCGCGAGCAGACGCTCAACGCTTTGCTGGTCGAGATGGACGGGTTCGAGTCCAACGAGGGCGTCATCCTGATCGCTGCCACCAACCGCCCCGACGTGCTCGACCCCGCGCTTCTGCGCCCCGGCCGGTTCGACCGGCGCGTGGTGGTGCCCCGGCCGGACATCAAGGGCCGCGAGGAAATTCTGCGCGTGCACACGCGCAAGGTGCCGCTCGCCGAAGATGTGGATCTCTCCGTGCTTGCCCGCGGCACGCCGGGCTTCTCCGGTGCTGACCTGGCTAATCTCGTCAACGAGGCCGCGCTGTGGGCCGCGCGCCAGAACCGCAAGTTCGTCATCATGGCCGATTTTGAGATGTCCAAGGACAAAGTCCTGATGGGCGTCGAGCGTAAGTCCATGATCCTCTCTGAGGAGGAGAAACGGAACACCGCCTATCACGAGGCCGGCCACGCGCTTGTTGCGGCCATGACCGCCGGAGCCGACCCGCTGCACAAGGTCACCATCATCCCGCGCGGAATGGCCCTGGGCGTCACCATGCAGTTGCCCATCGACGACAAGCATACCTACACGAAGAGCTATCTCGAGGGCATACTGACCGTGCTGATGGGCGGCCGCACCGCCGAGGAGATTTTCCTTGGCCATATCACCACCGGCGCAGGTAACGACATCGAGCGCGCCAGCGAAATCGCCCGGAACATGGTCTGCGAGTGGGGTATGAGCGAGCTCGGCCCGCTGGCCTTCGGCAAGAAGGAAGAGGCCATCTTCCTCGGCCGAGAGATCGCGCAGCACCGCGACTACTCGGAAGACACCGCCATCCACATAGATCAAGAAGTGAAGAAAATCGTCACCTACGCCTACGAGGGGGCGCGCCAGATCCTGCTCACCAATCGCCAGGCCCTCGAGCGCATCGCCCAGGCGTTGCTCGAGCGCGAAGTGCTCGACGCCGTCGACCTCAAGCTGCTCATCGAAGGCAAGCCACTCCCGGAGAAGATTCGACCCGCCCCACCTTCGCCGCCGCAGCCGGTTCCCGGCGCCGAACCCAAGCCCGCGCCGCGGCCCGAGCTGCGCCCTGCTCCCGGCTTCACCAAGGGATAAGACTGGCCGGCCCGCCTGATCCTCTACTAGCCTCGCGCGACACACCTCTGCTGGCGTAGAATACAGCCATGGCGAAGAAGGCTGCACCGCCGGTCGAGGTCACCTGCCCTTGCTGCAAGGCCAAGCTCACCGTGGACGCACAGCTTGCCGTGGTGCTCTTCCACGAGCCCCCGCCCAGGATCGCGCCGGACGTGGACATCAGCGACGCCGCGCGCATTCTGCAGGACCAAGCGCAGCGCCGCGAAGACAAATTCCGCGAGTCCTGGGAAGCCGAGAAGAATAAAGAAGACGTGCTCACCCGCAAGTTTGAAGAAGCCTTGAAGAAAGCCAAAGATCAACCGGTCGAAAAGCCCCTGCGCGATTTCGACATCGATTAACTCGCGAGGGTCACGCCTCTGGCATACTGCTCCGCTGTGCGGGAATCGAAGCGCATTGCGTCGCGTCTCCTCGCTGCCGTTGTGGCCGTGGTTTTCTTGGTGGTGCCGGCGCTCCCTGCCCAGCAGCAACCCGACCAGAAACTCCAACCGAAGCCCAAGAAGAGAGCGAAGCTGCCACGGCCACGGCGGCTCGATCGTGGCGTGACGCTGCGGCGCGACTCCGCCACGGGCGAATTGCGGGAGGTTTCTGTGCCGGCGGGCGGGCCGGCAACCGTGTCCGGCGCCGCGCGAGCGCCGGAGGCGATCCGCGCCCGCGTGAGTCTGGTCGAAGTGGCCTGCAACGTGTTCGCCTCTGACGGCACGCCGCTGCGCGGGCTGGGCCGCGGCGATTTCCGCCTCTTTGAGGATGGCGTCCCGCAGGCGATCGCCCACTTCGACGCCTCGAGCGAGCCTGCCAGCATCGCCCTGGTGCTCGACGCCAGCCCCAGCGTCTTCCGCGAACTGACGGAGATGAAAGCAGCCGCGCGCACACTCGCCAAGGAGATCTCGTTGCAGGATGAAGTGGCCGTGGTCGCGTTCGCCGGCGAAACGCAGCTCCTGCTCCCGTTCTCGCGCGATCGCATCCTGCTCGAACGCGCGATTGCCTCGCCGGCGCTTGCCCAGGTAGCCGACTCGCGCGAGTCAAACATCTACCAGGCGGTGTACTTCGCCGCGCGGGAGCTCTTCCGCGGCCGCACCGGCCGGAAAGCCATCGTCCTGCTCACCGACGGCCAGGACAGCGGCCTGGGCCTCGGTTGGAACCCGACGAGCGCCCTGCCGCAGCCGGGCCAGCGCGCCAACCGGCTGGCCTTTGAGGATGTCGCGCGGGAACTGGCTGCTGACGGCGTCGAGGTGTACGCGATTTCCACGCAACCCCGGCCGCGCGCCATGACTGACGCGTGGCTCGCGGCGCGCCGTAGCGAGATGCTCGTCACGCCGGCGGCGCGCGACCTGGGGATGCCGCACTACACGCTGTATCTGGCTGAACTGGTGCGCCGCGCCGGCGGACAGCTCTATTTCCTGCGCGAGATTGGAACGCTGAGCGAAGTCTATCGCCGCATCGCCGCGAATCTGACCTCCCAATACACCCTGGGCTACTACCCCTCCGCGGGACTCACCCGGTCAGGCTGGCGGGCACTGCGCGTCGAGTTGGCGGCCCCTCGCGACGCGCGCCTCACGCATCGCGTCGCCTACTACGTTCCCGCAGGACCTTGAGAAGTCTGGATTGTCATCCCGAGCGAAGCGAGGGATCCCTCTGAGGGTTTTGACGTCGACGTGATTACGCGGTGGCCCCCCTCGCAAGGTTTCCCCGACGAAGTCGGGGCTCGGGACAAGTTCCGGCCGCCGCTACACAAACCCGCCACCCGGCACGCGGCGGTGTGGTTTAATCGCTGGCCATGATTCGGCGCAGAATCTTCCGCCTGCGGCTGCCCACGCGCACGCTCGTGTTGGGCCGGCGCACGCTGGTGATGGGCGTGCTCAACGTCACGCCGGACAGTTTCGCGGACGGCGGGCTGTTTTTTGACCCAGGCAAGGCGATTGAGCGTGCCTTGGCGATCGAGAGCGCCGGCGCGGACATCCTCGACATCGGCGGCGAATCCACGCGTCCGGGCTCGGTGGGAATTTCAGCCGAAGAGGAACTCCAGCGCGTCCTGCTCGTCCTGGAAGGCCTGCGCGGCAGGTTGAGCATCCCCATCTCGATTGACACGCGGAAGTCCGCCGTGGCTGAAGCCGCCGTGGCCGCCGGCGCAGAGATGATCAATGACGTTTCCGCGCTGCGCTCCGACCCGGCGCTCGCCGAACTCGCGCGGCGCCATCGCGTGCCGCTCATCCTGATGCACATGCGCGGCGTGCCGCGTACGATGCAGAAGCACCCGTTTGCGCGCAACGTCCTGCGCGACGTCGCCGCTGGCCTGCGCGCCGCCGTGGCACGCGCGCGCAAAACGGGCGTCTCCTGGACGCAAATCGTCGTCGACCCGGGCATTGGCTTCGGCAAGAGTTTTAAGCAGAATTTCGAGCTGCTGGCCCGCCTGCCCGAACTCGCGCGCCTCGGCTATCCGCTCCTGATTGGCACTTCCCGCAAGACTTTTATCGGGGCCGCGCTGGCGCGTGCCCGCGCGTCGGAGACGGGAGAACCTGTGAGGAAACATTCCCGGGAAGGTGTCGAACCTTTGGCCGTCAGCGAGCGCCTCTGGGGCACCGCCGCGACAGTGGCCGCCTCCATCTTGGGCGGCGCGCACATCGTCCGCGTCCACGACGTCGCCGAAATGGTCCAGGTGGCTCGCATCACCGACGCAGTTCTCTCGGCCCGCTGACGGCGTATTCCTGCGCTATAATCCGCGGACTGTTGTCGTGCCTGTGTGGAGCGCCACAGGCCACACGGCTTCCCTACTGAGGAGTGACACACATGCCTCTACACAAATGCTTGCCCCCTGCGTCCGTCCTTACTTGCCTCCTGCTTTCCCTGCTTCCGGGGGCGGCGCAGATACCACCCGTCAAGCCGGACACGCTAGCGCCGAAGGTCCAGGGCACCGGCGGCTGCTCGGCCGAGCCTTCCGCGTCACTCTGCGAGGAGGCGAATCGGAAAATCATTGCCAATGCCCTGGGACCGTCGCCCCTTGAGGAAAACCTGCGCCGGTTGACCGACGAGATCGGCGGGCGGATGACCGGCTCGGCGGCGATGAGCCGCGCGGTGGCCTGGGGGGTTGCCGCGTTCCGCGCCGCGGGCGTGGACGCCGTGCAGACGGAGAAGTACACCATCCCGCTGACATGGCGCGAGGGAGCCACGCGGCTCGAGGTTTTGTCGCCCACACCCTTCCCGGTGCGTCTGGTCTCGCTGGCTTGGTCGCCGCCCACTCCGGCCGCAGGCCTGGAAGCGAATGTGGTGGACGTCGGCGAAGGCGGTGAGACCGACTTCGCGCGCGCGGGCGGCGCGGTCCGGGGCGCCATCCTGCTGGTGCACTCGGAGATCGGGAAAGCCTGGGAGGATCTGTTCAACGATTATCTGCGCGCGCCGGGGATTATTGATCGCGCGGTGAAGTCGGGCGCTACGGCGATCCTCTGGATGTCCACGCGCGAACGCGGGCTGCTCTACCGCCATCAGAATTCGCTGGTCACTGGCGAGCTGGACCGTTTGCCGCAGGCCATCGTGACGCGGGAAGATGCGCACCGCCTGGCGCGCTTCCTGGCCGCCGGGCACGCGGTGCGGGTACGTCTCACCATGCCCAATGAAGTCGGCGCGCCGGTCGAGCAGGAAAACGTCGTCGCCGAGATCCGCGGCCGCGAGAAGCCCGATGAATTCGTCCTGCTGGGCGCGCATCTCGATTCTTGGGAGCTGGGCACCGGCGCGCTCGACAACGGCTGCAACGCCGCGCTGGTGGTCGAGGCGGCACGCGCCATTGAGGCCACCGGCCTGCGCCCGCGGCGCACCATCCGGTTTGTGCTGTTCTCCGGCGAAGAGCAGGGCACGCTGGGTTCCTGGGCCTACGTGCGCGCGCACCGCGCGGAACTCGACCGTGCCGTGGCGGTGGTGGTTTATGACGCGGGCATCGGCCGCGTCACCGGCTATTCGCTGGGCGGGCGCAAGGACATCGAAGCCGCCGTCCGCGAAATCCTGAAGTCGGTGGAGTCCTGGGGCGCAAATCGGCACACCGCCGATGCGTTCTTCGGCACCGACAATCTAGATTTTCTGCTCGAGGGCGTACCTACCCTCGTCGCCAACCAGGAGGAAGCTAACTACCTGCCCAACTATCACGCCTCCTCGGACACCTTCGACAAAGTGGACATCCGCGAACTGAAGCTGCACACCGCGCTTGCTGCGGTCACCGTCTTCGGCATCGCCGAGCGCGCCGAGCGGCTGGGGAAGCGGCAGTCGCGCGCCGAAATTGAAGCCCTGATGAAGGAGACCGGCCTCGACAAGCAGATGCAGACCTTGGGCTACTGGCCGATGTGGGAGCAGAAACAGCGCGGCCGCCAACCCTAGCGCGAACACAGCGGCACGCTGCGGCGCTTTTCTGCCGCGCGGGGCCACTCACGTTATAATATTCAGATATGACTTCTTCTCCGCGCGCGTCACTCTCTGCCGGCGAATCGCCTGCCGCACGAACCTCTGCGTTGCCGCTCGCCCCGGTCCTCGCCGTGGATTACGGCCGCCGCCGCATCGGCCTGGCGCTGTCCGACGCGCTGGGGCTGACCGCGCAGCCGTTGGCCACGCTCACGCGCTCCAACCGCCGCAACGATCTGCGCCGCCTCCGCGAAATTGTGCGTGTCCATGGCGTTCGGCTCATCCTGGTGGGCCACCCGGTCCATCTGGACGGCAGCCCGAGCGAGATGGCCGAGGAAGCGGCGCGCTTTGCCGCGCGCCTCGCAAAGCACCTGGGGCTGCCGGTGCAACTGGTGGACGAGCGCTTGAGCAGTTGGGAAGCGCAGCAGCTCCAGCCGCGGGAAACTCACGCGCGCAAGCGCATTGCCGGGCGAGGCCGTAAAAACGCAGCGCAACTCGACCAGGTCGCTGCGGCCGTGATCCTGCGCGGCTACTTGGACCGAGAACACGCCCGCAAGCAGGCCAGGGGCTGACATGCGGCGCATCCTACTCATCGTTTTCCTGGGCCTCGTCCTGCTGGTCGGATGGCTCTGGACCGCGCTCTATCGGCCCTACCAGGGTTTCCCCCAGGAAGGCGCTTTCGTGGAGGTGCCCCGCGGCGCATCAGGGAAAGCCATCGCACGCCTGCTGGCCGAAAAGGGTGTGGTGCGCAGCCGCCTCGCCTTTGAGCTGCTCTGCCGCTGGCGCGCCGGGCGCAAGCTCGAGGCCGGTGAATATTTCTTCGACCGCCCGCAGACCGCCTTTCAGGTGTTTGCCGTCATCGCCGAAGGCCGCGTGTACGTGAAGTCGGTCACGGTGCCGGAAGGCTTCACGATGTTCGACATTGCCGGCCTGATGGAACGCGAGGGATTCACCACCCGCGCCGCTTTCCTCAAGGCCGTGCGCGATACCTCGCCCATTCACGACTTGGCCCCCGCGGCCGGTGGCCTGGAGGGTTTCCTCTTTCCTGCGACCTACCAGTTTCCGCGCCGTGTCTCCGCGCAGGAGATTGTGATCGCGATGGTCGAGCGCTTCCGCCGGACCTGGGCCTCACTGCCCGAAGCTGCCCGCAATCGTGCCGGGCTTTCCGTGGGCGAAGCGGTGACGCTGGCCTCGCTGGTCGAACGCGAAACTTCGGTGCGCGAAGAACGGCCCTTGGTCGCCGGCGTCTTCACCAACCGGCTGCGCCGCGGAGTCGCCCTGCAATGCGATCCCACCGTGATTTACGCGCTCGAGCTCGCCGACCGATACAGCGGTAAACTCGATTCCGGCGATTTGCGCTTCGATTCGCCCTACAATACCTACCGCTACCGCGGCCTCCCGCCCGGACCGATCGCCAACCCGGGCGAGGCTTCGCTGCGCGCGGCGCTGGAGCCATCCGACGTGAACTATCTCTACTTCGTGGCCAACACCGAGGGCGGGCACTTCTTCAGCGAGACCCTCGAGGAGCACAACCGGAACGTGGCGCGCTACCGCCGCCTGCTCGCCCAGAACGGCCAGGGGCAAAACGGCGGCGAAAAGCCGCAGGAAACCACGCCCGTCCCGCCACCGGGGAGAAAAAAGAACAACCGCAAGGGGCCACGATGAAGCAGACCTCACATCCCACCAAGAAGGCGAAGATTCTGGAGATCGCGCGCGAACTGGGCGTGGCGCGCTTCACTCCCGCCGAGGTCGAACAAATCCGCCGGCAGATGATCGCGCGGCTGGGCGCCTCGGGGAAAACTTCGCCCGACTATATCGCCGGGGTGCTGGAGACGGCCGGGTTGCGCGTAGTGTGGTCCACGCGCGCCGACACCGAAGGCCGCTATGAAGAGGAGTTCCACGACCTGCTGCACTTCGCCGACCTGGACGAGGCGGAGATGTGCATCGTGCGCCTCGATGAGCTGCTGCGAAAGTTTCGCGCCGAGAGCGAACGCGCCGCGGTCGAACGCGTGCTCGAGGTGGCACGATTAGGCCGGCGCCGCGCCGAGATGATCGCGCGCAACCCCAAGGTGGACACAGCCAAGCGCGCCGAAAAGCAGGAAGTGATGCAGTGGTTCAAGATCTGGCTCGAAACACCGGATACATTCTTCGACTGGCTGGAGGTGCGCAAGCAGTCGCCTGATTTCCAGCGGCGCTTTGCCGCGCCCAATGAGGCCGAAGCGTAGGCCGCGCGTGGCGACACTCAGCTACCGCCTCGAAGTCGAGCCACTCGATCTCGGCGAGGACGTCAAGGCCGTGGGCCTCGAGCTGATCGACCGGGAAAACCGCGAGCCCGTCCGCGGCCCTGAGGCCGCCCGCATCTGGAGCGTGGTCCTGGCGTCGCTCGCTGCCGCCGAGCTCTGGTCGCTGGACTTCTTCAGTCACTTCGACCGCCTGCGCGACTTCTGCCGGTCGCACGGCATCGCGTTTCGCGAAGCGGCGAAGCGCTGCATCGTCATCGCTTCGCCTGGCCCCGAGTCGCTGACCGCGCTGCTGGAGCGTTTTGAAGGTGAGACCTTTGGCGTCCGTGCCGGCGCGCCGCTGGTCGCGGGCGACCCAGCGGTCGAAGGTGATCTCGCGCGCCGTGGCGTGGATGGCTATCATCCCGTGTTCGCCAACTATCTCTTTTGCGGCGTGTGCGACTTCGAGAACGGCTTCCTGACCCTGCTTACCAACCGCTTGTGGGCCAGCGAGGTTATCCGCCGCGTTCGTCCCGTGCTCGAAGGCCTCGCCGTCGAGGTGGCCCGCCCGCAGTAGCCGCGTTTGCGCGCGCTCCAAGCGTGCTTGGTTGACACCCCCGCGAGCGGTCGCTAGACTGCTCGTTTTCTCTTTGTGAAGAGGACTTTACTGAGAGGCCGGACCCCAATCTGGATGCTCTGGCTGGCGGCGCTTCCGCTTCTGGCGGCCGGTTGTGCCGTGAGCAAGAAGCGCGTCGTGCCGCCCGCACAGGTGCGCCCCGCCCTCGACGCCACCGCCGACCAGCTCATCGCGCAGTACAACCAGCAGGCGCGCGCCGTGCGCAGCCTGAACGCCGCCGTCGAGCTGACCCCCGTGGCGGGCTCGGCTTATACCGGCGTCATCGAGGAGTACCACGACGTTCGCGGCTTCATCCTCGCGCAGCGACCCGCGCACATCCGCATGATCGGCCAGGCCCCCGTCGTCGCCAAAAACGTCTTCGACATGGTCAGCGACGGCGAAACCTTCCGCATCTTCATCCCCTCGAAGAACAAATTCATCGTCGGCCGGGCCGCCTTCGAGCGCCCGGCGAAGAAGCCCATCGAAAATCTGCGCCCGCAGCATCTGCTCGACGCGCTGTTCTGGTCGGAGCTGCCCGCCGACCAGCCCGTGCTCTTCGAGGAGCTCAATGCCGATCCCGCGCGCTACTACGTCCTCACCGTCCTCCGCGGCTCCGCGCCGCTCGAGATCGCACGCAAGATCTGGTTCGACCGCGCCGATTTGAGCCTCGCGCGCATCCAACTCTACGGGCCTGGCGGGCGCCTGTTGGCCGACATTGGCTACGCCGACTGGCAGCCCGTGGCCGGCGTTCGCTATCCGCGGCAGATCTCGCTCGCGCGGCCCCACGACGACTATCGCCTCGGGGTGCGCATCACCACTTTGAAGCTCAACGAAGACATTGCCGCCGACCGCTTCCGTCTCGACCAGCCGCCAGGCACCGAGCTGGTCCGCGTGGGCGAAGGCGACACGGCGGTGCGCCCGTGATCGGCCAGATGATCGTGCGCAACATCCTGCACCGGCCGGTGCGCACGCTGGTCAGCGTGGTGGCCGTGGGCGTCGAGGTTTCGCTCGTGCTGGTCATTGTCGGCCTCACCAGCGGCCTGCTGCAGGAGACCGCCAAGCGCATCGAAGGCATCGGCGCCGACATCATGCTCCAGCCGCCCTCGTCTTCGGTCTTCCTGGCCTTCAGCGGCGCACCCATGCCCATCAAGATCCGCGAGAAACTGGCGGAGATGAAGTTTGTGCAGGCCGTCGCGCCGGTCCTGCTGCAATTCAGCTCCTCGGGCGGCGTGGACGTCATCTACGGCATCGACCCGGAAAGTTTTCGCGCCGTTTCGGGGGGATTCGTTTTTCACCAGGGGCACGACATCTCTGGCCCCGACGACATCCTGGTGGACGATTGGGCCGCCAAAGCCAAGCATGTCCTGGCGGACGGAACGTTTCGCCTGCTCGACCACGATTTCCACGTTGCCGGCATTGTTGAGCACGGCAAGGGCGCGCGACTCTTTGTCCCCATCCAGACTCTTCAGGAACTTTCCGGCGCGCGCGACAAAGCCTCGGTCTTTTTCATCAAGTGCACCCGTCCCGAACACACCCAAAACGTCATGGACGAGCTGCGGCAGATTTTCCCCCGCTATGAGATTCGCCCGCTCAAGGATTTCCTTTCCCTGATGACCTCCTCCAGCCTCCCCGGCCTCGAGGCCTTCATCCGCTCCATGATCGCGCTGGCCGTAGCCATCGGTTTTCTGGTGATTTTCCTTTCCATGTACACCACGGTTGTCGAGCGCACGCGCGAGATCGGCGTGCTCAAGTCGCTCGGCGCGTCCAAGGGCTACATCGTCAAGGCCCTGCTCTCGGAGACCACGCTCATCTGCGGCCTGGGCATCGTCGCCGGCATTGCCATGAGCTACGGCGCCCGCGCCGCCTTCCTCTCACTGTTCCCGACCCTCTCGATCCTGATCACTCCTGGCTGGATCCTTCGCGCCGCCGTCATTGCCGTGCTCGGCGGCCTGCTCGGCGCCAGCTATCCCGCCTGGCTCGCCAGCCGCAAAGACCCCATCGAAGCCCTCGCCTACGATTAGCCCCGCGGCTTCGTACCGCCCGTGTCCCGCCGGCGGGTTTGCCTGCATCGGGCGCCTCGTCGCCTCCATTGCCCTATGTTGTCATTCCGAACCCCGGCCTTGCCGGGGTGAGGAATCCCTCTCCAGAACGCCTGAACCGCATGAAAGGACTCGTGTAGCGGCCGCCTGGAGTTGACCCCGGCGGGGTCTTTTACAGGGAACTCGGCAACGGGAACAGAATCAGGCCGACGATGGCCAGAAGATGAATCAGGACAAGATAGAAAAGAACCGCGCCTTTGCCTCGAGCAGGTTTCCAAACAGGCTGCTCCCAGGGTCGAATCTCCTGAATGGTTGTCTGACTCATGTCGCCTCCTGGTCGGAACATTCTCGCACTCGTACAGGCACTTCCGCCTCCAGGTCGCGCATGGCCGATAGCTGTGGCGCGTCCCGAACGGCGATTGGACCAACCTGGAGAGACTTTGTGGGGGCAGAGAACCCAGTCTGAAAGCCGCCCGCAGTTATTCTTGCGGCTCCGACTTGGTGGCCACGGCTGTGCTTTCACTCGGTGCTTGGTTTTCCGCGCGGTTGGCGAGTTTTTTCTGCGCACGGCGTTCCGTCTTCACACGCTGCTTTTCCAGTCGCTTCATTTCCTTTTGGCGTTTTTGGAACGTGATGGCCATCGGATCTCCTTGAAATGGGATTAGGGCGCTCACAATACTCCGGACGGTACAGACATCGCTTGATGCTACCAGCGTGGTTCACGCGGCTGGCGCGTCGCTGTTCGGTAATCCTCGGTCGAGAATCCGCCTCGGCCGCTCCCGCCGCCCTGTGGCGCGCTCCGCTCGGCCTTGGGGCGCGCTTCGTTCACCTTGAGGTTGCGTCCCCCGACCTCTTTTCCGTTGAGACCTGCAATTGCCTTAGCGGCCTCTTCGTTATTGGGCATTTCCACAAAAGCGAAGCCACGTGCCCGGCCAGTCTCTCGGTCCATCACTACGTGGACGCGCGTGATCTGTCCGAACGGTTTGAACAACTCCTGCAAATCACTTTCCGTGGTCTGAAAACTCATGTTCCCAACAAACAGGTTCTTCATGTTCCCTCTCCTTCACAGCGCCGGTGGCGTTTCCGGTCTCGAGTACCGAACGGGGCGGCAGTCCAGTGTTGTTCTCACAAAAAGCCTTCCAGGAAGACGCGGAGCTGGCCCGAGCGCGACGGGTGCCGCAGCTTGTCCAGCGCTTTGGCTTCAATCTGGCGGATACGCTCACGGGTGAGGGCGAACGTTTGGCCCACTTCCCCAAGTGTGTGCTCGCTACCATCGTCCAGACCAAAGCGCATCTTGATGATCTTTTCCTCGCGCGGGGTGAGCGTCTTCAGCACTGACGCCGTCTGTTCCTTCAGGTTGAGGTTGATGACCGCGTCCGAGGGTGACACGACCGCCTTGTCCTCGATGAAGTCGCCCAGATGCGAATCTTCCTCCTCGCCGATGGGCGTCTCGAGCGACAGGGGCTGCTGCGCGATCTTCCTGGTCCTGCGCACCTTGTCGAGGGGGATATCCATGCGCTTCGCGATCTCTTCTGAAGTCGGCTCGCGGCCAAGCTCCTGCACCAGTTGCCGGCTGGTGCGGATCAGCTTGTTGATCGTTTCGATCATGTGCACCGGGATGCGGATCGTGCGGGCCTGGTCAGCGATGGCGCGGGTGACGCCCTGGCGAATCCACCAGGTGGCGTAAGTGGAGAACTTGTAGCCGCGACGCCACTCGAACTTGTCAGCCCCCCTCATCAGGCCGATATTGCCTTCCTGGATCAGATCGAGGAACTCCAGGCCGCGGCTGGTGTACTTCTTGGCGACGGAGACCACCAGGCGCAGGTTGGCCTCCGTCAGCTCCTTCTTCGCCTGTTCGGCTTCGGCCTCGCCGCGCAGGATTTGTTGCAGTGTGCGCTTGAACTCGGTGAAGCCGACCTCGCTCGAGACTCCGATCTCTTTCAGCTCCGAGCGGCGCGAGCGTAGCTCTTTGCGCGCTCCGGCGGCCGTTTCGCCCTTGGCGGCGACGGTGTAGCGAATCTTATCGATCAGCCGCTTCTTTTCCATCGGGTTGAAGTCGATTGAGCGGACCAGCTGCGACACCTGGATGCGGGTCCGCGCGAGCGCGTACTTAGCGCGCAGGTAAGCGTGCTTCTTCGATTTCGGGGTGTTTTCGAGCTTGGTAGTCTGTTTAAGCGCCGTCTGGTAGAGCTTCTCGATCTTATCGAGGATGCGGAGGGTCTGGCGGGTCTTGTTCTCGATCTTCCCTTCGGTCAGCTCTTCGTCGTCGAACTGGACAATCTTTTTGATCGAGCGAGTGCCTTTGCGCAGCTCCTCGCCAATCTCCAGGAGTTCCTTGAGCACAATCGGCGAGCGCGAGATGGTCTTCAGCACCAACATCTGCCCGCGCTCGATCCGCTTGGCAATGGCCACCTCGCCCTCGCGCGTCAGCAGGGGCACCGTGCCCATCTCGCGCAGGTACATGCGCACCGGGTCGTTGGTTTTCTCGAGCGCTCCCGGCGTCAGGTCCAGTTCGACTTCCTCAGTGGGCAATTCTTCTCTGGGTTCGGTCTCGGCGGCCTTTGCGGCAGCGCGCGCAGCCTTGGCACTGGAGACATCCTCGTAGATGTCGATGCCGTTGCGCTCGAAGGTGGAGAGCAGGTCGTCGATCTCTTCCGAGGAATGCACCTCGGCCGGCAGCATGTCGTTCACCTCGTCGAATAACAGGTAGCCGCGCTCCTTGCCCATGTCGATCAGCTGGCGTACCTGGTCATACTTTTCTTCAATTACGAGCGACAAAGGTTTCCCCCCTTGTCCGGCCAACTACCGAAGTTGGACGGGCCTGCCCCAAGGCGATTCCATGGTCGAAAGAAGAACACCCGGACGCCCCTGCTGGATGAGGACAAAGAAAATGCTGAAATCCCACCTGTGAGGTGACTGTCTGCCGCGCTGCTCTTCGTGTGCCCTTCGGTAAAATTATACACCACCAGTGGGACAGGAGGGAAGGGAATGTATTCGTCCACATGATTAATGACACTTTCTGCCTCGGAGATCTGGCTGAAGAATCAACCGATTAGTCTGAATTCAAGGCCTGGAGCCTCGCAGAGGCTCACAACAACCAGTCAGAATGCGGTCAGAACGCTTCCCGCCGATCGAGCGGTAAGTGCTTAAGAACCCTTAGAGTGAAAAACAGTGGCAGGAAGCCCCTTTTCGTGTGTCACGCATCATTCTGGACGAGTACACTTTTCTGCGCAGGCGATCTGCGATTGATAGCAAACAGTGTTGGGATCGAACACACGCTTGCAGCTTGACACATAATTAGCACAGGTGCTAACTATCGGGCATTCCGAGGTGCTCTTCATGGTGCGATATCGTTTGCCCCTCACACTTTTCACCGTAGTGGTTGCGAGCATCTGCGTGCCCCTTCTCGCTCGTCCTCATGCCAAAACCTGGATAGCTTGGGTGAGCGACCAGGCTTGCGGCGCGAAACATAGCGAACCAGGACATGCCGATTGCATTCGCAAGTGTAATCGCGGTGGAGCCGCAGTCGGCCACCCGGAATGGAAACCCCAGCCTCTGGTTCTGGTCAATGAATCGGATCGCAGCGTCTGGATCGTAGACAACCCTTCCAGCCTGAGTGGTCTTGAGGGGCAAAGGGTCAGGGCGGACGTCGAGATCGATGCCAGAAAGAAGGCTGTCCACATCAAGAGAGTGACACCAACTAGTGAAAGGAACCCTTGAAATGACAAGTAGCCCTTTCAAGAAAGAGAAAACCCGAGGTTGTGATCTGCACTTACCGCATCAAGAACGGGCATAAAGCGCTACGCGTAGATATGAATCCCGCGAAATGAAGCCAGAAGCCCCCGATCTGTATGATTTGCGAACGTTTGGATTTGAGTTCCCTAGGAGCTTCGGAAAGCAAGGATTGAAGCTCTAGTTGGCGATCTTAGAGGTGTGAGGGCGGTACTGCGCCACAGCCCACGCTCCTTTCAATCAGGGTCGAAATGCCCGTTGCAAGCCTTTTGGCAGCCCTATCCGCTGGACGGTAGGCACGTTTCTATCCGGCACCCTTCGCATGCCGAAAGGAAACGAGGCTGTTGAAAAACTCTTTTGAGCAGTTCCAGACCTTCTGCGCCGAACCAAGAATCAACAACTTGCGAGCCTACGCTGTGAGCAAGAGAGGCATTGGCAGCACTTTTTCAATAGTCTCATTTGGTTCTGGCACAGAGGCAACTTGAGGCGATGTCGGCCTCGAAGTCTGAGCGGCCCGATGTCTTGTACCCAGTGAAATGTTAGTTTGGACGTAGGACCCGCCCCAGGAGATCAAGTCAACTCAGGCATGGGCGGTGCTTGAAACAATCGCAGGCAGGGTTTCGCCAGCCATCGCGCCCATCGATTGGCGCGGTTGGCGCGCGCGCTGTCGGTGGCAATTCCGGTGTTGGCGTACATCTGGCGGTAGAGTTTCGAGATGAAAACGAACGCCAAGCGGCCGCGCAGGGATTTGACACAGCGTGACCGTTTCCAGATCGATCGAAGAGTATAGAAACGGTCCCAAACATCCTGGCTCCGCCAACGGATCTCCTCGGCGGACATGAGCGGATGGGACATGTACACCTTGGGCCGAAGGGCCTGGGGAATGAGCCAGTATCGGGTCAGAGGAATTCCCGCAATCCGTGTGGGATCGGTCTCCAGCGATTTTTCCCAGCGCTGGAAGTCCACCGTACCGGGAAAAGGCGTCATCAGGACGAACTGCGCAAAGGTCAAATCAGCCTCCGCTGCCAGCGCGGCGGTAGCCTGGAAGGTGTCAGGGCGGTCAGTCGGAAGTCCGAAGATGAATGAGCCCAGTACATGCACGCCATGCTGCCGGAAAGTGCGGAGCCGCTGCACGAGATCGGGGCCTGCGGAATTGAACTCCTTGAAGACGGCCTTCAGCCCCTCCGGCGTAACCGATTCGACTCCGACCAAGGCTCCCTTAATCCGGGCCCTGCGCATGGCGTCTAGGAATTCTGGATCTACTGCCGCTTCCATGGTGATTTGGGTGAAGAACACCATGTCCTTTGGCAGCTCGGCCAAACGAGCCATCAGTTCAAATCGTTCGTCCCGTATGGCCTGCAGTTGTGCGACTTTGTCGTGGGCATTTTGACGCCGGGCCAATTCCAAATCTTCCAGCGTGACCGGGTAGAAGTTGTCATCGGCCAGGGCGATAAATCGAAAGCCCATGCGACGCAGTTCGATAATTTCCTGGATGACTACATCGGAAGCACGCTGCCGAGGGCGCTGGCCGTCCGTGCGCCAGACGGAGCAAAACGAACAGTGCTTGGGGCATCCGCGCACAGTCTGGACCGAAGCCCACATGTAGCTGTCGCGGGGCATCAACTCCCACCGCGCGGGCAGGAATTGGCTGGCTTCGATGCGTCCTCCTTCGTAGACTTGTTGGAGAAATCCACTCGCGCAATCGGCTAAAACCCTGGCCCAAACGACATCTCCATCCCCTTTCACCACCGCGTGCGCGCCTCCCAGCCGAAACGCTTCCTCCGGGTAGAGGCTGGTGTGAATACCTCCGAAAATCACATGCGCTCCGCGCTCTCGGGCCATGAGCCCTATTTCGTAGCCACGCAGGGCATTGCCGCTATGGATGCCGATGCCGACAACGTCACCCGGCTGAAGCTTCGTGCTGTCGATTGGCGCAAGAGTTTCGTCGACAAGCAGGGGGTCGCCAAAGGAACGGGGAGTAGCCGCGGCAAGTACATAAAGCCATCGCGGCGTAATGACGCCAACGCCAAACGATAAGTGATTCGGATTGACGAGATGTACACGCATCAGACGCTCTTCCTTCTAGGATGTGCTAGTGGTCCAGCGCCCAGATCCGGATATTGATTGGAAGGCCTGAGAGATATGCCGACGAGTATCATAGGCCGCTGCAACGCCCGAGTCAACGCCCCGATGGGCGCGGCCGACCGTGGCGGGATGCCCACGCGGTGCTGAACGGGATTCTGTGAATTCAGCGCACCGCGGCAACTTAGCACGATCTGCCGAATCGCTATCCTCCTTATCAGACCTGCCCTCGTCGCTTCCAGCAGTGGCAGCGCGATGGCACCCTGACTCGCCTCCTGCACCGACTGGCCGAAGACTTGCGCGACCGCGGCAAGATCGAACGTCTCTTCGCCTGGCTGCATAACTTCCGCCGACTGGTCACTCGCTAGGAATACTACCAAACTAACTTCCTGGCCAGGATCCAACTCGGCTGCCTCAAAATCCTCTTGAGGTATTTGGGAGATGGTTTCTAGTATCCCCACGTCCTCGTCTAGGTTGGCGGGCTATCGTGAGCCTCAAAAAATGCGAACTCTTGCTCCCACTCTGAACCCGTTCGGCTCTGCAAAAGCCGCACGCAGCGATTCCAGCGCAGGATCGTGTCGTCGTTGTCGGCCGGACGGATCTTCTCAGCTTCCGCGAAACAGTGCATCGCTTTTTCGAAGAGAACCAGCAACGTGTGCGGTAAGGAACCCGCGCGGAGTTGCGCTTTCGCACGCCGCTCATGGAACAAGCCCGTATAGTAGAGCCGCTCGTACGGGTTGGTGAGGCTTTGGAAGATTTCCTCTACTTCCGCGCAACGGTCCGATCCTCCACCCGTGAACTGGTCAGTGATTGTCAGGCCAAGCAGCCGCCGTGCCAATTGGTGGTGGGGATCCACGGCCAAGACGTCGCGGCAAATCGATTCTGCTTCCTCCGGTTCATTTAGGTATCGGTACACCTCCGCTTTGGCAATGGCTGCGGGAACGCCGCCTTTCGAGATCGGTCTTAATCTGTATTCCATGGAGCTCCCTCCTCACCTCAGATTCCAAAGCAGGTAGCCTGCAACGATCGTTCCCAGCACCGCACCCCCGTAGCAAAAAACCATGATCACCTCGGTGAGGTGCTTAATCTGCAGTCCGTCGTAGAGGGTATAACGGAACCGGTGGGCCCAGTGAGACAGCGGCAATGAGCACAGCACGAAGAGATACATTCGTACAAGCGGTTGTCGCGTGAGCGCGTGCAGTGCTTCATAGCTCGGTGAGCTGATCCAGCCCAGCGGGAATGCCAGTGTGAACAGGAACAGGTGCACGGGGATGAGAAACGCTGCTACCACCCCACCAGCGCTGAACAGACTCCAAAGAAACGGCTCCACCAGTCGCTTCGCCATTTACGCTCCGAGGATGATCCAGGCCACGACCGCCGAGACTGCGACCCAAGCCAAGTAATTCGCCGCCGCGATGACTAGGTCCGGTAGTCGCTTCCCACCGACTCGCAATACCATGGCCCGCGGGGCCAGGTTGAACCACGTGATCGCGTGCACCACGACAAAAAAGAATGTCACTGCGTTCAGGGCAATCAGCAGCGGGTTCCGCATCCGCTCTTGCCATTCGGCATAGGCTGCCGGGCCTTTGCTGAGGCAGCTGATCTGTACCAGGGTCATCACTATGAACCACGCCACGAAAACGCTGCTGATCTCGCGCAGGACAAACTTCGCATACGACCACTTCCACAACCACCAGTAGGTTGAGACCCGCGTACGATACCAGCGCGGATGAAACTCGGTGTACGTAGGTCCGCGTTCTGTTTCGTTCGGCATTACTTGGCTCCCCAGGGCATCAGCAACGACTTAAACCACTCCTTGGTGGCGGTCAGCTTGTATTGCTGGATTGCACCCGCCGGGTCGACGTTTTTAGGGCACACTTTCGTGCACTCCCCGACGAACGTGCAACCCCATATCCCTTCGTGCTGGGAAAGAATCTCCATGCGCTCAGCTGCTCCCTGGTCGCGCGAATCGAGGTTGTACCGTTGCGCCAGCGCAATCGCCGCCGGGCCCGCAAAGAGCGGGTCGAGCCCGTACACCGGACAGGCCGCGTAGCAAAGCATGCAGTTGATGCACATACTGAACTGCTTGTACGCGTCCAGCTGCTCTGGCGTCTGGGCGTATTCGCCCTCGCTGATGGGCTTCTCTTCTTTGCGGATGATCCACGGCTTGACGCCCACGAGCTTTTGCATGAAGTCGGTCATCTCGATGACCAAGTCGCGGACAATGGGGAAATAGTTGAGCGGCTCGACGTTCACCGGCCCCGGCCCGCATTTACTGAGGAACGTGGCACAGGTCAGCTTGGGCTCGCCGTTCACCATCATCCCGCAACTTCCGCAGATGCCCATGCGGCATGACCAGCGGAAGGTGAGCGAGCCATCGAGCTTGTCCTTGATGTAGTTCAGCGCGTCGAGCACCACCCAGTCTTCGCGGTAGGGCACCTCGAATGTCTGCAAGCGCGGCGCCGCATCCTGCTCCGGCGAATACCGCGTGATCGCCAACTGGATTGTCTCTGCCATGCTGCCTTTCTTGTCGGCGCTCAAGATGCGCCTTTCGATTCCGCTGCGGCTTCTCCGTAGACGCGTTCGCCAGGGGGCCAGCGGGTGATTCTTACCGGCAGATATTCGACCTGCGGCGAGCCTTCGGCGTCCCGCAAGACCAGCGAATGCGCCAGGAACTTCTGGTCATCGCGCTTGGGGTAATCGGTGCGCTGGTGGGCCCCGCGCGATTCCGTGCGCTGCAGCGCCGACTGCACCATTGCTTCCGACACGTCCAGCATGAACCCGAGCTCGAGCGCCGCGATCAGCTCAGTATTGAACGTGCGGCTACGGTCATCTAGCGCAATGTTCGCGTAGCGCTTCTGAAATTCATGCAGCTTCGCGGCTCCTTCGGCGAGCGACGCGTGCGTGCGATAGATGCCCGCGCTCTGCTCCATGGTGATCTGCATTTCTTCGCGCAGCGTCGAGATGCGTTCCTTGCCTCCCGTCTTGTGGAGGAAGCACTCCTCCAATCTTCGCTGTTCATCAACGGCCTGCGCCAGGATGGCGCCGCTCGCCTCCGGCTGCTGCGCCGCAAACTCAGCGGCCGCGCGGCCCGCGCGCGCGCCAAACACCAGCAGCTCGGGCAGGGAATTTGACCCCAGGCGGTTGGCCCCGTTGATGCTCACGCAGGCCACCTCTCCCGCGGCATAGAGTCCGCGCATCGTTGTGGCTCCCTGGATATCCGTGTGCACACCACCCATCATGTAGTGGATCACCGGCCGCACCGGGATCAGCTCCTTGATCGGATCGATATTTTCGTACTTCAGGCACAGCTCGCGCACAAACGGCAGCTTGGTGTTGATGATCTTCTCGCCCAAATGCCGCAAGTCCAGGTGGACCACGTCGCCGTAGGGCCCTTTGACGGTGCGGCCTTTTTCCATTTCCTTGACGAAGGCTTGCGAGATGCGGTCGCGTGGCCCTAGCTCCATCGAACGCAGCACCGGCTTGGGCTGCGGCGTCCCCAAGTTGTAGTCCTGCAAATAGCGGTAGCCGTCTTTATTCAGCATGTAACCGCCCTCGGAGCGGGCCGCCTCCGTGATCAGGATTCCCGTGAAGGGCAGGCCGGTGGGGTGGTACTGGATGAACTCCATATCCTTGAGCGGTGCGCCCGCGCGGTAGGCCAGCGCCATGCCGTCGCCGGTCTTGATGTTGGCGTTCGTGGTGTAGGGAAACACGCGCCCGCAGCCGCCCGTGCACAGGATCACGGCCTTCGCCGTGATCGCCCGAATCTTGCCCGACATCAGCTCGATGGCCACCACGCCTTGCACGCGCCCCTCGTCCACGAGCAGCTTGGTCACAAACCATTCGTCGTAGCGCGTTACTTCTGGGTACTTCAGTGTGGTCTGGAAGAGTGTGTGCAACATGTGGAAGCCCGTCTTGTCCGCGGCAAACCATGTCCGCATTCTCTTCATCCCACCGAATGCTCGCACCGCGATGTGGCCGTCAGGCTCGCGGCTCCAGGGACACCCCCAATGCTCCAGGCGCAGCATCTCCTGCGGGGCTTCCCGAACGAAGGCCTCCACAGCGTCCTGGTCCGAGAGCCAATCGCCTCCGGAAATCGTGTCGTAGGCGTGTTCATCAAAACTATCGCCTGGCTTAGTGACCCCCGCCGCCCCGCCCTCAGCGGAGACTGTATGGCTGCGCATGGGGTACACCTTGGACACCACGGCGACTTTCAGCTTTGGATTGGTCTCGGCGACTGCAATCGCCGCGCGGAGCCCTGCACCTCCGCCACCCACTAAAAGGACATCGTGGCTCAAGACATCCATGCTTCTGCCTTGTGGAGAGAGTGCCCCAACGAGTTTGTTCTGGCCAACATGAGTAAGGAACGGTGCTTGGGCGCGTATCATAGGTCGTGACCTGGTCTAAGTCAACGCGGAGAGTCCGAACAAGGAGGACGTCGACATCGGTTGTTCCTTCCAGGTAATGGACGCATGTACCGACGCGAAAGAAAACGGTTCGGACAGGCCAAAGCGCTGTGAAGAGGCTACTGCCCAACCGTCCATCTGGGCCTTCCGCCAAAGGTGCGCCTAATCGGGAAGGCGGTCCCGAACCTAACTCATGCGGGAGCAAGACACTCTTTGCGCACGAACACGGAAGTGCGCGCGGCGGGAGCAATTTCTAAGGTCGTATAACCAATTGAGCGGCGTCGCCGAAAAGCTTTCCTATCGAGCCTTCCCATTCCGCTCACTAAGGCTTGAAGAGTTGTTTCCGATCGTCGCGAGCGTTTTCCAGGATAGCCGCTAACCCATTTCAAAACCATGCAGACGCTTTTCGGCACCTATACCAGTGCGGTGGCGTTGTCGGTGAGCACGCCAGAGCGAGGATTGAAAATCGTCAACTGTGGGGACTTTTGTGGGGACCTCTCATACATCTTGGCGAATCTCGCCACATCTCAAATCACCTTGCCGCAACTGGTGAACCGGTTGAACCTGAGAGGGTTGCAGGGCTTTCTGCCTTCCGTTCAACAAGTTTCCTAAATCGCTGGAAATCGTCTCCGGAACCAAAGGCCATAGTTTTTCCCCGCAGTGCGCCGCTGACTGCGCAGCTTGACGGCCTGACCCCGGGCAACTTCTTTCCCGGATGCCCGAAATCCCTCCGGTTCTCCCGCGCATTTTCGCTCCTCGGTTTCGAATACGCCCTCTCGGCGCACAATCCTCTGCGCGCCCGTCGAGTTTTAATTTGACATACGTTTACCATTGAGCTATCATGTGCCGCAACGCTCGCCAAGCGCTTTGCACATTACATCAAAGCTGGTAGCAGGACGGTTTGACTCATGCGCACACGCGCAACTTCTTTGGAATGCGCAGTCACTAAAAATGAGCCCGTAAGTGCTTTAGAGTCTGCACTTAGCCTGTTCTTGGGCCTCAAGCTTCCTAGAATCAGCACTTACAGAAAATATAGGGGGGGGGGGTGGGGGTACCCCCTCGGACCGGCCCGTATCGCCGACGTCACGGCAGCGGGCTGCAGTTCGCGCCGCGGCTAAAAAAACGCTGGCCAGATGCCAACGCACTATACACGCCTGACGCGATCGCCGCGCAACAGCGTAACCCCGCTGGGGCTAGGCAGAACGGCCAATCGCGGCTACAATATTTGTGCTTCCTTGGTTCGACCCGTTGCTGCGGGCACACCACAAGAGGCGCTCTCCCCGGGGGAATCAGGCGTGGAGCCGATACTCAAGACCGAGAATCTTTGGAAGCTCTATCGCTCCGGCAGGCTCGAGGTGCCCGCCCTGCGCGGCGTCAACTTCGAGGTCGAGCCCGCGGAGTTTGTGGCCGTGATGGGTCCCTCGGGCTGCGGCAAGTCCACGCTGCTCTATGTGATCGGGGGGCTGGCCCAGGCCACCCGCGGCCGCGTCCTGGTGGACGGCAACGACCTGACCACGATGAGCGACGCCGAGCGCACCAAGCTGCGCCGCCACAAAGTGGGATTTGTCTTCCAGCGCTTCAACCTGCTGCCCACGCTCGACGCCAGGGGCAACATCGCCATCGCCCAGCACATCCACGGCAACGGCTTCGATCCGCACCGCTTCGACGTGGTCACCAAGATGCTTGGCCTGGGCGACCGCCTGCACCACCGCCCGGCGGAGATGTCCGGGGGCGAGCAGCAGCGCGTGGCCATCGCCCGTGCCATCATCAACGAGCCGAAGATTGTGCTGGCCGACGAGCCCACCGGCAACCTGGACACGAAGAATTCTGAAACCGTGCTCGCCATGCTGCGTCAGTTGAACAAGGAGCTCGGCCAGACCATCGTCATGATCACGCACAACCCGGAAGCCGCCGCCTATGCCGACCGCGTCGTGCACATGCGCGACGGTCTCATCGTGGACGGCGTGCCCACCGATTAGCGATGCGCGCGATCTGGCATGTGATTGTGCGCACGGTCTTCTGGTCCTACGAACGCGGCACCTGGCCCTACGACGTTGCGGTCGCCGCCATCGTCCTGTTCGTCCTGCTTTCACCGCGCTCCTGGTTCCACGATCAGCCGCAAGTGGGCCCGCCAGCCTACGCCGCGCAGGTAGAGTTGCTCAGCGATGACCCCGCCAGCCGCACCGTGACCTACCGGGTGGATGCCCGCCTGCTCGCCTCACCCATCCGCACGCCGGAGCTCGAACACGACCTCCATGAGGCGGTGAGCAAAAACGTCGCCGGCATGCGCGGAAGGAAATTCCAGATTCTGCGCATCGAACCCATCCGCGGCGAAGACGGCACCGTCGTCTCCTACGACGTGGCCATACAGCCGTAAGCCGAAGCGGCGCGGACGCCGGGGCGTGGAGGGGTAAGGTTTTGAAAACGCGAAACGCCTCGTCTGCGCTGGGCGTCCAATTTGCTGTGGTAGGATGCTTGCTCCCTGGTTCAGTGTGGCGACTTTGCGGAGGTAGGTGTTGAGAGGTAAATGCTGGAAGGGACTTTTCTTAGTGGGCGTGATCCTACTGCTTGCCGGGCCGGGGTTTGGTGTGCCTGCGGGCGGCACGGCAACCCAGAGTCAGACCAGTTGGACCCTCGAAGCTGTCCTGAAGCAGCTGGACGCCACCGCCCGTGAGTTCCACAGCCTGAGCGCGGATCTCCAGCGCACGAAAGTGACGGTGGTGGTGAACGACAAGTCTACCGAGTCAGGCACCATTCTCGTGCGTCGCGACGACAAGATGCGCATCGACCTGACCCAGCCCGACCCGCGCACCATTCTCCGCGACGGTAATGAGCTCTACATTTACAACCCGAAGATCAAGCGCGTCGACCAGTACGATCTGGGCAAACACCGCGCCCTGGTGGACCAATTCCTATTGCTGGGATTCGGCACCTCCGGCTCGGACCTGAAGAAAAACTATTTGCTGACCGTGCTGGGCGAGGAAACGCTGGACAAGCAGAAGGTTCTGTTGCTGGAGCTGACTCCCAAGTCCGACGATGTGCGCAAGCAGGTCTCGAAAATCCACCTCTGGATTGACGAAGCGACCTGGCTGCCCGCGCAGCAGAAGTTTTTTGAAACCGGCTCCGGCGACTACTTCTTCATCCGCTACACGAACGCCGTCCGGAACATCCGCATCCACGACTCCAGCTTCAAGCCACACTGGCCGCACGGCACCACCAAAATCAAACCGCAGGGTTAGCCGCCTGCGGCTGCGCTTCTGACTCTTCCACGCTTTACTGGCGCGCGCTCCTGCTCGAGCAGGGCGCGCTTGCGCCCCAGACCCCAGCGGTAGCCGCCGAGCCCTCCGTCTTCCCGCACCACGCGGTGGCAGGGGACCACGACCGAAACGGGATTCGTGGCGCAGGCGCGCGCTACAGCGCGCGTGGCCTTCGGCTGGCCCAACGTGCGGGCGATTTGGCTGTACGAACGAGTGCTGCCGTGGGGGATGGCGCGCAGGGCTTCCCAGACGCGCCGCTGGAACGCAGTGGCCTGCACGTCAGTGGGCAGATCGAGGTGCGGCTGGCGGCCTTCGAGATGGCGCAGCAGCGCGCGCACCCAGGTAGAGAGGCCGTTGGTGTTGCGTTCAATCTCCGCTTGCGGGTATTCCCGCCGCAGCGCGGCCTCCAGGGGCCGGTCGGAATCGCCGAGATACACGGCGGAGACGCCACGCAGGGTCGCGGCAACCAGCAGCCGACCCAGCGGGCAGTCCACAACGGTGTAGCCGATGCGCATCCCGCGCCCGCCGCGCCGGTAGGTCGCCGGTGTCATTCCGAGTTGCGCGTCGGAGCGCTCGTAAAGACGGCTTGAGGAACCATAGCCTGCTTCATACAGTGAAGTGGTCACGTCTCTTCCCTCCTGCAAACTCTTCTTCAACGAGCCCAGCCGCCGCGCATCCGCATATTGCCGCGGCGTGATCCCCATCAGGCGGCGAAACGTGCGCTGCAAACGGAGCGGGCGCATGCCGGCCTGAACAGCAAGCGCAGCGAGGGTGAGCGGTTCGTCGAAGTGAGCGTCAATGTGCCGGCAGACGCGCCCGACGAGCTCCGCCTGCGGATCGCGCGCCGCCCGGCGTGGCTGGCAGCGCCGGCAGGGGCGAAAGCCCTCGCGCTCGGCGACCTCCGGCAGCGGGTAGAATACTGCCTGGGCCCGCCGCGGCCGGCGCGAAGGGCAGGACGGCCGGCAGTAGATCCCCGTGGAGCGCACGGCATAGACGAACCTGCCGTCCAGCCGCGCGTCCCGGGCCAGCACGGCGCGCCAGCACCGCCGCTGGCTGAGACCTGCGCGGGCCTCAGTTTTGATTGCCAGATGCATCGCTGAGCTCTTCTGTTCCTTACGAGGTAGAAGATAGGCCGAAGCGGGTAGAGAAATCTATCCGATTCTTGCGTCCGAAGTTTAGTTCCCGCCCGGCCCGCACGCAGCCAACAAATCGGGTTTTTCGCAGGAAGCTCAGGCCTCTGCATTCTCCGCCGTGGCTGTCAGGTCGGACTCCGGTAGCGCCGAGGGTTTATGCCGCGAGGAGATGACCAGCACGACGGCGGCGATAATGACGGCCGCGGCCGCCAGCGTGCGCAGCGTGAGCCGCTCACCCGCCAGCGCCCAGCCCAAGAACATGGCCACGACAGGATTGACGTAGGCATAGGTGGCTACGCGGGCCGGCGGAGCTACACGCAGCAACCAGGTGTAGGTGCTGAAGCCCAGCAGCGAGCCGAAGACAATCAGGTAGCCCAGCGCGAGCAGGGAGCGCAGGGACACCGCCTCCCAGTGTAGCGCCGTTCCCTGACCGAACAGCAGACCGAAGAAAATCAGCAGGACGCCGCCGGCCAGGCTCTGCATGGCGGTGGAGAGCAGAGGCGCGTGCGGCAATCGCAGGCGTCGCGCAAAAACCGAACCGGTGGCCCAGGAAAGTGAGGCCAGCAGCAGAACGATGGCGCCGAGCGTGTCCACTCGCCCGCCCCCGGCCAGCCGCGAGGGGCTCACCAGAAACGCCAGACCCGCGAAACCCAGCATCAGGCCCACGACCACGCGCCAGGTGGGCCGCACGCCGCCGGGCCGCAACCAGTCGAGAAGCACCATCCAGAACGACACGGTGGCCACCAGCAACGCGGTCACCCCCGAGGGCACGTACATCTCCGCCCAGGAAACTCCGCCGTTGCCGACGAGCAACAGTAAAGTGCCCATCAGCGCCGCCGCGAACCAGTTCGCCTGCGTGGGCCGCTCACCGCTGTGCATCCGCGCCAGCGGATACAGCACGGCCCCAGCCACCAGATGCCGCGCGCCGGCCATCAGAAACGGAGGCAGCGTGGCGACGGCGAAGCGGATGGCGAGATACGTCGAGCCCCACAGGACGTACACGGCGGCAAAGGCGGTGATCAGCCTGGCCCGCGACGGCCCCGGACGATGTTTGCCCCGGGCGAGCGTCTCCGGAGGAGTTTCGAGCACAACCTCAGGCGTGGCCATTTCCCTTTTTCCCTTCCGCTTCGCGCGGCACCGGCAGGCTTGCCGTTTCTTTCAGCGTGCCAAGCACGATGGTAGTGCGAGTTGAAATGATCTGCGGCAGGGTGCCGAAGCGCGTGCGCAACAGGCGCCCGAGCGCCTCGGTATTTGCGGCGCGCACCTTCACCAGAAAACAGTCCTCCCCGGCGACATGGTGCACCTCCTGCACCCCGGGGATGGCCGCGAGCCGCTGGCCGGTCTTGACGCCGCCGGCGCGCTCGCGGCTGCGGACAAAGACAAAAGCGACCAGACCCAGACCCAATACGGCGGGATCGAGGCGTGCTTCATAGCCGCGAATGATGCCCCGCAGTTCGAGCTTGCGGATGCGCCCGAGGGTTGCCGAGGGCGCCAGGCCGATCTGGCGGGCGATCTCGGCATTGGAGGCCCGGGCGTTGCCCTGCAGGAGCTTCAGGATGTGCAGGTCCACTTTGTCCATCATGTCAACCTCTGAGATGACTCAGAACGTTCATCGGATTCAGAAAGGAAGTACAGAATAACGTTCTACAAATTGGGTGTCGAGTGCCATTTTGGACCGGTGAAGCGGCCTGTCACAAACTCGGCCAAGGAACGCTTCCGACACCGCCAGCGCCACACTGCGCGGCGCTCGCCAGCGGTATCATCGGCCAGCGATTGCCCTTCTCGGCGATCAGTCGAGCGTAATATGGGGGCGCTGCGCGAGGAAGACTACGAAATGCTCCGCATCCTGCCCATCCCCGGCCAGCCGCTCCGCCACCTGTGGCACCTGTTGCCGCAGGTTGGCCTGGAGCTGTTCGTAGTGGCGCCGGGCGCGCCCCTGGAAGGGGTGGAGCTGCGCGAGCTGGACCTGCGGGCGCGCACCGGCGTGGCCGTGCTGGCGGTGGTGCACGGCACGCAGGTGATCCACAACCCGGACGCCAGCTTCCGGTTTGGAGCGGGTGACCAGGTGGTGCTAATCGGTTCGCGCGAGCAACTCGCCTCGGCCACCCACCTGCTCAATGATCCCGGGTTGAAGACGCGCCGCGCGGACGCCGGCCGGTCAAGCTAGGCCAGTCTTCGGCCTGGGGCCGCTGCGCTTCGGGCGATCGGTCCTGCTCCCGGACGGGTCGCGCTTCCATCCCCTATGCCGGCGCACGGCCTTGGGGAGGGCTCTGGGTTCCCTCTTCTGATTCTCCTTGCATGGGCCTCTTGGGGCCGACGAGTGCACCGTCGGGCCGTTATCTGTTAGGACACGCGGCCAGGGCCCTGAATTGACGCGCAGGATAGCCGAGGCGATATTGGGTGCAGCAGCGCCAGGAGCGTTTGGACTGAGGGGAATACTATGCGCGCTGCTCGTGACCCGAAGCCGACCAAGCCCGGCGAATCCCACCCCACTGAATTGGACGCCATGAGAGATACGTCTAGCCACGGCCCGCTTGTCTGGGATGAGGCCAGCGGACGCGTGATGCCCGCCAAGACCCGAGGTTTCTCCCGGGTGCCGACCCACGTGGTCGGAGCAGTGCACGAGCGGCGGCTCTACCCGCGGGCGGCGCTGCGCCTGCCCCTGCGGCTAAAGCGCGTGGCCGGTCAGCGGGAGCCCGCGGCGATCACCCTGCTCACCAAGAACATCAGCTCGAGCGGGGTCTATTTCCTGTGCCCCCGGTGGATTGAGCCGGGCACGCCGATTGAGCTGGAGGTGGGGCTTGTGGAGCGTCCTCTGGGCAAGGGCAGTGTGCGCATGAACACCGCCGCACACGTTGTGCGCGTTGAGCCGACCGACACCCCCGGGTGGCACGGCCTGGCCGCCAGCTTCGACGACATTACTTTCCAGCGCGACGAGGCCATCCCCCCGCGCTTCCAGAAGTCCTGAACGCCCGGGGCGGCTCCTGACACGGGAGCTGTCCCGCCTCGTTGAGAATTTCCACATCTCCTCTCATTTCCGTTGCAATCTGCTTGTTTCCGGGGATAGACTCCCGCCTGTTCTAGGTGGGGGGTATAAACCTTGGAGTGGTGTGCCCTACGGGTACGTCTGTTGTACTCCAATTCGGGAGGAATCTCATGAAGAAGATGTGGGGTGTGGTGTTTGTCGTGGCGTTCACCCTGGCGCTGGCCAGTTCGGCCTGGGGACAGGCGCAAATCACTTCCGGAACGATCCAGGGCGACGTGGTGGACGAGAAGGGCGGTACGGTGCCCGACGCCACCGTCGTAATCAAAAACCTGGACACGAACTTCACCCGAACCGAAAAGACCGGCTCGGACGGGCGGTTCGCCTTTCTCCTGTTGCCTCCCGGCCGCTACACGGTGACGATTTCCAAGCCGGGCTTCGCCACCATCGTGCAGGAGAACGTGACCCTGACAGTGGGCCAGGCGCTGACCCTCCCGGTGAACATGAAGGTCTCCGCGGTGCAACAGACCATCGTGGTCACCGCCACTCCCACAATCGAGGTGACCAAGACCGAATCGAGCACCACGCTGAGTCAACTCACTGTGGGCAACACGCCGGTTGTGGGGAGAAAGTTTGAGGACCTGCTGACGCTGACGCCCGGCGTGAGCATTGTGCAAGGCCCGGACGGCGACGAGATCAACTTCAACGGGCAGCGCGGGATTTTCAACAACATCAGCCTGGACGGCGGCGACTACAACAACGGGTTCTTCGGCGAGCAGCTCGGCGGGCAGCGCGCGGCGATTGACATCACGCTTGACGCGGTGAAGGAGTTCCAGGTGATCGCCAGCGGCGCCAACGCGGAGTTCGGCCGGACGGCGGGCGGCGTGGTAAACGTCATCACCAAGTCAGGCACCAACGAGGTGCACGGCAGTGGCTTCGGGTTCTTCCGAACCGAGGGCTTGTCCTCCAACACTTCCGATGGTAAGCCGCTCAAGGATTTCTCGCGCCAGCAGTTCGGCGGCACGATCGGCGGGCCGATTGTGAAGGACAAGATCTTCTTCTTTGGGTCCGCTGAAGGAATCCGCGAGAAGCTTACGCGGGACAACCTGAGCGCGCCCATCGGCACGCCCTGCTCGGTTTCCAATCCCGTATTCAATAGCCCGAATATTACCGACGCACAGATCAGCGCCAGTCCAGACTGCCAGCGCCAGGTGCTCATCAACTTCCTGAAGGCTGCACCTTTCAACCAGCCGGAGGTTAACCCGGTCGAGCATCTGGTTCGCAATGCGGCGGTGCTGGGCCGCTTTGATTGGCTGGTGACGCCGGGGAACCAGTTCTCCGCGTCGTACAACTTTGACTACTCAAAGAACACGAACCAGACCTTTGACGTGCCGACGTACGGCGATTCGGCGAACGGGACGGAGGGCCCGTCGAAGATCCACTTGCTCAATGTCAACCTGAACAGCTCCCTTTCAGCGACCAAATTGAACGAGGCGCACTTCACCTATCAGCGTGAGCTGCGACCGCGTTCCGCAACCCAATCCAGCGTGCCGGCCGACACGGCCATGGGGTTCGGCACCACGTTCCGGTTCGGGGCTCCATTCTTCCTCGAGCCGAACATTGACGAGCTGAGCTGGCGCACCCAGATTCGCGACAACTTTTCCATCGTGTCGGGAAAGCACACCTTCAAGTTCGGCGCCGACTGGATTCACACGCGGAACACCCAGGTGTTCCGCGGGTTCTTCACCGGCCGATACATCTTCGACAGCGTGGTTGACTTCCTCCACTACGCCACGCCGGGCGCGCCGGGCTCTGGATTCGGCCCCACCTCGCCCGGGCTCATCTTCTATCTCCAGGATGGCGTGCCCACTGGGCTGAGCGGCGTCCCGGCGCCGGGCGCCTCGGACATCAAGAATGAGGACTTCGGGCTGTTCGCCCAGGACAAGTGGCAAATCCTGCCCAACTTCAGTTTGAGCTACGGCCTGCGCTGGGAAGCGCAGATCTTCCCAGATCCGGTCGTGGCTCCCTCGAAGACGGCCTACGGGATTTTCCTGAGCAACCCGCTATTCCCGTCCGACGGCACATTGCACAATCAGAAGAAGGAATTCCAGCCGCGCGTCGGCGTTGCCTGGGACGTGCTCAACAACCATAAGTCGGTACTGCGGGCGAGCTATGGGATCTACTACGCCCGGCAGAACATGCTGACCGAAGTGGGCTCTATCACCACCAATGGCGCACAGCAAAGGACGATCTTCTTCTCCAGCTCGCCCGGGAGCACCGGGCCCGTCTGGCCGAATGCGTTCCCTGCGACCGCCAGCAACCCATCGTGCTCTGGCCCGCCTGCCAACCCCTTCCCCTGCTTCACCGGTGTCCGCGTGTTCAGCAAGGACTATGCAAACCCGCGCATCTACACGACCAACGTGGCCTTTGAGCAGGAACTGTATCCGAGCTGGGCCGCGTACGTGGATTTCACCATGAGCAAGGGTGTCCACCTGACGCGGTTCTTCAATGTGAACGGGAATGGCGCTGCGGGGATACCTGCTGGCACTTTCTCGCTGGATCTGGGGGATGTGTTCGTGGCCGAGTCCCTGGGCAAGTCGCTTTATCGGGGCGTGACCTTTGGGGTGCGCAAGCGGTTCAGCAACAGGTTCCAGATGGAAGCGAACTACGCCTATTCGAGAGACTACGACGACGACGCGAATGAGCGCGACCCGTTCACGGACCGGAGATACTGCACGGTGGGAGCAGCAGGGATCTCGCCGGCCGTTTACGCTGTTACTTGTGACAAGTATGACCTCCGCAATGACTACGCTCCTTCGGACCGCGACCGACGTCAGAAGTTCAACTACTATCTTTACGCGGAGCTGCCGTGGAAACTGGAAGCCAACGTCCGCATGCAGGCAGCGTCGGCGCAACCCGTCACCCCCATAAACGCAAGCGGTGCGGCGATCGGGCTCCGCAACAGCATTCGCAAGGACAACAAATTCTTCGGTTTCGGTTGGCGCGTCGCCCGGCCCTTCAGTCTGGGCGAGCGCTTCAAATTGATTCCCATCTTAGAGATGTTCAATACTTTCAACAACCACAACAATATCGACCCGCTTACTTTCCCGGGTGAGCCGCCTGGTTCCAAGCCACCCTTTACGCCCAGCCTGTTTAACTTCGACGGGTTCTTGCGTTCGGGCGTGGGCGACCCGCGGCAATTGCAGTTAGCTCTCAAGCTCACCTGGTGATGCGCGGTCGGTTGACTCGCGGTTGGTGTTGAGGGTAGCTGGCTTTATTGGCCGCAAAAAGCAGATTACTCTCCCGCAGAGCGGGATCGGAAATGACACGTCTTTCTGGGAGGGTGCGCGCACTTTCCCGCGTCCTGTTAGAATCCATTCCTCTTGATGCGCTGGGGGTTTTCGATCTACGGTGTCCTGTTCGATTGGGACGGCACGCTGCTTGATTCCCATCACGCGGACACGCAAGCCTATCTGGGGATGTTCCACGCCCTGGGCATCCACTGGGGCGTGGAAGACCTGATGCGGCACTATTCGCCCGACTGGCACCGCGTGTATCGTGCCGCGCGCCTGCCTCGCGCCCGCTGGGAAGAAGCCGACCGGCTGTGGGAACGCTTCTACCGTCAGCAGAAGCCCGCGCTGCTGCCCGGTGCGCGAAGCGTGTTGGGCGCGCTGGCGCGGCGTTATGCGCTGGGCCTGGTTACCAGCGGAAACCGCGCGCGGGTCCACCGGCAGCTCCGTCGCTTCGGCTTTCTCGAACTGTTTGCCGCGCGCGTCTGCAGCGAAGACTCGCCCCGCCGCAAGCCGCATCCGGCGCCGCTCGCACTGGCGCTGCGCCGGCTGGGCCTTTCGCCGGATGTTTGTGTCTTTGTCGGCGATTCCCCGGAAGACATGGAGATGGCGCGCCGCGCAGGCGTGCGCTCGGTTGCCGTGCCTGGTCCCTGGGCCACGCGGCAGCGGCTGCGCGCAGCGCGTCCGGGCGCAGTGCTGCCCTCGCTCAAACAGTTACCGAGCCTACTGAAATCCTACTGAGGTTTCTTTGTGTCCGGTGGAGGCGTCGCCGCGGCGGGCGTGGCGGAGACGTTCCCCAGAGGCTTGTAGTCAGTCCAGCGGACGGTCAGGCGGATGTGAAGCTCCCCGGCCTTCTGCCGCAGATAATCGTCCGAGCGCGTGTAGGTAGGGAACCAGTATTTCCCGTCGATGTTCTCGCGATAAGTCTCATATATGGTGAAAGGGAGCTCCGGGGTGGAGACGTCGCCGACCTCGGTCACCCATTTGCCGTAGGTCTTGACCACCAGCAGGTCGCGGTCGTCCACCCAGATCAAACCGTCGAAATAGGCGCGCGTGCGCTCGAGCTGCCGCGGGGTGATGCGGAAGGTGTACGCACTGATCTCGTCCACGAGCTGCTTTCCTGTGTAGCTGAGTTCGTACTTACTGAGCTGCTCGGTGGTCAGTGGGAAGACCGGGATGCGCGCCAGGATCTCCAGATCCTCGGGCGCAAGGGGAATGCGGCGGAGGGTCGAGGGCGGCTGCTGGACGACCCTTTCGTACCGCCGGCCATCGGACGCGGCGGCGGGCTCGGTGGCGATCTGAAACTCTCCGGAGACCTTGCCGTCGTCGCTGAACTCCTGCACGCGCACTGTCTTGCGGAAGGTGTAAGCGGCGCGCGCTCGCAAGAACTCGTCTTCCTTCTGCGTGAACCGGCGGATGATCTCTTCGACCGGGATGGAGGGCGGCTCGGGGGCCTTCTCTGCCGGGATGCGTTTTACCTCGCGGCTCGGCGGGGGCGTCAGCGGCCCGGTCTTGGGTTCCTGCGCAGCGGCATGACCGGCACCCAGGAAAACCGCCAGGGCAAGCGCCGCGAACGGAATGAGGCTCTTGCGAGTCATCTTGTGGGTCCCATGCGGTTTGATGCGGCGCACGCCGCCAGCGTCTGTGAGCCGGCTGCCACTCGGCGGCATTGGTCCTGTCTATTCGGCCGCAATCACAGTGTACCGCACCCGGTACTCGCGGGTCTCGCCGCCCGAGCCCGCAGCAGCGGAGAATGGCGGGAACTGCAAGCTCAGCAGCGCGGAGAATTGTTTCATTTCGATGTTCATACGGGCCGTCTTCCATTCGAGCGCCAAGCCCGCGCGGCCCCGCGTGCGCACCTCGAGGCGCTGGACGCCCTCGGGGACCTTGAGGGCACCTGCGCCGGGCACAAACGTTTCACAGTGCGCCGCGGCGAGAGGTTCCTCTTTCAAACCCCCGGCCGGCGACTTGGAGGGCTCGGAGGCGGGTGAGGCGTCCCAACAGAAGCGCGTGGTGAGCTCTCCGCCGTTTCGTGCTGGAACCGAATTCATGGCCACGAATGCCTGCGGGGGAAGATTTTGCGGCGCGGCGGAGGAAGGCGCGGGAAGGGACACGCGATAGTCAACTTGAACGCTTTCCGTACTGGCGAGTCGCACGGTCTTTTCGAGAAGCGCTCCGCCCGGGTGGCCTTCGCGCAGCAGCGTGGCGGGAAGCTGGTAGCTGAGCCGTACGGCGGGCGCGCTCTGGCCATGATTCTGCGCGCCGCTCTCCGCCGGAGGCGGCTCCTGAACCCACTCGGCGCGGTAGGCTTGATTGAAGGTGGCGTCGCGCTTCTCGAGCGCGCCGGCAATCTCGCCCGGGGCGGCGCGGCCACCGGCGCGGTTTCCGTCCGAAACGAAAAGATCCCGCAGGGCGCCGATGGGAGTGGTCAGATTCAACCCGGTGGCCTTGTCCACCAGGGCGATTGCGCGACCCCCGGCCTCGGGCGAAAGGATGAGGCGCACGCGCTGGTTTTCGAGCACCCACTCCAGGGCGCCATCGCGATCGAAATCCACCTGGTAGCGCGCCGCCGAGTCCTGGCCGACAACGACGAAGAGCATCGGCAAACCATGATCAGCGCGGCCCGAGTGCGCCTGGAGCTCCCCGCGCAGCAGTCCGTCGGGCTGGGTGCGCGCCAGCTCTGCCGCGGGCCCGAAGGATTTTGCCGGGGCCAGGCCGATCTGCGCCAGGCGAACTTCGTTGGGGTCCATGACCAGGCGGCCCGAGCCATGGACTGGGCCCTCAATCCCGACGCTGACGGTGCGGCCCATCTCGTCATAGTTCTCCGCGCCAAACAGCATCTGGCCCTTGCCGTCCGAATCCAGCAGGATCAGCGGGGGGAAGGCCGGCAGGGAGGTGTCGTCGCTGAGCGGCAGGCGCACGCCATCCATCACCGCGGCATCGAAGTCGCGGCGCGCGCGCTTGCGGGGGTCGGGTTTCTGCGACACGCGCGGCGTGTAATGCAGGTGGATCTTCAGCAGGCGAAGGAAGTCCGGCGAAGCCCCGCGCGGCAGGGTGATCTCAAGCTGTTTTTTCTCCGCCGTCCATTTCCCCGGGAGGTTCATCTCCTGCATCGCGATCTTTCCAGGCGCGCTTTCAAGCTTCAGCAGGAGGGAGGCACGGGCAGGGGTGTAAAAAGTGAGCTCGAGTGTTTTGCCGTCGCGTTCGACGCGCAGCAGCTCCGCGCCAGCAGCGACGACTTCGTCATCGCACTTCTCCCCGGCCTTCGCTTCCGAACAGAGCGAAAAGTGCAGCGGCAGGAGCAACGATTCGCGAGCGGGCACGTGAACCTCGAGCGGGAGATAGTCGTCCGGCTGGTCGGTGGTACCGGCGCGCGGTGAGAGGACGTCGAGCATCTCGTCGGCGGGCTGATCGTAGCTGAGGTTGGTTACGCTCAGCAGGCCCGAGCCGCAGAGTGTTCCCGGGGTGCAGCCGTGCGGGCGCGCGCTGAGCGGGCCGGTGCCTTCGTTGGCCGCCAGCTGAGTGAGCACCAGCTCGCCGGAGACCTGCCGGCCGGCAAAGCGCTGCACGGCAGGGCGCACGCCGTTCTGCGTCAGGATGTCGCGGAGCGCCTGCGTAGCCCAGGCCGCCGCAGCGCGCGCGCGGTTTTCCTTCAAGCCTTCGTCCAGCGCCACCCAGGAATAGAAGTCCTTGCTCCACTCCACCATCCGGCCTTTGCCGGCCCCACTGTTGGCGGCCGCACCGGAGGCCGGCGCCTGCTGCCAGAGCTGCTCGATCCAGGTTCCCACGGGCCGCGCCGGGAAACAGATCAGAGTGCCGCCGCTGCGGACGTATTCCACCAGCGCCTTCTGGGCTTTCTCGGAAAGCGGGAGTTTTTTCTCCGACGTGTCGAAGACCGGGAGCAGCACCACGGCGTGGCGCAACAGCTGCTCGACAGGCTGGGCCGCCGGGTCGAGGAATTCGTCGGCCAGGTAGGCGAGTTGCGCCACCCGCTCGACCTGCATCAGGGTTTGGGAAATCCGCGGAACGTCGGCGCGCGCGAGAAGCCCTGACGGGTACGAGCCACGGGGATCCACCAGGCCGAAATCGGCGCGCTGGTGCGAAGCGGCGAGCAGGTCGCTCCAGATTTCAAGCAACTGGCCGTTGCGCGCGACGCTGCGCGCGCGGGGATGGCGGTTGCCGGCCAGGTCGAGCGCGGCGTCCCAGCGATAATACCGCTGGGCACCGGGCGTCTCATAACCGGCGGGAGTGAGCGTGTCCTGCAAAGGAGAATAAGCCAGGCCGTGCAGGCCGTGGGCCAGCAGCAGCCGCGAGCTCAGCAACGTGTTGGCGGGCGGGCTTTCCGGCGGGCGAACGTCGTCGGCAGGTGCATACCATCCCGCTTGGAAGTCGCTCAACAGGGGCGGGAAGCTGGGTTGGGTCTTCAGGGTCTCGACCAGGAAGCCCAGCGCGGAGGCGTCCTGCGCGGTGATTCGCAGTTCGCCGGGCGAGGTTTCCTGCGACGGCTTCAGAAACCACTGGCCGGCCACGCCGATGGGCATGGATTCCGGCTTGGCCGAGCTTTCCAGTGCCTGGATGGCCCAGCGGGGCCCGCCATCGCGCAGGCCCGAAGGATTCACGGTGTAGAGTGCGTAGAGGCCGCTGGACTCGAGCACCCCGCGCAGTTCTTCCAGATAACGACGGAAGTTGGCGTACGCCCGGGGTGGCGGATCGCCGGCGGCGGAATCAAATGCCGGGCTGTCGTCGAGTTGCACGAGCAGGAGGGGCCCGCTGGTTTCTTCCACGTGTTTTTCGCCGTTGGCCGTGGTCACAATGACGCGCAACTTGCGTCGCGAGCTGTACGGGGCCAGCTCTTCGGCCAGGGTCCCTAGCCACTTGCGCACGGCAGCCATGTGCGTGGCATTTTCCAGCCAGCCCCGGGCCGCGGCTTCGGCATCACTTGAGCTGAGCTCGGCAAGCGGCGGGTAGCGGCCTTCGAGCCGGTCGAACGCGTCCATGTTGTATTCGGGGCGTTCGAGCAGCCAATCCGGGTAACCACCGTGGCGCCAGCGGGTGCCGATGACCGGCCCGGGACGCACAATCAATTTGAAATCCTTTTCGGTGATTAGCTTCAGAAGCGCACGGAGATCGCGGCGCGGGTTGGTGTGGCCGTCGAAATCAAATTCGCTCGGGCGCGGCTCGTGCCAGTTCCAGGGGATGGGAATGTCGATGGTGTTGATCCCGAGGCCGCGGTAGCGCTCGAGAGAGGTTTCCCAGAGGTCGCGGGGAATGCGGTAGTAGAAGAAGACCGCGGAATGGACAAAGAATGGTTCGCCGTCCACACGCAACTCGGGGTAGCCGCCGTGTTGGACTACTTCCACACCGGTGTTGGTGTCGGGCGGCCCAGGGACCGGTGCGGCAGACAGCTTGCTCGTGGCTGCGGCGGCAAGAAGGCAGCATAGCAACCCGATGAAAAGTTTTCTGCATGAGCCCGCGATCGTCCGCCGCACAGGGGGGAAATCTTACACGAGGGCGGCGGACATTTCGACCTTCTCGATCGTCCGGGAACTCGCGCGCCGGTGCGGGCGCGCATTCCCGGTGCCGAGCGGGTTGCACCTCTGGTAGAATCGCGCGTCGGCTGTGCCCCAGACGCTGCAGGCCAAGCGGTTCACCGTTTCCGGGATGGTGCAGGGCGTCGGATTTCGCTTCTTCGCCCAGCGCGTGGCCGAGCGCCTGGGCGTGGCCGGATACGTGAAAAACCTGCGCGACGGTCGCGTCGAGATCTATGCCATCGGCACGCCCGAGCAGCTCCGCGAACTGCGCGCGGAACTCGAGCGCGGCCCGCGGCACGCCAGCGTTTCCGGCGTCGCCGAAGAGGATGCGGAAGTGGAATCGCGCTGGGCGAGGGGGTTTACCATTGAGCGCGACTGGTCATTCTGAGATCCCAGGGGGAGCGAAGCAAATGGACGAGCTCAAGAAGCTGATCCGGGAGATCCCTGATCATCCGAAGCCCGGCATCCTTTTCTACGACCTGACCACCCTGCTCAAGGATAAGAACGGCTTCCGCACCCTGATCGACCAACTCTGCGCGCACTACGCCGGGAAGCCGGTGGATCTGGTCGTCGGGATCGAGGCGCGCGGTTTCATTTTCGCGCCGGCGCTGGCGTACCGGCTGGGCGCGGGCTTCGTGCCGGTGCGCAAACCATCGAAGTTGCCGGCGAAGACCGCGCAGGTTTCCTACCAGCTTGAATACGGCACCGACTCGCTCGAAATCCACGAGGACGCCATTCGCCCGGGCCAGCGTGTGCTAGTCTGCGACGACCTACTGGCCACCGGCGGCACCGCCGCGGCCACCGTCAAGCTGGTGCGCCAGTTGGGCGGCGAGGTGACCGGCGCGGCCTTTGCCGTGGAGCTGAGTTTTCTGAACGGCCGCGCTAAGCTCCCCGGCCTCGACGTTTTCTCCCTGATCCAGTACGAGAAGTAATACCTGCATCGCCAGCGCGGCGAGGCTCATCCAAACAGCTCGGAGGTGCCTGATGGGCGAAATAGTTCACACAGCGAAGATCAGGATTGTTCAGAAGCAGAGGCCGCTGCGCGAGGCGTATATCGAAGGCTTCCCGGAGCCGCTGCGCTTCGGCCTCCACGGCGGCTACGCCGCGTTTTACAAGCTGCAGCCCAAGGAGATCCTCCCGGCGACGGTGGACCACCTACTCGCCGCGCTCGGCGGTTGACTGGCGGGCACACTTGCCGGCGCGCTGGAAGCGCGCGGAATCCCTGCGCAGGACAACCTCGTAGCCGACGTCGAAGGCCGCATTGAAGGCGAAGAAAAAATGTTTCGCATCACGGCGGTGAAGGTGCGTTATCGCTTTAAGATCCCGAAGGGCAAGCGCGCCGAAGCCGACCGCGCAATTGAAGTCCACGGGCGCTACTGCCCGATCCACCAGTCCATCAAGCAGGGCTTCGAGGTGACCTGGGACGCCGATATCGCAGAGGCCGAATAGAGTACGAGGTCGGCAGGGGCGCAGCTCTTGCCCCGAGTCCGTCGAGGGATGCTGCGCCCCGCCGATGTCTCGTTGGTTATACGACGGTTGCTGAGAAAACCGCCGCCAGGATGGCGGCCCATGCGAGCCGCTACACGCCCTGCCTCTTCTGCACCATATTCTTTCGCTGGCGGATGGCCTCGAAGAGCACGACGCCGGCGGCCACCGAAACATTCAGCGAACGCACCGGGCCGGTCGTGGGAATGGACACGAGGAAGTCGCAGCGCTTACGCACCAAGTCGTGCAGGCCCGCGGCTTCGCTGCCCAGCACGATGCCGACCGGGCTGGTGAAGTCCACCTCGGTATAAGTCTTCTCTGCGCGCTCGTCGAGCCCCACCAGCCAGTAGCCCGCCTCTTTCATCTCCTCCATGGCCCGCGCCAGGTTGGTGACGCGCGCCACAGGCAGATGCGCCAAAGCTCCGGCCGAAGCGCGCGCGACGCTTTCGGTGAGGCCGGCGGCGCGCCGTTCGGGTATCACCACGCCGTCGGCGCCGGCGGCAAGAGCCGTGCGGACGACGGCTCCGAGGTTTTGCGGATCTTCGACACCATCAAGCAGGACGAGCAGCCCTGTGCGGGTCCCTTGTGGGCCGCCGGCGCCGTGCTCCGGTTCTTTCTGACCGGAGCGGAGCAAGTCCTCGAGACCTAGCGCCTGCTTGGCCGCGGCCAGCGCTACGACGCCCTGGTGTTCGCGTGTGCCGGCCAGGCGGTCCACCTGGGCGCGCTCTTCAAATCGCACCGGCACGCTGCGGCTGCGCGCGAGCTTTACGAGCTCCTCAATGCGCTCGCCGTGGCGCCCGCTGGCAATGACGATGCGCTCGAGCACGCGGCCCGCCTTGAGCGCTTCCTCGACCGCATGGAGTCCTGTCAGCCGGTTCATGCGCTATTCCAGCACGGCGCAGAATTCGAGCATGCGCTGCCGCGTGCCTTTCACCGGCGCACGAAAGGGCAGCCGGGTCGCGCGATCGAGCAGCAGGATGACGCGGTCGAGTTCCCCCTCGCCGGCACGCCCGGCCAGTGCCAGCCGGATGGGATGGAAAAGCCTTCGGTCGCGAAACGGCAACTTATTCTTGAGCGCGGTCACAATCTCTTTGAAGCGATCGGAATCGATCTCCGCACCGTCAAGCACCGTGTGGGCGAGCTCACGGACCACTTCCCGCGCGCCTTGGCGCGCGAGCACGACATGGCTTTCCGGCTCCTGGTGGATGGCCTGTGCGTCGTACGTGAAGATCAGATTCAGCAGCCGGGCTAGAGAGTCGCGGTCAGCCGCATGCGGCCCAAGCAGCGCCGCGGCGTCGGCAAGCCACGCTGCAATTTCCGGCACCGGTTCGGCATCTGGCAACCATCCGCGCTCGTGCAGGATCGCCGCCACGTCCGCGGCGCTGAATAGGTTCGCGGCGGGCAGTGCGGATTCGGTGGAGCTCTCAGGAATCATCCGAGGGGGATTCTACCCCAGGGCCAACCCTAAAATCCCGGTCTGGCCGTACCGCCGGCGGCCCGCCGGCGATTTGCAGTCGTTCGGGTACACCGCCTCTATGGCATAAGGCGCCGCGGAGACCGCAGCGCTACTGGAGCGGCGCTCTTCAGGGCGCCATCCTGCACTGCGATGGGAAGAATTGCCGACCCGCGATGCTCGGGTTTCAGGTGTTGAGCGTGGCGATGGCTTGTGCTGCGATGGCTTCGCCGCGGCCGATGGCGTCCACGCCTTCGTTGGTCTTGGCCTTCAGGTTGATTTGCTCGGGCTGGATTCCGAGCGCCTCGGCCAACGCGGCGCGCATGGCGGGGAAGTGCGGGCTGAGCTTCGGCCTCTCCGTGATGACGATGGCATCAATGTGAGCGATGCGCAGATGGTGCCCGCCAAGGAGCTTGCGGATATGCTCAAGGAAAAGCAGGCTGGAGACACCCTTCCATTTTGCGTCGGTGTCGGGAAAATGCGTGCCAATATCGCCCAGGCCAGCGGCGCCGAGCAGGGCGTCGCAGATGGCGTGGGTAAGGACATCGCCGTCCGAGTGGCCCACGGAGCCTTTGTCAAACGCCAACTCCACCCCGCCGACGATGAGTTTCCGGCCTTCGGCCAGTCGGTGCAGGTCGTAGCCAATCCCGGAGCGACTCGACCTCGTGACAGAGCCCCATTCATTGGCCAGAGGGGCAACTGCTTCCTCGTCAGCCTCCCTATTTTCCTCGGCAATCGATTCGAGTCGAGGTTTCGTTAGATTCGCCTTCTCTAGTTCTGTGCGCAGTTTCGTATCGGCGTGAAAGATTCCCCAGAGCAGGTGGTGGGGTGTAACCCAGTGGTGGCCCAACCTTTCTGCGGCTTCAGTGGCCAGATCCAAGGCACGCTTGGCACTCTGGTCGAGCGGGGCTTCGGTAAAAGTCGGGATCGGACGCCCTGAGCCTTGTGTCAAGGAATTGCGAATCTGCTGGATCTGATTGCCTGTGAGGCCAGCTTCCCGAAGGAGCTTGGGCGCTACGCGTTCAAGTCCTTCGAGCAAGTGGTGGCAGCGGATAAAGGTATCCCCGTCCCGCGAGACCTGGTAACGTGCAAAGAAGATGACGTAGCGCGCCTTCTCGGTGAATCGCTCGAACATGGTTAGCCTTTGGAGCGCTCCTGCTCCAAGTAGAAGCGGGCCAGATCCATGTCGGCGGGGCGTGTGATTTTCAGGTTGCGCTCGGAGCCGAGGATGACGTGGACATCGTGGCCGAGCCGCTCAACGAGCCCCGCCTCGTCCGAGGCGGTGACGCCGTCCTGCTGGGCCCTGGTGATGGCTTCCTTGAGCAGCGCGCAGGAGAAGGCCTGCGGGGTTTGCGCCAGCACGACCCGCTCGCGGGGGATCGTGGCGGTGATCAGGGCAACGTCCTCGGGCAGGCACGCGCGTTTGACCTCTTTGACCGTGTCCATCGCCGGGATGCCCAGGATGGCGGCGCGGCACTTGCGCGCCTCGGCGATCACCTGTTCGATCTGCTCGCGGGTGACGAGCGGCCGCACCGCGTCGTGCACCAGCACAATTTCCGTATCCGGAGCCACCTCCGCCAGCGCATGGGCCACCGATTCCTGCCGCGAGCCGCCGCCGCGCACGACGCGCACGGGACGGTCCAGCTTCTCCTGCGCCACACGCTCGGTGAGTGAGGCGACGTCCTCGGCGCGCGTCGCGATGATGAATTCGGTGATAGCCTCGCAAGCCGCTAGCCGCCGCAGCGTGAAGATCACCAGTGGTATGCCGTCGAGTTCGAGGAACTGTTTGAGTGTCTCGGCGCCCATGCGGGTGCCCAATCCGGCGGCGGGGAGGATGGCGGCAATGCGGCTCATGGTTACCTGACCAGGGTGCTGGTCAAAGGGGCAGAAAGTTTACACCAAGAAGAACTATAGATAAATACGGATCAAAACGGAAATGCTCGCCCTGCCAGCAATTGCATCATTCTGAGCGGAGTCCCGGCGGGGTCGGGACATAGCGAAGAATCTCAAGTTGAGATGCTTCGTTGCGCTCGGTATGACAGCGCGCCATACGGGTCTGGACAGGCCTATTCGCGATCGGGGAAGACGGGCCGCGGAGGCCGCTCGCCGCCGTGCTGCGCTTCGCCGCTGCGGCCAGCAGGTTCGGCGCGAGGCGCTTCGGGCGCCGGCGCGCGCGTGCTGTTGCTGTCGGTGGCGGCGGGCACGGCATGGCGAGCCTGCTGCTCGGCGCGCTCGTCGTAACGGCCGAAGATCATCTTCCCGGCGGTGGTCTGGTGCACGGAGGTCACCGCAATATCGATGGTCTTGTTGATCATGCGGCGCGCGCCATCGACGACCACCATGGTGCCGTCGTCGAGGTAGGCGACGCCCTGGTTGTATTCCTTGCCCTCGCGCAGGATGAAGACGCGCATGGCCTCGCCGGGCAGCACGACCGGCTTCAGGGCGTTGGCCAACTGGTTGACGTTCAAGACCTCGATGCCCTGCAGCGTGGCCACTTTGTTCAGGTTGTAGTCGTTCGTGATGATCTTCCCGTCATAGCGCTTGGCCAGCTCGATCAACTTCATGTCCACGTCGGGGATGTGCAGGAAATCGTCCTCGGCGATCTCCACCTCGAGGTGACTCATCTTCTGGATGCGCTGCAGCACCTCGAGGCCGCGACGCCCGCGCTGGCGCTTGAGCGGGTCAGCCGAGTCGGCCACCAGCTGCAGTTCACGCAGAACGAATTGCGGCACCACCAGCGCGCCATCGAGAAAATAGGCCTCGCAGATGTCCGCCACGCGGCCGTCGATAATCACGCTGGTGTCCAAGACCTTGCACATCCGCCGGGTGCTGCGCTCGCTGCCGAACAGCCCACCCAGGGCCTGCAGGTTGAGCATGTCGCCCTTGTTGGCGCCCACGATCAGCCCGATGTAGGTCATGACCAGCAGGATGCCCACGCCCAGGAAAGACCGGGAGCCCTCGGGAATCGAGGTGTGCGACAGCACCAGGTTCATCAGGTAGGCGCCCAGGATTCCGAGGATCGACCCGATCGCCGCGCCGATCAGCCGGCGCAGGCTGGCGCGCCGCAGACGGATTTCAAACAGAATGACGGCGATCGAAAACGTCAGGCCGACGATGGCGGCGACGCGGGCGCTCAGGCCGAAGGGACGGAAATGGTAACAGGCGGCGACGCCGACAACGGCGAAGATCCCGCGCACCAGCAGCAGGTCCCACCAACTGCCTAGCGGCGCATTGAGCAGGAGGTTTACTTCGCCAGGCTTCCGCTGAGAGGGTTGGTTCGGGCCTGATTCGCTCGCCCGGACAGGGCGGGTAAAAGTGCGTGGCATAGGAGCCTCGTATGAACTATTCGACTTTATGAAACGCTGGCCTCAGAATGGATATGAATGTTTCCCGGGAGTATGAATCAGTGTCCGGATGACCCGGAATGAGACACCAAAACTACGATACCAGATCTCCTATCCACGCACTATACCACTACTTCTTATGATTAACGAGAGGGTTAAGGTAGGTAGAAACGCGGGACGCGTTTGCCCAGGGCGCAGAGCAGGTCCGAGGTGACCGTGCCCAGGCTGCCCGCCACGTCGGAGACATATTGCTCGGCCGGGCCGTCGGCGCCGTAGATCGTCGCCACGTCGCCCAGGGCCACACCCTCGATCCCGGTGACGTCCACCATGGCCAGGTCCATTGAGACCACTCCCACCAGCGGCGCGAACCTTCCGTGGAGGATTAAGCGGCCGCGATTGCCGAGCGCACGCGCCAGGCCATCGGCATAGCCCGCGGCGATCACCGCAACCTTCGAGGGTCGCTGCGGGACGAAGCGCGCGTTGTAGCCCACGCCCTGCCCCGCGGCGACTTCGCGCAGGGAAATCACCCGCGCCCGCAGCGCCAGCGCGGGAAGGAGCGGCAGCCTGGCTTCGGATTCCGCCTTGCGCGCGGGCGGATCATAAAACTGGTGATACCCATAGAGCACGGCGCCGGGACGCACCATGTCCGCCCAGGTGCTGGGCCGCGCCGCAACCGCCGCGCTATTGGCCATGTGCACGATTCCGCGGGGAACTCCCAGCTCCGTCAGGCGCGCCAGCGCCCGGGCAAAGATCTTCTCCTGTTGGTCGGTCTGCTCAGAAGTGAAAACCTCGGAGGAAGCAAAATGCGTAAACGTGCCCTCCTGCCGCAGGTGGGGGCAAGCGGCCAGCTCGCGCGCATAGCGGTCGAGGTCGAAGGGGGAGACCCCGAGCCGGTTCATGCCTGTATCGATTTTCAGATGAAAACCGAACGGGCCGCGCAGGCCGCGCTTCGCGCGCGCAGCGGCGCGCTCGAGGTGGCGCAACTGCTCGCAGCCGGTGATCGCCGGGGTGAGGCGGTGCTCGAGCAGGCGCTGCTCTTCGCCCGCCCAAACGCCGGCGAGCACCAGGATGGGCTGGCGAATGCCGGATTCACGCAACTCCGCGCCCTCGGCCGTGCAGGTGACCCCGAACCAGTCCGCTCGGGCCTTGGCCATGGCTTTGGCTACCCGCACGGCGCCATGCCCGTAGGCGTTGGCTTTCACCACGGCCAGGACCTTGCACTCGCGCCCGCTTGCCGTCGGCTGCGAGTTGACGTACCGCTTAATGAGGCGCAGGTTGTGCGTGAGCGCGCCTAGCTGCACCTCGGCCCACACCGGCCGGCCGTCGAATTTCACCGCAGCCTTCTTGTGCGACTTCTGAAGTGTCGCTTGGGGCGATCTTTGCGCGGTGGCCATGAGTCCTACGATTCGAGACTAGTCCAAAATGCCGCCTCAGAACACGGAGAAGAACGCGGTCTGCTCCGTTTAGTAAACCTGCCCGGGGAGCAAAGAGAGCAGGCGGGCAGCCAAAGCGGAGCCCTCTCCTGAGGCGAGCCTGGGCCCCGCAACTGCTTGAGCGCACGGGGTTAACCTGGCTGGAGGCTGCTTGCGCCTGCGGTCGCCGTGGGCAAATTCGACAGCAGCGCGGCAGGGTCCACACACTCGTGGCCGCGTCGAGACACCCACCAGGCCCGACGAACCACACTCGGCAGCAGGCCAGCGAGCGGCCACACGAGTATAGTATGCTGCGAGAGGATTCGGCAGGGTAAAGGCGGGGCAAATGGGCAGCAGTCAAAGAGGCACTTCGCGTTTGCTCCTCAGTGGTCTCCTGGCGGTGTTGTTGTGTGCCGCGGGCTACCTCGTTCTACGGCGACAAACCCCGCCTCCCGCGCCGTCAGCCTCCAGCGCCTCTCCACCTTCTGCAGCAAGCACGAACGCCGCCCGAACAGGAATCCCTGCTCCGGCGGCGCCAGCAAGTCCTGCGAAGATTTCGAGCGCTGCGCCCCCAGCGAAGAACAGACTTGCTCCGGGCTCCGGCGCGCCAGCCCAGCGCCCGCCCAGCAAACGGCAAACGCCCAACCGATGGGCGATCTCCGGCCGGGTCGTTCAGACCAGTGATTATTGTGGCGGCGCAAATCCATCCCAGGAGATGCTGGACTTTCTGCGGCAGGAGAAGCCTTTTCCCGGCAAGCTGCTGTTTATCCGCGCCGGGGCCGTGAACAATTTCGCGGAGCCCGCCCTGCAATCCTTCACCTCGGATGCCGCAGGCAACTTTGAACTTTCTCTGCCGCCCGGCGACTATTGTGTGGTCGAGGAGAGCAAGAAAGACAAGCTGAAGATTCCGGACTTCACCAAGGAAAACGCGGACCTCGCACCCCGGGACGCTTACCGGCTGACCAGCGAACAGTGCCTGCGTGAGTGGTGGCAAGCCTGCGACAGATCGCTGAAAGTCGGGAAGCAAGACCTGAAGGGTGTGGTCATCCACTTCCATCACACCTGCCGCCCGCCCTGCGTCATCGGCGGCCCGAAACCCAGATAGTCCGAGCGCCGGCCCGGCTCCTCGCTCCCAGTCCAGGCTTCCTATTCCAAGTCCACTGGCGTCCAGGAGTCTGGGGCGGCTTCTTCAAAGCGCGTGTAGGTGTTCAGGAAAACGAACTTGAGGCGGTCCGTGGGGCCGTTGCGTTGTTTGGCGATGATGATTTCCGCCTCGGCGCGCTCTGCCGGGGTCTGAGCCGGCTTGTACATGTTGGGCCGGTAGATGAACAGGACCACGTCGGCGTCCTGCTCGATGGCGCCGGATTCGCGCAGGTCGGCGAGCTGCGGCGCGCGCTCCTCGCGTTCCGGCGCGCGGGTCAACTGGCTCAAGACCAGCACAGGCACCTTCAACTCCTTGGCTAGGCCCTTCAGCCCGCGGGTGATGCTGGTGACTTCCTCGTTGCGGTTGGAGAAGCGCCCGCGCGCGGCGACCAGTTGCAGGTAGTCCACCACCACCAAGGACAGTCCCTTGTCGCGCTTGAGCCGCCGCGCCTTGGCCCCCATCTCCACCACCGTTGCGGAGCCCGAGTCGTCAATCCACAGGGGCACTTCCGCCAGCTGGCCCAGCGCCTCGGTCATCTTGCGCCCGTCTTCGCGGCTGAGGTGCCCGGTGCGGAATTTGTGCGCGTCGATATGCGCGTAGGAGGAGAGCAAACGCAGCAGCAGCGACTCCTTGGACATTTCCAGGCTGAAGATGGCCACGGGCTCCTGGCTGCGCACCGCGACGTTCTCCGCGATATTGAGCGCCAGGGCCGTCTTGCCCATCGAGGGCCGCGACGCGAGGATCAGCAGTTCGGAGGGTTGCAGGCCGGAGGTGAGATTGTCGAGCTGGCGATAACCGGTGGCGAGCCCCGTGATCTGCTTACCCTCGGTGAGAATTTTCGAGAGCCGGTCGAAATTGTCGCGCACGAGCTCCTTGACGCCGATGAACCCGGCGCGGATGCGGTCTTCGGCGAGCTGGAAAATCTCGGATTCAGCGCGGTCGAGGATGACATCGGCGTCTTCATCGGCCTCGAGCGCCTGCTGCTGGATGGCGTGGGTGGTGTGGATGAGGTTGCGCAGCACCGCCTTCTCCTTGACGATGCGGGCGTAGTGGTCGATGTTGGTCACGCGCGGCACGCCGTCCATCAGTTGCGCCAGATAAGCGGCGCCGCCGGCGGCTTCGAGCTCGCCGCGCCGATGGAGCTCATCGGTCAGGGTCACCAGGTCGATGGCCTGCTGTGCTTCGCCGAGGGCCATCATCTGCTGGAAGACGCGCCGGTGCTGGTCGAGGAAGAAATCCTCGGGCCTGAGGCGCTCCACGGCAGCGTTGAGGGCGTGGTTGTCGAGCAGGACGGCGCCCAGGACGCTTCGTTCGGCGTCGAGGTTCTGGGGCAACGGGCGTTCGAGGGTGAGATCGGTGGCCATAGGGAATTCGCTTTTTGTTCGCTGATTATCGCGCCGCTGGCCCGGCCGGGCAAGGCTTTTTTGCCGCGGGCGCACTGGCTACCCCGCAGAGCGGGCGAAGACAGGCATTGTGAGCGGGCGCGGCCGCGGCGTCAATGTTCCGGGCCGGTTCGCGCTGTGCAGGACTGAGGAAGCCTGTGGGAACAGTGGAAATCTCCGGTTTCGGAAAACCTGTGGAAGAGCGGTTCAAGCCTGAGGATAAAAAAACGGCAGTTCTCTGGAACTTGTGAGCGCCGCTCGGATACCGGCTGGTGCGCAGTTCGACGCTCAGCCTTCGCGCTGGACGATCACCTTGATCGCTGCGGCAACGTCCTGGTGGAGCTTGGCGGTGACCTGGTATTCGCCGATCAGCTTGATGGGTTCGGCCAGCTCAAGGCGGCGCTTGTCCAGGTTGTAGCCCTGGGCCGCCAGCGCTTCGCAGATGTCCGCGGAGGTCACCGAGCCGAACAGTTGGTCGTTTTCGCCGGCCTTGCGCTTGAGCGTAACGCTGACCGCGGCCAGCATCTCGGCGAGCTTCTGCGCGCTTTCCTTCTCCGTGGCGGTGCGCTTGGCCAGGGTGGCGCGGATTTTCTCCAGGCGCTTCAGGTTGCCGGCTGAAGCGGGAATGGCCAGCTTGCGCGGCAGTAGATAGTTGTTGGCGTAGCCGGCAGCCACGTCCACCACCTGGCCGCGCGTGCCAAGCTTTTCGACGTCTTCCTGCAGGATAATTTGCATCGGTCTTCCCCCGGATCCGGTTGTGACGCGCCGCGCTATAGTTGGGTGGCGAAGGGCAGCAGGGCGATGTTGCGGGCGCGCTTGATGGCCTCGCCCAGCCAGCGCTGGTGCCTCGAGCAGGTGCCGGTCATGCGTCGCGGCAGAATCTTGCCGCGGTCTTGCACAAAAGGCTGCAGCATCTCCACTCTCTTGTAGTCGATAAAGTCCACCCGCTCGACGCAGAAGCGGCACACCTTCTTCTTGCGGAAATACTGGCGCTTGCCCTTGCGCGGACCTCCCGGGGGCCCCCCTTCACGGCGGGGCGGGGGGCCGGACTGATGTTGCCTGGGTTCTTCTGCCATGATTCTCCCTTTCGTTAGCTTGCGGCGGCGGCCTGTTCGCTGGGGGCCGCGGATTTGCGCGGCCGCCGCGCCATCTTGCGCTCGCGCCGCCGGATCAGCTTCTGCTGCCGCTTGAGTTCTTCATCCAAACGGATGGTCTGATACTTGATGACCGGGTCGGACACTTTGAGGCGGCGCTCGAGCTCCTTGATCATCTCGCCCTGGGTGCTGCGCAGCACGAGGTAAACGTAGATGCCTTCGCGGTGCTTGGACACGCGGTAGGCCAGCTTGCGGGTGCCCCAGCGCTCGACTTTCTCCACCTTGCCGCCGCGCTCGGCGGTCGCCTGTTCGAGCGTGGCCACCACCTTATTGATTTCCTCTTCCGGCGTGGCGGGCCGGCAGATGAAGATCAGGTCGTACAATCGCTCTTCCATGTTCCCTCGATTCGTTGGCTCCAGTTAAATCAGAATCTCCCCGGGCGGCGGCACGCGCTTGTTGAAACGGCTCATGGCGCGGGGCACGCCTTCGGCCAGGATCAACGTCACCGCCGCGGCGGCCTCCTCGACCATCTCCGCCGCGATTTCCAGTTCGGCCTTGCCCATCGGGTGCAGGACGTAGGCGGCCAGGTCGCCGACCGGATATTCGGGCTGAACCCCCATGCGTACCCGGGCGAATTCATCGGTTCCCAGGGCGCCGATGACTGATTTCAGCCCGTTGTGCCCGCCGGCGCTGCCGCGTTCGCGGATGCGAATGATGCCCCAGGGCAGCGCGACGTCGTCATAAACCACGATCAGCCCGGCGGCTGGATCGCACTCGAACCGTTTGGCCAGCTCCCATACTGCCAGGCCGCTGACGTTCATGTACGTCTGCGGCTTGGCCAGCAGGACTTCCTGCCCGGCCAGTTGTCCGCGGCCGATGTAAGACTTGGCCTCGGGCCTCTCGATGCGGATGTCGGCGGCTTCCGCCAATTGATCCACGACCAGAAAACCCAAGTTGTGCGGCGTCCAGGCGTATTCCGGGCCGGGGTTGCCGAGGCCAACAATCAGCCGCATCCGTTCATCCACCCGCGCGCGCAACGCCAGCAGCAGGCGTAGAGCTTCCCTGCCACTGCAGCGCTACTTTTCCTTCTCCTTGCCCTTGCTCTCGGCCTTGCCTTCGGCCACGACCTCTTCGCCCTCTTCGACTTCCTTCTTGCCCTTCTTGATGACTTCGGGCTCGGCAGGCACCGCTTCGGCTGCCACCGCGGCCTCGACCGGCTTCTCTTCCTCGACGCGCAGCGCCACGACGTGCGCGAGCACGCGCTGCGGGTCGGTCAGCAGCTTCATCTTCTGGGCGTCGAGCAGCAGATCACTGGCGCGGAGCTGTTTGCCGATCATCAGTTCGGTGACGTCCACTTTGAATTCGCCGGGAATCTCGCCGGGGAGGCACTCGATTTCTACTTCGCGGGTGACCATTTCAAAGATGCCCCCCTGCAGCTTGACACCCTGCGGCTCGCCGAAGGTGTGCACGGGCACCTTGACGCGCATGCGCACGTCCATGGCGATGCGAAGCATGTCCACGTGAAGCAGCGAACCCTTCACCGGGTCCACCTGCCAGTCCTTCAGGATGACCTTGTGCTCCCCGCCGGGGACCTTGACGGTGAAGATGGTGTTGTGCCCGGACTCCGAGCGCAGGATGCCGGCCACCTGCTTGGCGTTCACGGCCACGGCCTGCGCGCCGCCCTTGCCGCCGTAGAGCACCGCGGGAATCTGCCCGGAGCGGCGGATGCGGCGCGCCGCGTTCTTGCCGCGTTCTTCGCGGGGCGTCGCTTCGATGGTGATCTGCTGCATACGTCCTTCCTTTGATCGCTAGATAAAAAGTTCGCTGATCGATGTTTCTTCGTGGATCGAGCGGATGCCGCGGGCGAGCAGCTCGGCCACGGTGAGCACCTTGATCTTGCCGACCTTCTTGGCCTCGGCGTTCAGGGGCACCGAATCGGTCACCACGACCTCTTCGATGGGCGAATGGCAAAGGCGCTCCACCGCGGGCCCGGAGAGCACCGGATGGGTGCAGGCGGCATATACCTTGGTCGCGCCTTCCTTGAGCAGGGCCTCGACAGTCTTGACCAGCGTGCCGGCGGTATCAATGATGTCGTCAACGATCAGCGCCGGGCGCCCCTTGACCTCACCGATCAGATGCATCACTTCGCTCACGTCCACGTCCACGCGCCGCTTGTCCACGATGGCCAGGGGCGCATCGAGCTTCTTGGCGAAAGCGCGCGCGCGTTCCACCCCACCCGCGTCCGGCGAAACGACTGTGATCGCCTTCAGCGCCTTCTTCTTGAAATACTCGACCAGCACCGGCGATGCGTACAGGTGATCCACCGGCACGTTGAAGTATCCCTGGATCTGCGGCGCGTGCAGGTCGAGGGTCAGCGCGCGGCTGGCCCCAGCCGTCTCCAACAGGTCGGCGACCAGCTTGGCGGAGATGGGCACGCGCGGCTTGTCCTTGCGGTCCTGCCGCGCGTAGCAGTAATAGGGCACCACCGCGGTGATGCGCCAGGCCGAGGCGCGCTTGAACGCGTCAATCATCATCAGCAGTTCCATCAGGTGGAATTCCACCGGATGGCAGCAGGGCTGCACGACGAAGACGTCGGCGCCGCGCACGTTCTCCAGGATCTGAAAATAGATCTCGCCGTCGCTGAACTTGCCGAGCGCCGCCTGGCCCGGGCTCGCACCCAGGAAGCGGCAGATTTCCTCGGCCAGCGGCGGATTCGCGCTTCCGCTGAAGATTTTGAACCTATCGTCAGCCAATGTCTTGCCTTCAGGCGCCGCACGGCATCTGCTGGGCGCGGCGGTATTGTTCCCGCGAAAGGGTCTCGCAGACGAAAACCTGGTCTCTCAGGAACCCCCGGGCAGCTCGGCGCGCCTGCGCTGGGTTTCGGAAAACTGCGAACACCGCCGAACCGCTACCCGCCAGCGCAGCTTCTGCAGCTCCTTGCCGGAGCAGATCCCGCTTGATCCGGGCCAAGCGGGGGTGCCGCCGGAAAACCGCCGCCTCAAAGTCGTTCGAGACGCCGCCCCCCTGCGGGCTCCAGCACAGAGCACAGAAACCCCATAGTTTAGGGGTTTGGCCGGTCTTTGTCAAACGAAGGCTGGCGGGCCGCCGTCCGAGCCACCGATAGGCGTCACGCGTGGAAACGGCAATGTCGTGCGGAGAGACCACGACGACGGCGCGGGCCGGCAAATCCGGCAAAGGATAGATCTCATCGCCGCGGCTGACGCCCAGCGCCCTGCCGCCGAACAGGAAATACGGCACGTCCGCACCCAGGCTGGCGGCGATTTCAATCAGCCGCGCGGGGGGAAGTTTCCGGCCTGTGAGGCGCAACATGCCGAGCAGCGCCGCGGCGGCATCGCTCGAACCGCCGCCCAGGCCGCGCCCGACCGGGATTAGCTTCTCGAGTTCCACGCGCACCCCGTGGCGGATGCGCAATTCCCGCCGTAGCGCATCCACCGCGCGATAGACCAGGTTGTCGCACCTGCGCGTCGCCGCCAGCGCCGTGTCGCCGGCAACAGTGAGCTCAATGCCCCTCCGGCGTTGCAACGTGAGCGTCAGCGTGTCGTGCAGCCTGATGCTCTGGAAGATGGTGCGCAGCTCGTGGTAGCCGTCCGGGCGTTTTCCCAAAACGTCCAGACAGAGATTCACCTTGGCGAAGGCCGGTAAACGTACCGAGGGCATAGGTCGGGATTCTACTGCGGCTTGGCTGATTGGCCTGCAGGTTTTTGCTGAGCCAGGCGATGCTTCAGGTTGGAAAGCTTCTGTTCGAGAGCGGCGATTTTGTCCGCTTCGTTTTCGGTCGGCAGAGCGCGGCGCCACTCCGCGAGCGCATTCTCCCACTCGCCGGCGGCCAGGTCGATCCGGCCGGCCTTGAAGTACACATCGCCGAGGTGGTCTCGGATGGTCGGGTCATGGGCGTTGCGCTCGACGGCCTTGCGCAGCGAGCCTTCGGCCTCGGCCAGGCGGTTCTGTTTGAAGTAGGCCCAGCCCAGGCTGTCAAGATAGGCGCCATTGTGGGGCTCCTCGGCCAGGGCGCGCTTGACCAGTTCCGTGGCTTCGTCCAGGCGCGTGCCCAGGTCGGCGAGCATGTAGCCGTAGTAGTTGAGTGTGGGTGCGTTGCGCGGATTCATTTGCAGGACGCGCTTGAACTCGCTCTCCGCCAGGTCATACTTTTTCTGCCGCTCGAAGATCGCGCCGAGCATGAACCAGACCATTTCGTTCTCAGCGGGCCGTGCAGCCATCTTCTCAGCCGATCGCGCGGCAGCTTCGGCTTCGGCGAAACGCCGGCCGTGCTCATAGACCTGCGCCAGATCGAGGTAGATCTCGCGGTCCTCGTTTCCTCCGTAGAGCATTTCGCTGAGGAGCCGGGCGGCCTCGTCGGTGTCGCCCTTTTCACCGAGCAGCATGGCGGCGGTGAGGCGGATGCCGCGGTCCTTGGGGTAGAGCTCGAGCGCCTTGCGCGAAGCTTCGAGCGCGCGGGTGAGGTCACGGCCGGCGCGGTAGGTGTCGATCATCAGCACACGTGCCCGGCGGTCCTCTTCCTCCCCCAGCTTCAGCATCTCCTGAAAAGTGTTAATAGCTGCGGGAAAGTTCTCGACCTCGCGATAGAGCCGGCCGAGTTGCTCGTACAGGATGGCAAGCGTGCGGCGGTTGGCCGGGGAGGCGCCCTTCTGGGACTTCACGCCCGCCACAGCGTCCGAAAGCACGCGGATGGCATCATCGAAACGCCCCTGCGCCTCGTAGATCATGGCCTCGTAATAGATCACTTCCAAACTGCCCGGGGCGCGCTGTTTGGCGCGCAGCAGGTTTTCTTCAGCCGTGTCGAGCTGGTGAAGTTGCCGGTAGATCTGCGCCAGGCGCAGATAACTGTCCGGATCATCGGGTTCGAGCTCGGAGAGTTTCTTGTACTGCTCGAGCGCGGCGGAATATTTTTCCTGGGCCAGCAGCGCCTGAGCCAGGCCGCGGCGGTGGCCGGCTTCGCCGGGTTCGAGTTCAACCGCCCGGCGGTAAGCCTTTTCGGCGCGGACCAAATCGTGCGTCTGGTTATAGGCGTCACCAAGCAGGGTGAGCAAGCCGGGCGTCGGTGAGCGCTTCTCGATGCGCTCGAGCAGGGCAATGGCTTCGGCCGATTTGCCCTGGTCCAACAGGAGCTGCGTGAGCTGCTCGATGGCGGGCTCGTTTTCGGGCTCGCGCTCAAGCACGCCGCGCAGGGCCCTCTCTGCCTTCTCGTGATCGTTCTGCAGGCGGTAGAGGCGCGCGAGCCACAGCGCGGCCTCGGTGTCGCCGGGGTCCACGCGGAGGATTTCGCGGTACTGTTCGATGGCGCGGCCCACAGTCTCCCGCTGGCCCGCGGCGCCGCTCAAGTCACCGAGCGTGCGCACGTAAATGCGCGCCAGCAGGCGCCGCGCCGGCAGGTTGTCGGGGTCGCGCTTGAGGATTACCTCCGCTTCGAGCACGGCGTCGCGAATGCGCTGCGACTTGAAATAGATCTCCGCTAGGTGCTCGCCGATCACCGGGGATCCAGGGTCGAGCCCGTAGGCCTTCTTGTAGTACTCGATGGCCAGATTGGCATACTCGCCGCGGCTGGTGGCCTCGTAATACTCCTCGTAGAGATGGCCCATGGTGAAGTTTGAGTAGGCCTCAGCGCGCTTGGCCGTGTCCGGCTGGGTATAGCCTACTGGAGCAGAGGCATCCGTGGCCGCGCTCGCTGCGGCGGCCTGGGCGGGCCGGGGCGCTGACTGGGAGACTTCAGCAGCGCTTGCCGCCGCGGGTCCCGTCAGAATGGGCAGAGACAAAGCAACCAACCAGAGCAACGTTCTCATCGGGCCACCGAATTCTTCATTATCCTATACGACCCTGGAACGGTCAAAGAGTTCAACCGGCCGGGTTTCGATCTCGTTACGGCACAAACGATTGGACGCGGCCAGTCCCCCTCCCGGTTACAGCCCGCTACGGTGTAGGTGCGAGTCAGGGCAAGTAGGAGGGGGTTTGACAAAGAGATTACTTCTGCTATTCTAGAAATACGAAGATGAGCTCCCGTTCCGACCGCGTGCTTCGCTACGCCGATATGTTCGCCGCCATGGGCGCCGAACCTCGGCTCCGCATCATGCGCCTGCTGCTCTCCGCGCATCCCGAAGGCCTGGTTGTGGGAGACATCCAGGCTGAACTGGAAATCCCCGGCTCGACGCTGTCCCATCACCTGGAGAAACTCAGGAACGAAGACCTGGTGACCGTCCGGCGAGAGCGGCAGTTTCTCTGGTATGCGGCGAACGCGGACGCCCTGCGTGAGTTGCTTGCGTTTCTCTACGAGGAGTGTTGCTCGCGGAGCAAGGCCGTTAAATCCGAAACGATTGTGCAACTGAGCCAATGAGAGAACACTCTGCTGGCGATGTTGAGACCCCGGCGAAGGAGGAGTCTTGAGCGAGCGCGACATTAAGGAGATCGTGAAGGAAAAATACGGCCAGGCGGCGTTGGAGGTCGCGCGTGGCGGGAAGGCCTGTTGTTGCGGCGGCGCGGCCTCCACGGGGCAGCAGGACCCCATCACCGCCAATCTCTACACCGCCACCGAGACGGCGGAGGTGCCTGCCGAAGCGCTGGCGGCCTCGCTGGGCTGCGGCAACCCGACGGCCCTGGCTCAGTTGCGTCCCGGGGAGACGGTGCTCGACCTGGGGTCGGGCGGTGGGATCGACGTCCTGCTTTCTGCCCGGCGCGTCGGCCCCATGGGGAAAGCCTATGGCTTGGACATGACGGACGAGATGCTGGCCCTGGCGCGCGAGAACCAGCGCAAGAGCGGCATCGAGAACGCCGAGTTTTTGAAGGGCGCCATCGAGAACATTCCGCTCCCCGACCACTCCGTGGACGTCATTGTCTCCAACTGTGTCATCAACCTCTCGGCGGACAAAGACCGCGTGCTGGCCGAAGCCTTCCGCGTGTTGCGGCCGGGCGGGCGGCTGGCGGTTTCCGACGTGGTGGTGCGCGGCGAAATACCCGCGGAGATCCGGCGCAGTGTCGAGCTGTGGATCGGCTGCGTTGCTGGCGCGCTCGAAGAGCACGAATACCGCGCCAAGCTGGCTCGCGTCGGCTTCGAGGAAGTGGACCTGGAACCCACGCGCATCTACCGCGTGGAAGACGCGCGGGAGTTTCTCTCTCGCGCGGGCCTGGATGTCGACGCCATCGCGCCGCTGGTGGATGAAAAATTCATGAGCGCATTCGTGCGCGCCCGCAAACCCTTACGCGACCTATAGGGCCCGCCGCGTTCCGGGCCCGAGGGGAGCGATTCATGCAGGCAACACTTCCCGTGGTCTCCGCCGGGACAACCGCGAAGAGCCTTAACCCCTTCGAGCGCTATTTGACCGCCTGGGTAGCACTCTGCATGCTCGCGGGAGTGCTGCTTGGCAAATTCGCGCCGGGTGTCGTGCAGGTGCTCCGTCAGGTGGAATTCGGGCCGGGCAGCCAGGTCAACCTCCCGATCGCCGTGCTGATCTGGCTGATGATCACCCCCATGATGATGAAGGTGGACTTCACCGCCATCCGCAACGTGGGGAAGCGCCCCAAGGGGCTGCTGGTCACGCTGTTCATCAACTGGCTGGTGAAGCCTTTCTCCATGGCGCTGCTGGCCTGGTTGTTTTTCCGGCACGTGTTTGCGAACTGGATCGCCCCTGCGGAAGCAGACCAGTACATCGCCGGGGCCATCATTCTCGCTGCCGCTCCCTGCACCGCCATGGTTTTCGTGTGGAGCCACCTGACCGGCGGCGACCCAGCCTACACACTGGTTCAGGTTTCGCTGAATGATTTGATCATGCTGCTTCTGTTCGCGCCCATCGTCCGCTTCTTGGTCAGCGGCGCATCTTCCCTCCGCGTGCCCTTCGGCGTATTGCTCTACTCCGTGGTGGCCTTCATTGTCATCCCTCTTTCGATTGGTGCTTCCCTGCGCGCCTGGTGGATCCGCCGCCGGGGGAAAGAGTGGTTTGAAAGCAGACTCCTTCCCAGCTTTGCTCCCGTGACCATCGCCGCGCTGCTCGCCACCTTGGTCTTGATCTTTGCATTCCAGTCAGAGAACATCACCGGGAAGTATTTCCACGTTTTTCTGATCGCGATTCCGATTTTGCTGCAAGTCTATCTGAACGCCTCGCTGGCCTACGGGCTGATGCATTTTCTGAAAGTGCCGTACGGTGTGGTTGCGCCGGGGGCGCTGATCGGCGCGAGCAATTTCTTTGAGCTCGCGGTGGCCACGGCAATGGTGTTGTTCGGGCCGGGATCAGGAGCAGCCCTGGCCACCGTCGTTGGAGTGCTCGTGGAGGTGCCGGTGATGCTTTCGGTCTGCGCAGCTTGCAACCGGACCCGTCCGTGGTTCGCATCCTATGCCGAAAGGTGATCCCTTGGCGGAGTTAAGGGTGCTGATTCTGTGTACGGGAAACTCGGCGCGTAGTCAGATGGCCGAAGGCATTCTCCGCACGCTATCGCAGCGTACGATCGAAGTACACAGTGCCGGAACGCATCCCGTCGGAGTCCATCCGCTCGCCATCGAAGTGATGAAGGAGATAAGCATCGACATCTCCGGCCAGCGCTCCAAGTCAGTCACCGAGTTCGAGCAACAGCAGTTCGATACGGTCATCACCGTCTGCGACAAAGCGGCCGAGAACTGCCCGGTGTTTCCCGGAGCGCCGGAGAGAATTCATTTCAGCTTTGAAGATCCTGCCGCGGTAGAGGGCCCTCGGGAAGAGAAGCTTCGCGCCTTCCGTCGCGTGCGCGACGTTTTGACCGAGCGCCTGCAGGCGTTCCTTAACACGCGCCGCCCGCATTAGCCGTACGGGCGGAGTGCAAGACCTCCCTAATGCCGGAAGTGGCGCACGCCAGTGAAGACCATCGCCAGGCCCAGCTTGTTCGCCGTGGCGATGACCTCCGCGTCGCGCACCGATCCTCCTGGCTGTATCACGGCCGTGGCGCCCGCCCGTGCCGCTTCCTCGACGCCGTCGGGGAAGGGGAAAAACGCGTCTGAGGCCACCACGCTCCCGGCCAGCGGTACCTGCGCCTTCATCACCGCGATCTTCACCGAATCCACACGGCTCATCTGCCCGGCGCCCACGCCGAGTATCTGCCCCATGCGCGCGAAGACGATGGCATTCGATTTGGCGTGTTTGGCGACTTTCCACGCGAACAGAAGCGTCTGTACCTCCTCCTCCGTTGGCGCGCGCTCGGTGACGGTTTTCAGTTGGCTGGCCGCGAGCTCGTGACGGTCCGGCTGCTGCACAAGCACGCCGCCAGAGATGCGTTTCAACTGGAGTTCCGCCGGGGTGGTGCCCCCCGCCGGGAATTCCATCAGCCGGAGGTTCTTCTTGGAGGCAAAGGTCGCCCGCGCCGGCGCGTCGTAGCCCGGCGCGACGATGCATTCCACGAAGAGTTTGCCGGCCTCCTCCGCCGTTGTCGGGTCCACTGGCCGGTTGAAGCCCATCACTCCGCCGTACGCCGAGAGCGGGTCGCAGGCGTAGGCCTTCCGGTAAGCCTCCACGAGCGTCTCTTGCTCGGCCGCGCCGCAGGGGTTGGTGTGCTTGATGATCGCCGCCGCGGGCCGCGGGAACTCCTGCACGAGCGACCACGCCGCGTCCAGATCCACCAGGTTGTTGTAGGAAAGCTCCTTGCCCTGCAACTGCCGGGCGCTGGCTAGGCCCGCGGCGGGACGCCCCGCAGGAACGTAGAGCGCGGCAAGCTGGTGCGGGTTTTCGCCGTAGCGCATGGCCTGTTGCCGCACCAGGGCCAGATGCAGCCGCTCGGGCAGCGGGGCCGGCTCGCCCAGCCGGATGCTGCTGTCGGCGGCGCTGAGTCGCTCGAGCTCGGTGGCGATCAATCCGTCGTAGCGCGCTGTGACTGCGAAGGCCTTGCGCGCGAGTTCCAGGCGCGTGGCCAGGGGAAGCTCGCGCGACGCCGCCAGCTCGCCGGCCACGCGGGGGTAATCGGCCGGGTCAGTCACCACGGCCACGCTCTCAAAATTCTTCGCCGCCGAACGCACCATCGTCGGTCCGCCAATGTCGATGTTCTCGATGAGCTCTTCGGCGGTGAGGCCGGCCTTCGAGGCGGTGGCCTCAAACGGGTAAAGGTTTACGACGACCAGGTCGATCGGGGCGATGCCGTGCTCGGCGGCCTGGCGGCGGTCGTCCGCGCTGCCACGCCGGAACAGGATCCCGCCGTGCACCTTGGGGTGAAGGGTCTTGACGCGCCCGCCGAGCATCTCGGGCCAGCCGGTCAGTTCGGCGACGTCGCGCACCGGGACCCCTGCCTCGCGCAGCAGCTTTGCCGTGCCGCCGGTGGAAATGATTTCGATATGCAGCGCGGCCAGTTGCCGCGCAAATTCCACCACTCCGCTCTTATCATATACGCTGATCAGTGCTCGTTCGATAGACACACTCGCCTCCGGCGCAATAAAAAAGCTGGTTATTGTATGCGGGCGAGGGGAATTAAAAAAGAAGCTTTTCGGAAGGCTGGCGGGTGGAAACGGGCTGGATTCAGAGTGTTCGCTCTTCGAGTTCCGTCCTCCGGTTATTCCTTCACGCGCGCTTTCAGCCGCACCCGGCCGCCTTCCACCGCGACGATGTACTCCACCCGTTCGCAGCCCTTCTGTTTTTTTAATTGCTGCGTCTTCTTGCGGACGAATTCGAGGAAACTGTCCGGCTTGAGTTGCGCCGTATTTTCCCCGGCTTTCTGTTTGGCCTCAAGGAAGGCCTGGTAAAGCTGCTCGACCTTATCGCTCTCGCGGTCCGGGTCTTCGCAGGCCATAACGAACACGGCCACTGGCTGAGCCCGTGAACTGGAATTGGCCCCGGCTTTTCGGGCGCGCTCGGCCTCAATGGCTATTGCTGCGGCGCCGAAGTGCCGCTGCACGGTGCTTTCTTCCTTATGCTTCATCCGCTTGCGAAAGATTTCCCGGTACTTCGCGTAGGTCTGCGCTAGATTGTTGTAGCGGAAGCGCTGCCCGAAGCTGATCTCCGCCGTGCGGTCGGCGTACCGCCTGATGATCTGTTCGATGCGCCACTCGGTATCGGAGGGCGGCCGGGCCCGGCCGCCGCCGAAGTACTGTTCGTACTCGATCTTGAGCACGCGAATGTCGCGTTCGAGTTGGCTCAGCTCTTCGTCGGTGGTGGCCATAGATGCGCGGGAAAACGCCAGAGAAAAATGCTAGTGCGCGCGCCGGTGGGCGTCAACCTCGCGCCGGAGAAGAAGTGCGGAACCGCCAACGCCTGAGGTTCCCACGAGTTGGTTCCCTCCGGTCCCGGCGGGGGCCGGGGCGGTTGCTCTGTCGCCGCGCCTGTGCTGAAATAGCGGCAACATGAAACCCTCGGCCAAGCGTTCTCCCGATCCGGCCGCTGATCCGCGCGCCGCGCTGCTCCGGCAGATTCCCGCGGTGGACGAGCTGCTGGGAAGGCCGCGCCTGGCGCGCCTGCTCGAGCGGGTGGACCGCGCCGTGGTGGTGGAGATCGCACGGGGCGTGTTGGCGGACATGCGCGGCCTGATCGCCCGCGACCCGGAGGTCGCTGCGGCCGCGCTGGACCCCGCGCAGCTCGACGAACGCATCGCCGCTGAAATCGAGCGCTCGCTCGCGTTCTCTCTCCGGCCGGTGATCAACGCCACCGGAGTGATTTTGCACACCAACCTCGGCCGGGCTCCGCTGGCGGCCGCGGCCATCGAGCATCTTCGCGAGACTTCGACGCAATACTC
>JBGPZW010000021.1:0-31836 GCA_041493955.1 Terriglobia bacterium
AAGACGGCCCCGACTCGGTCGGGGCCTTGGAAATCCCTGCGGGATTCCCACTTTCCCACCGCCACGGCGGCGGCGAACTTATGACTCAAACCGGACAGATCACGTGCTACTAAAACCGGACATTTTAACTTGCTAACGACACTCGAAGCGCGGTTTTTCGGTTCACGATAAGCTGCCGGCAAGTGCTGGGTTTGCGCTGCGCCTCCTGCTAGAATCGCGGCCCTATGGGGAAGTGGTGAAGCCATGATTGCCCTTCGCCTCCTTGCTGTCCTGGCGCTGGTGGGCGTCAACGGTTTCTTTGCGGCGGCCGAGTTCTCGCTGGTGGCCATTCGGCTGTCGCGCGTGCGGCAACTGGTCGAGCAGGGAGACGCGCGCGCCCTCATCGTGCAAGAGTTGCTGTCCGACCTTGACCGCGTCGTCTCCGGCGTGCAGGTGGGAATCACGCTGGCGAGCCTGGGCCTTGGATTCCTCGGCGAAATCACACTGGCGGCGATCCTGCAGCAAGTGCTTTGGTGGGTGCCGGGACCGAAAGCAACGGTGATCGCGCACAGTGTGTCGCTCGGACTGGCGTTCCTGTTGCTCAGCATCCTGCACGTGGTGATGGGCGAACTGGTGCCCAAGAGCCTGAGCCTGCAGCGCGCCGAGCGCGTGGCGCTGCTGGTGGCGCGGCCCTTTCACTGGTACGTGCACACCTTCCGCTGGGCCATTGATCTACTGGACGGCATGGCCGGCCGGATCACGCGCGCGCTTGGTGTAATCGCCCCGCACAGCCACACGCTGGTCCACTCCGCCGAAGAACTCCAGATCCTGGTGCAGCAGGCGCGGGAGCGCGGCTTGCTGGCCGTCGGGGAAGAGAAGTTCATCCGCAGCGCCATCGAGCTGGGGCAGATGCAGGTGCGAGAGATTATGGTGCCGCGCCCGGACATGCACGTGCTGCCCGTGGAGGCGAGTCTGGACGACGTGCTTTCGGTCTTCGCCACCACCCAGCGTTCGCGCCTGCCCGTCTATGAAGGCTCCATGGACCACGTGCTGGGCTTCGTGCACATCAAGGACATGCTCTGGGTGTTGCTCGACCGTGAGCGCCGCACTGAGGAACGCCTGCCGCCGCCGGAGTTCGACCTGCGGCGCGTCTTGCGTGAGTTGCTGATTGTGCCGGAGAGTAAGCCGGCCAGCGAGCTGCTCCTCGAGCTGCGCGCGCGTCACATCGGGCTGGCCCTGGTGGTGGACGAATTTGGCAGCATTCTGGGTCTGGTCACCCTGGAAGATATCCTGGAGCAGATGGTCGGTGAGATTCACGACGAGTTTGACGTGGTCGAGCAGCCGTTGACTTTGGCCGACGGCGCCATGATCTTCGACGCCTCCCTCAACGTGCGCGACCTCGAAACCCAATACAACATCGCGCTGCCCGAGAACCCCGCTTACGCCACCGTCGGAGGATTTGCGCTGAGCCAGCTGGGCTTCATCCCGCGCGGCGGGGAGAGTTTTGAATATGGCGGTTACCGCTTCACGGTGGTGGAGATGGCCCGCCGGCGCGTGGCGCGCCTCAAGATTCAGCGCCTGAAGCCGCCGGAGTCCGCCTCGATGAGTGTCGCCGCGCCCGAAACCCCGGGGAGCGCCCCGGCCCCAGGCGCGACACCCGCCTCCCAGAAGGCTAAACCCGAATGACGCGCCACTTCCTGCTGCGTTTCCTGTTCACGCTGCCGGCGCTCTGGCTGATCCTCACCATGGTGTTTCTGCTGGTGCACATCGTGCCGGGCGACCCGGTGCAGCAGATGCTCGGTGAGGGTGCGCGGGCTGAGGATTTGCAGCAGCTTCGCCATGCGCTGGGGCTCGACCTGCCGCTGCATGTGCAGTACGGCCGCTACTTCGCCGGACTGTTGCGCGGGAACTGGGGGCGATCCTTCCGCTTCCAGACGCCTGTGCTTCGTGTCGTGTTGGAGCGCTATCCCGCGACGCTCGAGCTCGCAGTGGTGGGATTGCTGGTCTGCGCCGCGATCGGCATCCCGGCCGGAGTGTTCTCCGCCCATCGCCGGGGTCACGCCGCGGACCGGGCGGTGGGTTTCTTCACCTTGCTGGGTCTTTCGGTGCCGAACTTTGCCCTGGGGCCGGTGCTCATCCTTGTGTTTTCGATCCAACTCGGCTGGCTGCCGGTTTCCGGCCGGGGAGGCCCGCAGAACCTGATTCTGCCGGCGGTGACGCTCGGCGCGGCGCTCGCGGCCATCCTCACGCGCATGGTGCGCAGCTCGATGATCGAGGAGCTCTCCTCGGACTATGTACGCACCGCGCGAGCGAAGGGCTTGCCGGAATCTGCCGTGTTGTTCCGCCATGCTTTCCGCAACGCGCTGATTCCGATCGTCACCATCCTCGGCCTGCAATTCGGCACGTTGCTTGCCGGGACGATCATTACCGAGAGCATCTTCTCCTGGCCGGGGATCGGCCGGTTGACTGTCCAGGCCATTCAGGCGCGCGATTATCCCTTGCTGCAGGGCTGTATCCTGATGATTGCTTTTTCCTATGTGGTGGTGAACTTGGTCACTGATTTTATCTACGCCCTGGCCGACCCGAGGATTCGCCTGCAATGAACGCCGGCTCACCTCTCGCGCAATTCCTCCGCATAAGTGGCCTCGGCCGTTGGGGCCTGGCCGTGACTCTGCTGCTAGCAGTGGTGGCGATCGGCGCGCCGTGGCTGGCGCCGCACGACCCCGCGGCGCAAAACCTGCCCCAGCGTCTGATGGCTCCCACCGTGGGCCATTGGATGGGCACCGATGAGCTCGGCCGCGACATCTTCTCGCGCATCCTCTTCGGCGCGCGCGTCTCGATGCTGGTCGGCGCCTCGGTAGTTCTGGGCAGTGGGTTGATCGGTCTGATTCTGGGTTCGCTAGGAGGCTATTTCGGTGGCTGGTTTGACCGCCTCGTGAACATCATTCTCATTAACGCTTTTCTTTCTTTCCCTGGCATTCTTCTGGCGATTGCCTTCGCTGCGTTTCTCGGCCCGGGCATCGGGAAGGTGATCTTGGCGCTGGTAATCACCGGCTGGGCCGGCTATGCCCGGTTGGCTCGGGCCCAAGTGCTGAAGGTCAAAGAGATGGAGTACGTGGTCGCCGCGCGCTCGCTCGGGGCCTCGCACGCGCGTATTCTCCTGCGGCACCTGCTGCCCAACATTCTGCAGCCCGTGCTGATCCAGGCCACCATCGGCATGGCCAGCGCCATCCTGGCCGAATCCACGCTGAGCTTCCTGGGGCTGGGAGTGCTCGCGCCCATCCCGAGCTGGGGAGCGATGCTCAATGACGCCCGCAGCCATCTGTTCGACGCCCCGTATATGGTGGTCTTTCCGGCGCTCGCCGTGATGGCGGCGGTGTTGGCGTTTAATCTCCTGGGCGACGCCCTGCGCGACTGGCTCGACCCGCGCACCCGCGCCTACCTGGTCACACTCGATCTCACGCGCTGAAGTGGTTGTATGGCAACGGTCTGAAGTTGTCCCGAGCCCCGTGCGCCGATAGGAAAACTGCTTTTAACCCCCTTAGAATGCGCAGTTACGAAAAACAGGCCCGCAACTTCTTTAGCATGCGCACTTTCAGAAAAATGGGGGGGAGGGCCCACTCCATTTCGAGGGCCCCGGTGGCCTGGGGGGAAATGGCTCCCAGACCTGTGAACTCCAATGAGCGGCTTTCGTGGTTGTCAGAGGGCGGTGTTTCCTCCCGATGGGAATTTTCACACGCTGCCCTGGACCGGAGCGCCAGCGAGGACAGAGGTGATGCAACGCCTTCTAGGCCAGTGCGAGGGTGACTTCGGCGCCGCGCTGCACGCCGAGGGCGCGCGCGGCGTTACCTCTGTTCACCGAGATCTCCAGGAACCCGCTCGATCCCAGGATTGCGAAGGGCTCGGCGGCATTTCCTTGCGCATAAGTTTGCGCGAGTTGCTGGATGGTCTTGTCGCCCACCAGCAGCTTGATCTTTCCTGCGGCCAACATGGTTTGCGGCAGGTCTTGGAGGGTCAGGTTGGTCATCAGGTTGCCGAAATGATCGACGCGCAGCACGACACCTTTGATGGCGCTGCCCGCCGCCTTGGGCTTGGGCAGACTGAAGCGCACAAAATCGCTGACCTCTTCGCCGAAGCTGGCGGTCTGGCCGACCTTGGAGAGCCAGGCGGCCACGGGCGCGAAGATGTCGCGGCCGTGGAAAGTACTGCTGACCGGGTTTTCAAAGTAGTGGCCGGCGGTGATGTGCCGCACGTTGATGGTGGACTCCTTCTCATACACCATCGAGAGCACGCCGTTGTCCGGCGCGACGAAATATTGGTTCTCGCCGCTCGCGAGGATGGGCCGCCGCTGCGTGCCCACGCCCGGGTCCACGACCACCACATGAATGGTCCGCGGCGGAAAATATCTGTATGCCGCGCCGATCGTGAGTGCGCCGTCGAGCAGGTCATACGGCACCACGCTGTGGCTGATGTCCACGATCTTCGTGTCGGGATTGATCTTCAGGATGACGCCCTTTAAAGTGGCCACCAGGTGGTCGCTGGTGCCGTAGTCGGTGGTCAGGGTGATGATCGCTTCCGACAAGGAAATCTCCCGAGGAAGGGTGCCCGTGGCAGTTCGACTGGCAAGCTATCGGACGTCCCTGGATTTGTCAAGGCAGCGTGTTGCGGGGTGCTACGCCTCCGGCAACGAATGGCACCTGCTTGCACAGCGGGCATTCGTTGCGAACCGGTGAACCCATCGGATGTGCTGGGTAGAGCGACTGCCTTGACCACCTTCGCAGCAGAGGCTATTCTGAGTCCTGGGTCGTCGGACGAAAGGGCAGGCCAAGCCACCATGCGTCGCGTTTATCTTGATCACAATGCCACCACGCCGGTGGACCGCGAGGTCCTCGCGGCCATGCTTCCGTTTTTTGCCGAGGAGTTCGGCAATGCCAGCTCGATTCACTCCTTCGGCCAGCGCACCCGGGCGGCGATAGAACGCGCCCGCGAGTCCGTGGCGGCCCTCCTCGGCGCGCGCCCCGCGGGAATCGTCTTCACCAGCGGGGGCACGGAATCGGACAACCAGGCGATTTTCGGCGTCGTGGCGGCTGCTGCGGGCGAGGCCAAGCACGTGATCACCACACGGATCGAGCACAGCGCGGTGCTGAACACCTGCCAGGCGCTCGAGGAGCGCGGTGTTGCGGTCACTTATCTGCCGGTCAGCCCGGAGGGGTTGGTGGACCCGGAGGCGGTACGGCGCGCCTTGCGGCCCGAGACGGTCTTGATCACCGTGATGCACGCCAACAACGAGATGGGCACGCTCGAGCCGATCGAAGAGATCGGGCGCATCGCGGCGGAGGCCGACGTTTATTTTCACACTGACGCGGTGCAGTCAGCCGGCAAAGCGCCGTTGGACGTCGAGCGCCTGGGCGTGGATCTGCTCTCGATTTCCGCGCACAAATTCTACGGGCCGAAGGGTGTCGGCGCGCTCTACATCCGCAAAGGTACGCGGCTCGAGCCGCTGCTCTACGGCGGGCATCACGAGCGCGATCGGCGGCCGGGCACGGAAAACGTCGCCGGCATCGTCGGCCTGGGTAAGGCCGCCGAGCTCGCGCGGGAGAAATTGGCGGCGGAATCATCCCGGCTTGCTGCGCTGCGGGATCGTCTGGAGCAGGGTCTGCTGGCCAGCGTGCCGTACGCCCGGGTGAACGGCAGCCGCGAGCATCGCACGCCTAATACCTCGAACATCGCATTCCTGTTTGTTGAGGGTGAGGCGCTCGTAATTACGCTCGACCTGAAGGGGCTTGCCTGCTCCACCGGCGCGGCCTGCTCCTCTGGCGCGGTCGAGCCGTCTCACGTGCTGACCGCCATTGGACTGCCTCCGGAGGAGGCGCGCGCGTGCCTGCGCTTCAGCCTGGGCCGCGGCACGACCAACGAGGACGTGGACTTTGCGCTCTCCATGGTGCCGGGAGCGGTTCAACAATTGCGCGAACTCTCCCCCGTATACAGGAAGCCTGTCGCGGCCGGGTGACGCGAGATATGAAATTGTCACCCCGAGCGTGGCGAGAGGTTGCTCCGAGGGACTCCTCGTGGAGATTATTCTGGACGGAGTGAAGGGCTCCGAATGACACAGGCATGAGTGGAATGCCGGAGAAGAACAATTCGGGACTCACCGCCGTGGCCATGAGCGGTGGTGTGGACAGCTCCACGGTCGCCGCCATCTTGCGCGGCAACGGTGAACCCGTCATCGGCCTGACCATGCAGCTCTGGAACCAGCGGCGCCTGCCGCAGGTGCATGGCGACAGCCCCGTCCAGCATCGCTGCTGCTCGATTGACGACGTGTACGACGCCCGCCGAGTGGCTGGGCATCTGGGTTTTCCGCACTACGTGGTCAATTTCGAGCAGCGGTTCGAGGAGAGCGTCGTCCGTCCATTCGTGGACGAGTATCTGGCCGGGCGTACACCGATTCCGTGCACGCTCTGCAATAACCACGTCAAGTTCGACCAATTGCTGGTGACGGCGCGGCAGATTGGCGCGGAACGCTTGGCCACAGGCCACTACGCCCGCATCCGCCACAACCCCGAGACCCAGCGCTACGAGTTGCTCCGCGCCGTGGATCAATCGAAGGATCAGTCCTATTTTCTCTTCGGCCTAACGCAGGAGCAGATGGCGCGCACGGCGTTTCCTCTCGGGGAGTTGAGCAAGGAGGATGTCCGCGCGATCGCCCGGCAGATGGGCCTGCCCGTGGCCGAGAAGCCCGACAGCCAGGAGATCTGTTTTGTTCCCGCGGGCAATTATGTCCGCTTCATCGAGGCGTATCTCGAGGAGCGCGGAGATGCGCGGCAGTCCGAGCCGGGGGAATTAGTCACCACGGGGGGGGAAGTGGTTGGCCGGCACCAGGGGGTGCATCATTACACGGTGGGCCAGCGGCGCGGATTGGGTGTGGCCCTGGGCCATCCGCTCTACGTAGTGGGAATTGATCGCGCGGCGAATCGCGTCGTCGTGGGCGAGGATGCTGAGCTCCGGCGCGCGACCTGCGAGGTCCGCGACGTCAATTGGATGGCCTTCGCGCGACTCGAGCACCCGATCCGCGTGATGGTCAAGATCCGCCACCGCCATGAACCAGCGGCGGCCAGCGTCGAGCCCCTCGGCGACACGACTGCCCGCGTCCGCTTCGACACTGCTCAGCGCGCTGTCACCCCCGGCCAGGCCGCCGTGTTTTACGACGGCGAGCGAGTGGCTGGCGGCGGTTGGATCTACTAGCCGAATCCCATCTCAATTTTTCCAGAAAGTGCGCCAGGGCCGGCGCGCGCTGCGCATCTTCGCGAAGCAGCGCCGCGGCGCGCACGAGATCTTCCGGGCGATCGAGGTCGAAGTCGCGCGGCAGCAAGCGATAGCTCGCACCGGCTCTCTCGATCGCGCGAAGCGTGGTCCCCAGAACCTCCGACGTGCTCCACGGGATGTTGCGAAAGATCTCCGGCACCAGGCGCCGCGCGCCAACCAGGTAGTAGCCGCCGTCCACGCTGGGCCCGAGAACGGCGTCCACGCTGTCGAGCAATTCCATGGCGCGGAAGATTCGCTCGCTTCCCATCCACGGCGTATCCGTGCCTACACAGACTACCTTGCGGCAGCCGGCGCGGAACAGGGAGTCAAACGCGACATGAAAGCGCTCGCCCAGGTTTCGTCCCCGCTGCACGCTTATCCGCCAGCGGGAGTCGAGGCGCAGTGAAGCCGCAAGCTCGGTGGCGCGGTCGAGTGGGGCGGCGACGTGTAGCCAGGGCTGGCAACCGGGAACGCGGCCCACTTGCAGGATGGTGTCCATCAGGCATGCGCGGCCCGCCTCGGCCGCCTGCCGCGGGGTGAGCGCGCCGAGCAGGCGCGTCTTCACGCGGCCTGGCTCCGGCACCTTGGCGAAAACCACCAGAGTGCTCTGTGGCATCGAGTTGCCCTCGGAGCAAAAAAATAGGGTGGAATCTGTGGATTCCACCCCGGAGACTCGAGAAGCTAGATGAAAAGTCCTTCGTCCTGATGTTCGCTCGGGTTCTCCGGCGCGCGTCGCTGGGAACGGAGGACATCGAGGCCGACTTTCACACCCTTGATAAACGCGGAGGCCTGCCGTACGGGACCCCAGATGGTCCTGCGAACCTGGGAGCCGGCGTCTTCGATGGCTTCAAGCGCCCCGGTAAGAATCTGATCAGCATGGATCAATTGTGCGCGCAGACGGTCCATCGTTTCCGTGAAGACGCGATCGACCTTTTGCGCCTGGCCACGAGCGAGATGCACGATCTCGGTGGCATCAACGACCAGGCTGGTAAACCGCGGCTGCGTGTCCTCGACGAGCATCTGCAGCCGTAAGAGGATGGGGTTGACGCGGGTTTGCAGATCGGTCGCGATGCGAGTCAGGCGCTGGTTCATCTGGCGGAATTGAAGATACATCGCCGCCAGGATCGCCATCTGCAGCACAACCGCCAGCGCGGTGATGGCTACGAAGAAGGGAAGCCAGTGCTCCATTCAGGCGCCTCTACTGGGCCTTGACCTTTTCCCGCTGATACGCTTCCCGGCCGGCATCCACTGCCGCGGTGAGGGAATCCTTCTGCCGCGAGGCGATATCCTTGCCGCGCTCCAGCAGGTCTTCGGCGCGCTCGCGGAGCTCCCGCGCTTTCTTCTGCGCGTATTCGCGGCCCTCTTCGGCCTTCTGCGTGAGGAACTCGCGAGTCTCTTCACCGGACTTGGGGGCAAACAGGATGCCGACCAGCGTGCCGATGCCCAACCCGACCAGGAAAAAGCTGATTTTAGAACCCGTATTGTCGGCCATGGCTAGACCTCCCGCAGTCAAAGTAGCATACCGGCCATCAGGTTGCAAGGAATCCCGCGCCACGCGTTACGGAACCGGTTGGGAGGGTATCTTGCCGCGCAGATGCTCGAACACACGCTGAGCCTGCGAGCGCGTGACCACGCGGGAAAGCTCTTCCAGGCTTGCTTCGCGCAACTGGGCCACACTGCCAAACTTGCGTAACAGCTTCTGTGCGGTGCGCTCGCCTATCCCGGGGATGTCCACCAACGCGGTGTGCAGCGTGCGACCGGCGCGGCGGCTCCGGTGGAAGGTAACGGCAAAGCGGTGGGTTTCGTCGCGAATCTGCTGCACCAGATGAAGGATGGGCGAGTACCGTTCCAGCACCACAGGTTCGTCTTCCTGCCCTAGGACGAAAATCACTTCTTCCTTTTTCGCGATGCTGGCCAGGGGCTGATTGATGACTTCGAGTTTTTCGAGGGCCGCGGCAGCGGCATGCAGTTGACCGATGCCTCCGTCAATCAGGATCAGGCCCGGCAGCGGCTTGCGCTCCTCCTGCAGGCGGTGATAGCGCCGCTCGACCGCCTCGCGCATGCTGGCGAAGTCGTCGTTGCCGTGCTCGCCGCGAATGATGAATTTGCGGTAAGCCGACTTCTTCATCCGTCCGTCTTCCCACACGACCATCGAGGCCACGGTGTCGGCTCCCTGGATGTGAGAGACATCAAAGCTCTCGATGCGTTTGGGAGCCTCGGGCAGGTTGAGGGCCCCTTGCAGGGCTTCGGCGATGGTCCTGAAGTTGGGTTTTAAGACGCGGAAACGCTGCTCGAAGGAGTGCCGTGCGTTTTTCTCCACCAGGTCAAGGAACGCGCGCTTGGAGCCGCGCTGCGGCGTCAGAATATCAACGCGGCGGCCGGCGCGCTCGGAGAGGCTTTCTTCCAGCAGCTGGCGCTCCTCGAAATCCATGGGCACGTGAATCGCGCGCGGCAGGTATGCGGCGTCCAGATAAAGCTGCTTGAGCAGGGAAGGAAGGAATTCGGCCGGGTGGAATTCCTCGAGCTCCTCCCAGTAGAAATCCCGGCGGTCCACCACGCGGCCCCCGCGGAGGTGGAACAGGTTGATGGCCACCTGGGGTGGCTCGGCGTACCAGGCGAGCACGTCGGTGTCATCGCCCTGGGCGGCGGCGATCTTCTGCCGCTCTTCGATTTCTCCGAGCGTGCGCAGCAGATCGCGATAGGCCGCGGCCTGCTCGAAGCGCTCCTCGTCGGAAGCCTGCTGCATTCTTTCCCCGAGGCTGCGGATGAGGTCCTGGCGCCGGCCTTCGAGGAAGAGGCGAGAGTCGCGCGCGGCTTCGGCGTAACGCGCGCCGGTGGTGAGGCCGGTGACGCAGGGTCCCAGGCACCGCTTGATGTAATACTGGAGGCAGGGACGCGGGTGCGCGCGCGTCAGGTCCACGTTGCAGGATGGCACCAGGAAGCGCTTGTGGATGAAGTGCACGATGCGGTGCGCCAAGCGGTGCGGAAAGTAGGGACCGAAGTAGATCGAGCCATCCTTCTTCAACCGCCGGGTCACGTAGACGCGGGGGAATTTCTCGAACGCGGTGAAGCGGATATAGGGATAGGTCTTGTCATCGCGCAGCATAATGTTGAACTTCGGTTTGTGTTGCTTGATGAGGTTGTTTTCGAGCGCCAGGGCCTCCTTCTCGTTGTCCACCACAATGGTTTCGAGGTCGGCGATCTCACGGACCAGCGAGCCCGTTTTGGCGTCGGCCAACGCCGATTCGAGGAAGTAGGACTTCACGCGGCTGCGCAGCGACTGCGCCTTACCCACGTAAAGGATTGTTCCCAGAACGTCCTTGAACAGATACACGCCGGCCTGGGTGGGCAAGCTGGCGACTTTTTGCTCGAGTTCCATGGCGGGCGTAGAATGATCTGGCGCGGCTTATGACGCGCCCGGGCAACTTTCATCATAGCAAAGCGAATCGAATGCTATCCAGAAGCACCCGATGAAAGAACAATGAAACTACGACTCGCCGCTGCGTTTCTCCTCGCGTTCCTCAGTCTTCCCGCAGCCTTGCGGGCGCAGGCCCCGCCGGCGCCGCCGCCGCAGGACCAAAGCGCCGCTGAACAGCCCTTTGACCCCTATCACGCGGAGAAGAGCATCGAGATCGGCCTCTACTACATGAAAAAGGGGAACTACGATGCGGCGATCGAACGCTTCCAGGATGCCGCCGGTCGGAAGCCGAATTTTGCGCGCCCTTACCTGTTGCTGGGCGAGGCGTTCGAGAAAAAGGGAGACAAGGCCAGCGCAGTAAAGTCCTACGAGAAGTACCTGGAGATCCTGCCGCGGGCGGCCGATGCTAAAAGGGTCCGCAAACGGATCGAGAAACTCTCCCGGGAACTGCAGAAGGCGGACGCTCGCCGCGGCTCCCGCTAGTTGCTCAGGTCAGGCGTTCTAGAAACCGCCGCGCCCGCTCGTATCCCGCGAAGCGTTTTTCCTCCTGGCGGAACTTGGCGGAGTGGGACTGCAAGCCGCAGGCCGCCGCGCGGATGGGGTGCTTGACGTGCAGCATTTCGTGGAACAGGACATACTCCACCACGAAGATGGGCACGCTGGCGCGGTCCAGACGCACGTTGAGCACGATCTGGTCAAGGCCCGGGTCGAAGCAGCCGAGTTGCGCCCTCCAGGCGCGCGCGCTCCAGCCCAACATCGGCCGGTGCAGCCGGCCGAAAAAGTAGCGCCGATTCAATCGTGCGAACAGCGGCGCGAGGTCGTGAAACTTTCCCCGGGGCCCGGTTTTCAGCCGCCGGCCCCGGGTGCGCCGGGCACGAATCAGCCGACGGCGCGTATTGTGCGCCATCAGGAAATCCCGATAGGTTTCCAGTTGCTCGCGCGCGGGCCGGCGGCGGTAGAGCCGCGCCAGCAGAATTGCGGCCGCGGCTTCCAGCACGTCGAGCGGGGCGGCGCGCAACAGGTCCGAGAGGCGCACGTGTGCGGAGTCTTCACGCAGCCGGATGGTGTGCATCAGATTCGCATAGGGATAGAACTCCACCACAAAGTGCGGAGGCCGCCCCTGGCAGCCGAGGCGCGTGTACATGCGCTGGAAGACGCGGGCGCCCCCCGGGAGAAAGCGGGTTCGGTTCGCGCGCGGCTTCAATTCTTCCTCCGCACCGGCGGTGGCGCAATCTCCTTGGCGGCCTTCTCAGCTTCCTTGATGGCGTCGCGGGTGCCTTCGATGGCGTCGTCGAGATTGGACTGATAGGTGTCGCGCTCGGGGCCGGGCTTGGCGAGATCTTCGAGATAGGTGAGGAACTCTTTTCCTTTGGACTGCATCTCCTTGATACCGGCGTGGACGTCTGTCTGTTTCTCGCGGCCGAGTTGGATCAATTCCGCGGCGTCGTCCACGCAGCCGATGTAGGCGTTGAGCAGGCCGTTCAGCCGCGCGGTGCGCTGGCGCGGGTTCTCCGGGGGCCGGGCGAGCTCATATTGAAATTTCTTGAGGCGATCGGCGGCGAAGGAGAGGAACAGCTTGATCCGTTCGGAGGGAGTTTCCGCGTCGCGAATCTTGTCCGCTTCGATCCCGCTGAGATACTCCTTTTTCTGCTGTGCCGCGCAGAGAACGGCGGCCGAGAGCAGCAGGGAGCCTGTCAGTAGGCCGCATCCCAGCATCTTGGCAATAGCTCTGGCACGCATGTTGGCTTCAGCCCTTCCGCTTTTCCCCGCCGGGGATCTTTTCCGGCTGGCGGGGGAACAGCAAATCGATTAACTCCTTCTCCGAGCCAAGCAGGTCTTTGCGAAGCTCGTCGAAGGGCGAGCGCTGGCCCTCGGGCAGCGAGAGGATGATCTGGTCGAGCTCACGAATGCTCTTGCGCACGTGAATCTGAAGCTGCTTGAAACCGCCGGGATGGCGTTCCGGGTCCGCGGTGACAGCACGGAGAGAGGATACGGCCGTGCGGACTTCGTCGCGGTAATCGTGAAAGAGCTCTACCGCCATGGTGTAATCGCTTGTGTCGAGCGCGCGGCGCGCCAGGTCGAACTGGGCGTTGCCGAGTTTGACCAGGGCTTTGCCCTTCCGGGTGGGATCGTTTTCCCGTAGGAATTGGTTCTTCAAGTCGCCCAGCGGGTCCTGTGCGCTCGAGACAGAAAGCAGCAGAACGAACAGGGCGGCAGCGAGGACGAAGGAGCGCCGAAGCGAACGAAGGATGGCCATCCTATTTCTTTTTCTGCTGCAGCTCGCGCGTCAGCAGGCGAATGCGTTGCCGCGCCTGAAAATCCTGAGTGTCGCTGCGTCCCTGGTCCAAAGCGCGAAATTTCTCGTACGCGGCGAGGGCCTCCGCCTTCTTGCCTAGTTTATCGTAGCAGGTGGCCCGGACAAACCAGGAACCTGCGCTGGGCTCCTCGCGCTTGGCCAGCAGATCGAGGGCCTCGAGCGCGGCCGGGTAGTGCTCGCTCAGGTAATACACGGCCACGAGATCGCGCAGCGCGTCGGTCTGGCCCGGGTCGAGCAGCAGGGCCTGGCGCAGTTCGCGTTCCGCCGGAGGAAAATCCCGGAGCTCGAGGCGGATGCGTCCCAGACGCGCGTGCAATTCAGCATCTCGCGGCGCCAACGCGAGAGCGTTCTGCAAGACCTCAGCGGACTGGGGGAACTGTTTCTGCTTCAGGAGAATCTGCGCGCGCAGCTTGTAGGATTGAAGCGTGAGCGGGGCGCCCGAATCGGCGCGGTCGAGTTCTGCGAGGGCCTCGCTGTACTGAGTAAGGTCGATCAGAATACTAACGCGTTGCAGGCGGTTTTCCCGGTCCTCCGGCTGAAGGTGCAGATAGGCCGCCAGTTCTTCCGCCGCGCCTTCCGGCTTCTTCTGCGCCAGCAGACTATCCCCCAGACCCAGCCGGGCGGGAGCGGAATTGACGCGCAGACCAACGGCAGCGCGAAACTCGGCTTCCGCCTCCGCGGCCCGCTGGGCGCGAAGCAGCGCGCGGCCCAGGCCAAAATGGATTTCGTAATCCTTATCGTCAAGGCGCTCGGCGGCCTGATAGGCCTCGATCGCGGCATTCAGATTGCCGGCGCGCTCGAACGCTAGACCCAACAGATATTGCGGGCGGCTTTGGTCGGGCAAGAGATCGGCCGCGTGGCGGAAGGGTTCTATGGCGACGGCGGGATCGTGCTCGAGCAGCTCCAAGCCGAGATTCAGGTGGGCCGCGGCAAGCTTCGGGTTGAGCTTGATCGCGGTGCTGTACTCGGCCCTGGCCTCCTCTCCGCGCCCCAGATGCGAGTACGCGTAGCCAAGCTGGAAGTGCGCGAGGGCATCATCAGGGCGCTGGGCCAGATAGCTGCGCAGCAACGGCATGGCGGCGGCGTAATCCTTCTTTTCGATGGCCTGCTCGGCCTGGTCCAGAAGAACGCGGAGTGGATCCGGGCGCTCACCGTTCTTCTTTTGCTGCGGAGTCGGCGGCTTTTTCTGCGTGGCTTGCGGGGCGGCCGTGGCGGCGAAGCTCAGAGCCAGGCAGGAGAGCAGGGTCAGAGCCGGTTTCCGCGAAGAGTTCATCGCGCCGAGTTTGGCCGCGTGCCGGCGTGCGAGTTGCCCTGCCCGCCCCCATGATTGTTCAGCACGCGGGTCAGGAATTTTCCGGTGCAGGAGTGTGGGTTCCGCGCCACCTGCTCGGGTGTGCCGGTGGCCACCACGCGCCCGCCGCGTTCGCCGCCTTCCGGACCGAGGTCGATCACCCAGTCCGCGGACTTGATGACGTCGAGGTTGTGCTCAATGATCAGCAGGGAGGCGCCGCCTTCGAGCAACTTGCGGAAGGCCGTCAGCAGTTTCTGGATATCGTCGAAGTGAAGTCCGGTGGTCGGCTCGTCGAAAATATACAAAACACCCTCGTTCGCCTGCCGGGTAAGATGCGCCGCGAGTTTGAGGCGTTGTGCCTCGCCGCCGGAAAGCGTGGTGGCGGACTGGCCCAGCCGCAGGTAGCCCAGCCCGACCTCATCGAGAATCTTTAGCTTCGAGGTGATTCTGGGCACGTTGCCGAAGAACGCCAGCGCCTCGCGCACGGTGAGCTGCAGCACCTCGTGGATGTTGTGGTCGCGGTAGCGCACCTCAAGGACGCCGCTCTTAAAGCGCGTGCCGCGGCACTCCTCGCAGACCAACTCGACGTCGGCAAGGAACTGCATCTCCACGGTCACGGTACCGTCGCCCTGACAGGCTTCGCACCGCCCGCCGGGAATGTTGAAAGAGAAGTGTCCGGAGCTGTAGCCGCGCTTCCTGGCTTGGGGCGTCGCCGCAAACACTTCGCGGATGGCATCGAAGGCTTTTAGATACGTGGAGGGGTTCGAGCGCGGCGTCCGACCGATGGGCGACTGATCCACCAGCGCGACTTCGCGGATCATGGCGTCGCCCTCGATGCGTTCGCACATCTCCTTGATGTTGCCGCCGGCTTTCCTGGCCTGCAGCGCCTTATAGAGGACGTCGTAAACCAGCGTGGACTTACCCGAGCCGGAGACGCCGGTAATCGCCACGATCATGCCCAGCGGGATCATCAGATCGATGTTCTGGAGGTTGTGCACGCGGGCGCCGTAGAGACGCAGGAATTTGCCGTCGGGTTTGTGGCGCAGGGCGGGTACGGGAATGCGCAATTCGCCGCTGAGGTAACGCGCGGTGAGCGAGCGTGTCTCGCCCAGCAACTGCTGGCGAGGTCCGGCGAAAAGGATGCGGCCACCCTGCTCGCCGGCGCCGGGCCCCAGATCGAGCACATAGTCCGCCGCGGCAATGGTGTCCGGATCGTGCTCCACGACCAGGATGGTGTTACCGAGATCGCGCAGCGTCTTCAGGATGGCAATGAGGCGATGGGTGTCGCGCGGATGCAAGCCGATGGATGGCTCGTCCAGAACGTAGAGCGCGCCTACCAAGTGCGAACCCAGCGAGGTCGCCAGCTGAATCCGCTGCGCCTCGCCCCCCGCCAGGGTGGATGTCAGGCGGTCTAGTGTCAGGTAGTCGAGGCCGACTTCGTCGAGAAAGCGCAGCCGCTGCCCGACCTCCTCGAGGATTTTCTCCGCGATCTGCACCTGTTCTTCGCTGAGGCGGAGCGCATCGAAGAAGGCGCGCGCCTGGGTTACGGTCATCGCGCAGACCTCGGTGATCGGCTTGCCCTCGATGCGCACCGCGCGCGCCTCCTCGCGCAGGCGCGTGCCGTGGCACTCCGGGCAGGTGGCGTAGCCCCGATAGCGGCTCAGGAATACGCGGACGTACAGTTTGTATTTCTTGCGCTCCAGCCAGTGGAAGAAGCCTTGCACCCCGGAAAAGCCGGCGTCGGGATCGCCTTCGAGGATCGGCGCGCGCTGCTCGGCGGTGAGTTGCCGGAAGGGCACGTCGAGCGGGATGCCTTTCGCTCGGGCGTAACGCCGCATCTCCTGAAAAAGCGAACGGAAGCGCGGCTTGGTCCACGGCTCGATGGCGCCGTCGTTGAGCGACTTGCTGCGGTCGGGAATCACCAGGTCGAGGTCGAAATCAATCGTATTGCCGAAGCCCTGGCAGCGCGGGCAGGCACCGTAGGGGCTATTGAAGGAAAACAAGCGCGGCTCGGGCTCCTGATAGGCGAGGCCGCAGCGCTTGCACTCGAAGCGCTCGTTGAAGAGCATGCTCTCGGGCGGTCCGCTGGGCGTATCCGGAACAAACTCCAGGACGGCCTCGCCCTTTCCTTCGCGGTAGCAAATCTCGATCGAGTCCACCAGGCGCGAGCGCGCCTCGGCGGAGATGGCCAGGCGGTCCACCAGCACGAAGACCGGCTTGGTAAAATCGAGGTCAAGGAGCGTTTCCGGCGAGGAGAACTCGTGCACCCGGCCGGCCTGGTAGAGGCGGTTGAACCCGCGTTTCTGCAGGTCGGCCAGCGTCTGCTTGATGGCGTCGGCGTTCGGGTGGGCAGCGGGCTTCCGCGCGGAGGCCTTGCGGGCAGGCGCGGCAAGGGGAAGGGAGTAGAGGACGTAGAACCGGCGGCCTTGCGGCAGCGACAGCACGCGGCCGGCAATCTCGTCCATAGTGTCCTTGCGGATTTCCCCGCCGCATTGGGTGCACAAAGTGACGCCCACGCGCGCGTAGAGCAGGCGCAGGTAGTCGTAAATCTCCGTGGCGGTGGCCACGGTCGAGCGCGGATTGCGCGTAGCGTTCTTCTGCTTGATGGCGATCGCCGGAGCGATGCCGGAGATCTCGTCCACGTCCGGTTTTTCGATGCGTTCGAGGAACTGCCGGGCATAGGCGGAAAGCGATTCGATGTAACGCCGCTGGCCTTCGGCATAAATGGTGTCAAACGCCAGGGAAGATTTGCCCGAGCCGCTCACGCCGGTCACTACCGTGATGGCGTTGTGGGGAATGTCAAAATCAATGTTTTTCAGATTGTGGACGCGCGCCCCGCGGACGCGAATCGTCTCGATTTCCTGCGCCGTGGTCGCGGGGTTCTCTTTCGCCAAGGGAGGCCTCTACAGGGACTGCCAAACCGATTGCCCAAACTTTGAATTATACGTCGTCGTTGCCAACGGAGCAAACGGCTGCTTGCAGCGGCCATTTTCGCGTCGTTTCAAAATCCCCGCGGCGATGTGATAGATTCGCGGAGGAGTGGCCGGACAGGAGATTACGTGAGTTCATTCCAGCGCGTGATCTGGGTTGTGCTGGACAGCGTGGGCATCGGCGAGCTGCCCGATGCGGCCGAATACGGCGACGTGGGCCGTGACACGCTGGGCCACATCGCCGAGTCCCGCCCACTGAAAGTGCCCAACCTCGTACGGCTGGGCCTGGCCAACATCAAGCCGCTCGCGCATCTCACCCCTCCCCCGCAGCCGGCGGGGTGCTTCGGCAAGGGCGCCACCCATTCACCGGGCAAAGACACCACCACGGGGCATTGGGAAATGGCCGGCATCTGGCTCGACCAGGCCTTTCCAGTGTACAAGCAGGGTTTCCCGCGCGACCTGATCGAACGCTTCGAGAAGGCCATTGGCCGGAAGACCATCGGCAATAAACCCGCCTCGGGCACCGAAATCATCAAGGAGCTGGGCGAGGAGCACGTGCGCACCGGCTACCCGATCGTGTACACGTCAGGCGACAGCGTGTTCCAGATTGCCGCGCACGAGGAGGTCATTCCGATCGCCGAGCTTTACCGCATGTGCGGGATTGCGCGAAAAATGCTCGACGGTCCGCACCGCGTCGGCCGCGTGATTGCCCGGCCGTTCCTGGGCACGCCGGGAAACTTTCGCCGCACCGAGCGGCGTCACGACTACGCGGTGGAGCCGCCGCGACCGATGCTGCTTGACGTGCTGGCGGAGCGAAAGGTTGCCGTGCTGGGCGTGGGCAAGATTCACGACATCTACAACGGGCGCGGTGTCGAGAATTACGTCACGACGAATAACAACACGGACGGCATGGAGAAACTCCACTCTGCGCTGCGCCAGCAGGCCGCCGGCTTGATTTTCGCGAACCTGGTTGATTTCGACATGCTTTACGGACATCGCAAGGAGGTGGAGGGTTTTGCGCGCTCGCTGGAAGAATTCGACGCACTACTGGGCCCGCTGCTCGAGGCGATTCGCCCTGCGGACCTGCTGGTGCTCACCGCCGACCACGGCTGCGACCCCGACCCGCGCTGGCCCTCGACCGACCACTCCCGCGAGTACGTGCCCATCCTGACCTACAGCCCGGGTGGCGAGCGGGGCGTCGCGCTGGGCGTGCGGCAGACGCTCGCGGATATGGGGCAGACTGTGGCGGAAAACTTCGGCGGCGCGATTCCTCGCGGCACAAGTTTCCTCTCCCTGATTTCAGGCTAACGCCATTACGAAGGGCCGACTTCTCGCGGGGCGAACGGCAGGCGGTGCTGTCCGCTCTTGCCCAGGGTGAACTCCGCCAAGCATCTCCGGGGTGAGACTCTTCGTTTTGTTCAGAATGACAACCACAGAGCGGAGCGAGGGATCATTCAGCAGAGATTCCTCGCTTCGCCCGGAATGACTGTTTTCGGAAGTGGTTCTAGTTGCCGCCGGCGCTGGTGCCCGCCCGCTGGGCGTAGTAGCCGCTGCGCGTGCGCACGGAAAGTTTTCCGCGGCCACGTGGCGAATTGACCGCCACCTGAACGCCGCGGAAGGAGCCGTCCTTGGCCGTGTTGGTCGGGTAGTAGGCCAGGGTGTACTGGTTGCGGATGTCGTGGGCGATCTGGCCGCAGATGGCTTCCGTGTCCTCGGTCCGCTCGGGGAAGAAAGCCAGGCCGCCGGTGGCGTTGGCCAGGCTGCTGAGCGCCTGGCGCGCTTTCTTGGCGGAGCGCCTGCTCTCCTGGCTGAGCAGCCCGACCGCATAGATGAGCGCGTCAGACCTCTGCGCTTCCTGCACGGTGGTCTCGAGACTCTTGCGGCTGGCGTTGTCTTCGCCGTCGGTGACCACCAGGAGCACCTTCTTGTCGCGGTGGCCCTTCTTCAGGTGATCGAGCGAACCGATCAGGGCGTCGTAGAGAGCGGTGCTGCCGCGGGAATCGATCCGTTCGAGGGCTTCTTTGAGCTCGTTGACGTCGCTGGTGAAGTCTTTGTCCAGATCGAGGTAGTAGTCGTCGTTGAAGTTGACGACGAACACCTCGTCCTTGGGGTTGCTGGTCTTCACGAAGGTGAGCGCGGCGGTGTTCACGCGCTCGCGCTTCTCGCGCATGCTGCCGCTGTTGTCGATGATCAGCCCGACGCTGATGGGGATGTCCTCCCGCTTGAACACGGAGAGCTTCTGCTCGATCTTGTCTTCAAAGACGCGGAAATTCTCCTGCTTGAGGTCGCCGACAAACCGCCCGCGCTCATCGAGCACCGAGGCGTGCAGCACCACCAGGTTGACGTCCTTCTGAATGCGGAAGTCGCCGCTCTTCTGCTGAGCCGGGTCCGGCGGGGCGGGTGGCTGTTGCGCCTGGCTGGCGCTGCCGGCCCCCACCAGTCCTGCAGCCAGCAGAACGATCAGAGTGAGCAGGGCAAAGCCCAGCCTAGTGGCTGGGGGCATAGTAGCCGGTCTTCGCGTAGGTGTTGAGGGGAGGGAGCCCTTTCGGGGGGCGCAGCCTGAGTTTGATCTTGCGCCAGTGTCCGTCGCGTTGATGGTTGCTCGGCTTGTATCCCAGAACATATTGGTTGCGCAGCTCCATGCCGATCTTGGTGGCCACATCGGGCAAGTCGTTCAGGTTTTCCACCGGGAAAACCCGCCCACCGGTCAACTCCGCGAGTTCCGTGAGCAGCGAAGGCCCATTCAGTTCTTCCGGCGTACGACGGAAGCCGAGCGGGTCGTAGATGCCCATGGCATAGAGCTGAACGTCTGACTCCTTGACGAAGTTTTTGATGTCGCTCTCATTGTAGCGACTATGATTATCGCCTCCATCGGATAGGATGAGCAAGGCCCGTTTGGCGTTGCGTGCACCCCTCATCTGGCTCAGGCCCAGGTAGATGGCATCGAGCAGGGCGGTGCGCCCGTGGGCCGAGGTGTACATCAAGCGCGTTTGCAGCTCTTCGACGCTGTTGGTGAACTGGCTGGTCAGTTGCGCCCGGTCGTTAAAGCTCACCAGGAAAAATTCGTCCTGCGGGTTGGCGGTCTTGAAGAACTGCACGGCGGCCAGCCGCGCCTTGTCCACCTTGTTGGACATACTGCCGCTCAGGTCGAAGATCACTCCGATGGAGATGGGCACGTCTTCGCTGGTGAAGTGAATGACTTCCTGTTCCGTGTTGTCCTCGAACACACGAAAGTTCTCCTGTTCGAGGCCCGTGACCAGGCGATTGAACGGATCGGTCACGGTCACGTTCACCAGCACAAGGTCCACGTCCACACGGATCGCCGGAGCCGTCTTCTTCTGCTGCTCTTTGGGTGGCTCAGGGGCTGGTTTTGTGGGTCCGGCCTGCTGGGCGATGGCGCCGGGGTTCAACAGGACGCAGGTTAACAGCAGACTGAGGAGCAGTCGCGTCTTGCTGCCGGTTGCCTTCACCGCCCCTCCTGCCGTTCTGCTATGCAAGACGGTTCCGGGGACTACTTTTTTCCGTGAGCTCATTCTAACACTGCCCCGAGGCAAAGCAAGCCTCTGCTGGCAGGACGTCGCGAGCCTTTGCGGGCGATGTGGTACGATGCGGAGCGCCGCGCATCATTTTCCGGGTTAGACGCGGTGCGGACGAAGAGGATTCGCGCTTGAGCGTCTTGGCCGTCATTCCCGCGCGCTACGCCTCCAGCCGGCTGCCCGGCAAGCCGCTGCTGCCTCTGGCGGGCAAACCCATGATCCAGCACGTCTGGGAGCGGGTCCGCCGCGCCGGCAAGGTCTCGCGCGTGGTGGTGGCCACCGATGACGAGCGCATCCGTCGCGCCGTTGCGGGGTTTGGCGGCGAGGCGGTGATGACGCGCGCTGACCATCGTTCCGGGACCGAACGCATTGCGGAGGTCGCCGCCGGCCCCATCGGTCGCGACGCGGAGATCCTCGTCAATGTGCAAGGAGATGAGCCGCTGATTGATCCGGCAGCGGTGGATGCCGCCGTCGAGGCGCTGGTGGGTGACCCGGCCGTCCTGGTCGGGACCCTGGCGGTGCCGATCGCCGCGCCGGCGGATGTGATGGACCCAAACATCGTCAAAGTAGTGCTGGATTTCGACGGGGATGCGCTCTATTTTTCCCGCGCGCCCATCCCCTGGATCCGTGGCGATGGCGTTCCGGTTCGTTCACATCACCTCAAGCACCTGGGGCTCTACGTGTTCCGCCGCGACGCGTTGCTGGAATTTCCCACCTTACCGCAGGGCGAACTGGAAAAGCTCGAGCAGCTCGAGCAATTGCGCTGGCTGGAGAACGGCTACAAGATCCGCGTCGCCGAAACGACGCACGATTCGGTCAGCGTGGACGTGGCCGAAGACGTGCCGCGCGTCGAACGATTGCTGCGTGAACTCGCCGCCGGGCAAGCGGGTTAGAAGGACCGAATTGACAGCGCGGGCGATCTCCCGCATAATGCGTCGTACGCCGACCTTCTTGGAGGATGAAATCAGTCCTGCGTCCTGAGCAAACATGCGGGGCGCAAACTGCGCGGATGGGCCCGAAGTATATCTTTGTAACCGGCGGCGTGGTTAGCTCCCTGGGCAAGGGAGTCGCAGCCGCGTCGATCGGGTGCCTGCTGGAAAGCCGGGGTCTCCGCGTAACCCTTCAGAAGTGCGATCCCTACCTGAACGTAGATCCCGGGACGATGAGCCCGTACCAGCACGGCGAGGTGTACGTCACCGACGACGGCGCGGAAACCGACTTGGACCTGGGCCACTATGAGCGGTTCACCCATGCGCGCTTGACTCGCGACCATAACTGGACCACCGGCCGCATCTACGAGTCCATTATCACCAAGGAGCGCCGCGGCGACTACCTCGGCAAGACGGTGCAGGTGATTCCGCACGTTACCGACGAGATCAAGGCGGCGTTTCGCAAGGTGGCCGACGGCGTGGACGTGGTGATCGTGGAGATCGGCGGGACGGTCGGGGACATCGAATCGCTGCCGTTCCTCGAGGCCATCCGCCAGATGCGCCTGGAGCTGGGGCAGGAGAACACGCTATTCGCGCACGTCACGCTGGTGCCGTTCATCTCCACCGCCGGCGAACTGAAGACCAAGCCCACGCAGCACAGCGTCAAGGAGATGCTGAGCATCGGCATCCAGCCGGATCTGCTGCTTTGCCGCACCGATCGCCGCCTGCCGCGCGAGCTGAAAGCCAAGATCGCCCTGTTCTGCAACATGGCCGAAGCTTGCGTGATCGCTGCGCAGGACGTGGACACCATTTACGCGGTTCCCGCGGCGCTGGCCCGCGAAGGTCTGGACGAACAGATCCTGCGGCTGCTGCACCTCGAGGCGCCCGAGCGCGACTTGAGCAAGTGGCTGGCCTTGCTGGATTGCATTCATAAGCCCGCGGGCGAAGTGCGCATCGGCGTGGTGGGCAAGTACGTGCAGCTCGAAGACGCCTACAAAAGCCTGCGCGAAGCGCTGGTCCACGGCGGTCTGGCACACAAGCTGCGCACGGCGATCGAATGGATCGAGGCGGAGGAGATTGACTCGGTGGCGACCGCGGAGCGCCGCCTGCGTCACGTGGACGGCATCCTGGTGCCCGGCGGCTTCGGCAAGCGCGGCATCCAGGGAATGATTCATGCCATCCAGTATGCCCGGGATCACAAGGTGCCGTTTCTCGGCATCTGTCTGGGCATGCAGTGCGCCACCATCGAGTATGCGCGCAACGTCGGCCGTCTGGCCGGGGCGGACAGCACTGAGTTTGAGCCGCAAACGCCGCATCGCGTAATTTACAAGCTGCGCGAGTTGCTCGGCGTGGACGAGATGGGCGGCACGATGCGCCTGGGCGCCTGGCCCTGCCGGCTCGAGCCCGGCTCGTTCGCGCACGGCGCTTATGGCACGCTGGAGATCAGCGAGCGCCACCGCCACCGCTACGAGTTCAACCGCGAATACGAGCAGACGCTGGTCGCGGCGGGCTTTCGCATCACCGGGCGCACACCCGACGGCACCTACGTGGAGATCATCGAGGTGCCCGAACATCCCTGGTTTCTCGGCTGCCAGTTCCACCCCGAATTCAAATCGAAGCCGCTGGAGCCGCACCCGCTCTTCGCTGCGTTTGTGGGTGCGGCCTGGGAGCGCCGCCACCCTTCGGAGCGTGCCCGGGCAGAGCGCCGGGAACCGGCAGCGCCCGCAGAGATCGACTCAGCGCCCAAGCGATAGCGCAGCGCTTGAATCCATTGAAAAACGCCGCTTTCCCGCATAGTCTAGGGTCTCCTGCGAGTCTCTGAGAGCAGTCCATGACTCAAATTCGAGAGGTGACGATCGGGCCCTATCGGGTGGGCGGGAATGAGCCGCTGTTCCTGATTGCGGGCCCCTGCGTGATCGAGAGCGAGGAACACTGCAACCTGATCGCCGACCGCCTGGTCAACATCGCGGCCGAACGCAAACTCCCCTTCATCTTCAAGGCTTCCTACGACAAGGCCAACCGGTCTTCGCTCACATCGTACCGCGGGCCCGGCCTGGAGGCTGGTCTGCGCATCCTGCGCAAGATGAAGGAGCGCTTCGGCTTTCCGGTGCTGACCGATATTCACGACGTCTCGCACGTGGGTCCTGTGGCGGAAGTCTGCGACGTGCTGCAGGTTCCCGCGTTCCTCTCCCGCCAGACCGATCTGTTGCTGGCGGCGGGGAAATCCGGGAGCGTGGTGAATTTGAAAAAGGGCCAGTTTCTTTCCCCCTGGGAGATGGGCAACGCGGTTGAGAAAGTAGCCAGCACGGGCAACCATCGGATTATCGTCACCGAGCGCGGTGCGTCGTTCGGTTATCAAAACCTCGTCGTGGACATGCGCGCGTTCCCGGTTCTGCGCAAGTTCGGCTATCCGGTGGTTTTTGACGTGACCCATTCGGTCCAGCTCCCGGGCGGGGAGGGGAAATCGAGCGGGGGCCAGCCGGAATTCATCGAGCCGCTGGCGCGCGCCGGGACCGCTGCCGGCGTGGACGGGATTTTCGTGGAAGTCCACGACAACCCGCCGGTGGCGCTCTCCGACGGGTCGAATGCTCTGCCCATTAACCAGCTCCCCCGCCTGCTGGACAATCTGATGCAGTTGGCGGAGCTGGTGCGCAGCTGGAGCCGGACGTGAGCCTCGAAACCGCCAAACGCGTGCTGCGCATCGAGGCCGAAGCCATCGAGGGACTGATCGCGCGATTGGACGCGCGCTTCGACAAGGCCGTGGAGCTGCTGTTTGCCCGCACGGGGCGCGTGGTGGTCACGGGCATGGGTAAGTCGGGCCTGATCGGGCGCAAGATTGCTGCCACGTTTTCCAGCACCGGCACGCCGTCGCTGTTCCTTCACCCGGCCGAAGCGCTGCATGGCGACCTCGGCATGCTGGTGCGCGATGATGCGTTGCTGGCCATCTCCTATGGCGGGGAGACCGAGGAGATCATCGCCTTACTTGAGACGGTCAAGCGGCTGGCCATCCCGCTGGTCACGCTGACCGGGAATCCCCGCTCCACGCTAGCGGCGGCGAGCGCCGTGGTGATTGACATCAGCGTCAAGGAAGAGGCCTGCTCGCTCAACCTTGCCCCCACGGCGAGCACCGCCGCGTCGCTGGCCATGGGCGACGCGCTGGCCATAGCGCTGCTCGAACGGCGCGGCTTCGGCGCCAGGGATTTCGCGGCGCTGCATCCCGGTGGCCGCCTGGGGAAACGCTTCCTGCGCGTGAGCAGCCTGATGCACGCGGGCGAGGCTGTGCCGCGGGTAGATGTGGCCGCAAAAATGCCGGAGGTGATCTACGAGATGAGCGCCAAGGGTCTGGGCATGACCACCGTGGTCGAGATCAGCAGCCGCCTGGCGGGTGTGTTCACCGACGGCGACCTGCGCCGTCTGATGCAGAAGCGCAAGGGCGCGACCCTCGAGCTGACCGCAGGCGAATGCATGACCCGCAACCCGACTACGATCGCGCCCGACGAACTCGCCAGCCTGGCGCTGAGCCTGATGGAACAACGCAAGATCACCTCGGTCGTGGTCGTGGACGCGGAGAATCGCGTCCAGGGCGTTGTCCATCTCCACGACCTCTGGACCCTCGAACTGTTCTAAGTCTCCCGGGTGTTTCGAGTTCACTCAGGCCCCGTGCTGTCGTTCCGAGGGAGCAAGGCGACCGAGGAAACTCTCTAAGGGATTCCTAGCTCTGCCCGAAATGACAATGCATCTTAACTTTGCGCTCGTGAAGAAAAATCGTGGTAGCCTTCGCGCGGAGGTCACGGCTTTGGCCCAAGCATCGCGGATAGTCTCTGCCAGCGTGCGCCGACGCGCCCGGCAGATTCGGCTGCTGCTGATGGATGTGGATGGAGTCTTGACGGACGGGCGCATCTGGTTGCAATCGCTGCCCGACGGCACGGCCACGGAAATCAAGGGATTCAGCGCCTATGACGGCGCGGGCCTGAAGCTCGCGCAGCTGAGCGGCCTGCGTACGGGTCTCATCACCGGCCGCGAGTCGCCTGCCACCACGCGGCGCGCGCAAGAGGTGGAGATGGAGTTTGTCTATCAGAATCGAGGGGAAAAGCTGCCAGCCTATGAAGAAATCTTGCGCAAGGCGGGCCTGCGCGACGCCGAGGTCGCTTATGTGGCCGACGACCTGCCTGACCTGCCGGTCCTGAGGCGCGTGGGTCTCGGCGTTGCGGTGGCCAACGCCGTGCCAGAAGTCAAGAAGGCCGCCCACTATGTCACCTCGAAAACCGGCGGGAACGGCGCCGTCCGCGAAGTGATCGAGCTTCTGCTGCGCGCCCAGGGCAAGTGGGACCAGGCCTTGCGCAAAGTCCGCGCCTGATGACGCGCCCCTGGCCCCCAGCATCACGCTGAGGCTGCTGTCGAAACAGGCCGCGCAGGAGAAAAACCGCCCGCAAGATGCCGGCGTTACCTCGCTTCCTTTCGCCCGGCGCTGGCGAACAGGGGCCAGAAAACCGGAGCCCGTTGCTGGCTCCGCGCATGGAATAGCCCTGGAGGAAATCGAAATGGCGAATGCGGAAGGATCGGGCGGCGGAGGTGTCGCCGCAATCGAGGCACGTTTCACTCTTGCGCTGATGCGGCTGACCATGGGCGCGCTGTTTGTCTGGGTTTTCTTTGAAAACCTGGGTAAGGGTCTCTACTCCCCGGCGGGATATACAGGCCTGATCCAGTTCTACATCCAGAAAGGGACCGCGCCGGCGTTCTGGAAAACCATTATGGCTTTGGCGGCGGCGCATGCGCCAGTCGCGGCGCGCCTGCAAGGCGTCATGGAAATCGCCTTTGGTGTGCTGCTCCTTCTGGGACTGTTCAGCCGGCCCGTCGCGCTCGCAGCCTTTGGTTTCCTGACCTCGCTCTGGGTTTCCGAGTGGGGCGCCGCGTGGATCTGGGAATTGCTGACGCCGATGGCGGTCTGCCTAGCCGTGGCGCTCGGCCCTTCGGGCAACACCTGGGCGCTCGACACGCGGATCAAGTGCCGCTTCCCGCGCTATCCCTTTGTGTAATTCAAATCTCCACAGAGAATTGAAATCGGTTACAACAGAGCTCGCTTTGCAATTTGCCTGGGCTTTGCGATTGGAGCGGGCGATGGGAATCGAACCCACGTCCGCGGCTTGGGAAGCCGCTATTCTACCATTGAACCACGCCCGCTCAGTTTCATAACCTAGCACTCCGCCCGCGGGCTGGCAAGATTTCTTTCGCTTCCCCGCTTCGTGCTACATTGTGCCTTCCTTATGATGCCGGGCGGCGCCCCGAGCGGGCTGGCGAGGAGGCGGCGTGGCGTACAGGGACCTGCGCGAGTTCATCCACAAGCTGGAAAAATCGGGCGAACTGAAGCGTATCAGCGCTGAGGTTGACCCGGTGTTGGAGATCACCGAGATAACCGACCGCGTGACCCGCGCGGGCGGCCCGGCGCTGTTGTTCGAGCGGCCCAAGGGCTCGCGCATTCCACTGCTGATCAACATGCTGGGCAGCGAGCGCCGCATCAACCTGGCGCTCGAGGTGACGCAGTTGGACGAGGTCGCGGCGCGCATTCGCTCGTTCCTGGACTTCCAGTCGCCACAGGGGTTGTTCGACAAGCTGAAGATGTTGCCCAAGCTGGCGGAGATAGGTGCCTTTTTCCCGAAGACAGTCAAGAGCGGCGCGTGCAAGGAGGTAATTCGCAAGCAGGATTTCTCTCTATCCGAGTTTCCCATCTTGAAGTGCTGGCCGCAGGACGGTGGGCGTTTCATCACCTGGCCGCTGGTGATCACCAAGAATCCCGAGACCGGCAAGCGCAACGTCGGCGTGTACCGCATGCAGGTGTTTGACGAGCGCACCACGGCCATGCACTGGCAAACACAGAAGCACGGCACCGAGCATTTTCGCCGCGCCCGCGCGCGCGGGGAAGGGAAGATGGAGGTCGCGGTGGCCATCGGCTCCGACCCGGTCACGTGCCTCGCCGGAATCCTCCCGATTCCGCCCGACCTCGATGAGATGATGTTCGCGGGATTTCTTCGGCGCGAGCCGGTGGAAATGGTGCCCTGTGAAACCTGCAACCTCGAAGTGCCCGCCAACGCGGAGATCGTGCTCGAAGGCTATGTGGACCTGAACGAGTTCCGGACCGAAGGGCCGTTCGGCGATCACACTGGCTTCTACTCCCTCGAAGGCGAATATCCCGTCTTCCACGTCACGGCAATCACGCACCGCCGCGAACCCATCTACCTGACCACCATCGTCGGGCCGCCGCCGCAGGAAGATTTCTACATGGGCCACGCGGTCGAGCGGATTTTTCTGCCGGTGATGAAGATGCAGTATCCGGAGATCGTGGAAATCTCCATGCCTGCCGAAGGTATCTTTCACAATTTGATGATCGTGGCCATCCGGAAATCGTATCCCGGCCACGCGCGGAAGATCATGAGTGCCATCTGGTCGCTCGGGCAGGCCATGTTCACCAAAGTGCTGGTGGTGGTGGACCACGACGTGAACGTACACAATGATCGCGAGGTGGTCTGGAAGGCCCTCTGCGCCATCGATCCGGAGCGCGACGTTCAGATGGTGCTCGGTCCGGTGGATACTCTAGACCACGCCGCACGGATGCAAGACTTCGGCTCGAAGATGGGCATCGACGCCACGCGCAAATGGGCGAGCGAGGGTTTCCAAAGGCCCTGGCCGGACGAAATCGTCATGGACAGCAAGACAAAGGCGAGGATTGACGCGCTGTGGAGCACGCTGGGGTTGCCGCGCTGAGGGCTTCCCATGGGCCTGCGCCGGCTGGCCGTGGCCTCGCTATATCTAGTGGTTCTAGGAGTAACATTACCCTAGCTGTTGCGTGAATTTCCCTGCTTGCCCTATAATCTCCCCACGAAAACCGGTATTCTTAGGACAACTCCGGCTGCACTTCGTTTGACACCCTGGAACCCAGGATGCCAGATTGGGCGACAGGGATATGGGCCCGGATAGCCGGGTGAGGCGTGTGCACTCGAGTGGGGAATGTATCTGACCAGCGTCCAGGACGGGGCGTCCACCTCGATGGCTGAGGCCCGCGAAGTCATGAACATCCGCCAGGCTTCGCAGTACCTGGGGATCTCGCGGGACACTCTGTACCGCTATATCAGTGAAGGTCTGATTCCGGCTTTCAAGCTGGGCAACCGCTGGAAGTTCCGGAAGACGATCCTAGACCGGTGGATGGAGCGGAAGATGAGCCAGGCCAAGGCGGGAAGGAAGCGCTAGGCACCCTTCGGGCTCTGGGAGAGAGGTTCGGACATGTTCGGTGGAGGAAAACAAAAGCCGCTGGTCGGGCTGGACATCGGCTCGAGTTCCATCAAGGCCGTTGAGCTGAAGGGCACCAAGCAGGGCTATGAGCTGGTGAGTTTCGGCCTGGAACCACTGGCGCAGGACACCGTGGTGGACGGCGCGATCATGGATGCGCCGCTGGTGGCGGCGGGGATCAGCAGCATCTTCGAGCGGCAGAAGATCAAGACGAAGAGTGTGGCGACCTCGGTTTCCGGCCACTCGGTAATCGTCAAGCGCGTGCCCATGCCGGTGATGACCGAGGAGGAGCTCTTCGAACGCATCCAGGCGGAAGCCAGCCAGCACATTCCCTTCGACATCGCCGACGTCAACCTGAGCTACCAGCTGCTGGAGTCCATGGATTCGCAGATGGACGTCCTGCTGGTGGCGGTCAAGAAAGACAAGATCCTGAATCACACCAACGTGCTGGCCCAGGCCGGCAAAACGCCCACGGTAGTGGACATCGACGCCTTCGCGCTGCAGAACTGCTTTGAAGTCAATTACGATCCCGACCCTGGCCAGACCGTGGCGCTGATGAATATCGGCGCCAGCGTGATGAACATTAATATTGTGCGCGGCGGCGTGCCGCTGTTCCCGCGCGATGTTTCCGTGGGCGGCAACCAGTACACCGACGCGCTGCAGAAGGAGCTGGACCTGAGTTTCGAGGATGCCGAGCGCCTGAAGCATGGCGAGAGCCTGCCCGGCGTGGCCGAGGAGCAGCGCGGCACCATCCTGCGGTCGGTTTCGGATATCTTGATCCTGGAAATTCAGAAGACGTTTGACTTTTTCCGAGCCACCGCCAGCGGCGAGAATATTCAGCGAATCTATGTGGCGGGTGGGACGGCGCGGGTGCCCGGGCTGGTGGACCTGCTGCGTGAAGAGTTCGCCATGCCGGTTGAGGAGATGTACCCGTTCCGCAAGATCGTGATTAATCCGGGGCGGCACAACGAGGATCAGATCCGCGAGCTAGCCCCCCGCCTGGCCATCGCCGTCGGCCTCGCGCTGAGGAGTTTTGACACGCCATGATCCGGATCAACCTGCTGGGCCAAGCACGTCCGAAGGCAGCGCGCCGGCCGGTTCCGCTCGAGGCCACGCTGCAGATCCTGCTGTTCGTCTTTGCTCTTCTTTTCGCCGGTGGAGTTCTCTGGTACCACTACTATCAGATGGACGGGGACCTGAAGCTGAAGCAGAGGCAGATGCAGACACTGAACGGCGAGAAAGCGAAGTTGGAGAACTTGAAGCAGCAGGTGGAGGGCTTTGAGGGGCAGAAGCGAATCCTGCAGCAACGCATCAACATCATCGAAGAGCTGCAGCGAAATCGCACCGGCGCCCAGGAGCTGCTGGACGCGATGGCCAGCACCGTCACGCGCACCGAAACGCTGTGGCTGACTTCGCTGACGCGCAAGGGCAACTCGCTGACCATCGAAGGCTCGGCCGGCTCGATCAACGCGGTGGCCAACTTCATCAGCCAGCTGCGGCGCTCCGGCTATTTCCAGCACGTCGAGATCAAGGAATCCAAGCAGGACGACCGCAATACGGCGTTACAGACCTTCAACTTCACATTGATGGCGGATTTCGCCCTGCCCCAGGGCAAATCCGCCGCGCCCGCGCCGCCGGCGCCGCCGAGGAAGGGCTAGGGGGACCGATGGCCATCGCCTTCCGAGAATTCCCGTGGTACATCCAGGCGCTGCTGTTCGTGGCCCTGGCGGTGCTGATTATCGCCCTGGGCGAGTTTCTCCCGCTCTCGCCGGTTTACCAGACGCGCAGCAACTTGGACAAGCTGAACGCGGACTACGCCAAGCTCAACCAGGAAGTCACCGCGCTGCGGGTCTATGAGCGCCGCTACAGCGATTTCCGTCAGGAAATGGAGGCCCTCCAGAAGCAGTTGGAGACGCTGAAGACAATCGTTCCCGAGGAGAAGGAACTCGACGAGTTCATTCGCCTGGTGCAGGGCGCGGCCACTGCTGCCAACGTGCAGGTGCGCCGCTTGACCGCCCAGGCGGTTACCCCGCGAGATTACCACTACGAGATGCCCTTCGAGGTGCAGGTGGACGGGCCGTACTACAACGTCGTGGACTTCTTCTCCCGGCTGAGCCGGCTGTCCCGGATCATCAATGTCGGGGATATCTCCTTTACCAACCCAAGCGATGCCAAGGGGACCAAGTACCCCGTCCGGCCCGGGACCACGGTCAGTGGGACCTTCACCGCCATGACTTTCTTTACTAAGGCGGGCGAGGAACCCGGGGGCAGGCCGGCCGCCAAGCAGCCGGGCAAACGATAGGATCGGACAGAGCCAACGATGCGACTCGCGAAAACTCTTGGAACCCTGATGGCGCTGCTGGCCCTGCTGGCGTGGGCCGCTTTACCGCTGCATGCAGAGTCTCAGCCGCCGGCAAAGCCGCCGCAGCAGAAAAGCCTCCCGGCAAAGACATCTCCACAGGCCGGCAAGCAATCGGCGCCGGCACCTTCGCCGGCAGCTTCGCAGGCCAAGACCCCGGCCCAGGCTCCGAGCAAGGCCGCTGCGGCGCCGGCGGGGAAGGCTTCGGCACCTGCCGCCAAGGCTCAGGCGCCAGCGCATGCGACCAAAGTTCCGGCACAGGCTGCCAAGGCCCCGAGCAAGCCCGCGGTAGCCGTGAAAGGCGCAAAGGCTGCCAAGGTCTCAAAGCCGCCCAAGGTCATGCCGGCGAAGGTAGCGCAGCCGGTGAAGATGAGCCGGCGCGATCCGTTCAGCCCGTTGGTAGGCAAGGAGCCCGCCGGCGGAGCACTTCCCGAGCGCTTGCCTCCGGGCAAGGCTGGGCTGGTGGTGAGCACCCTGCGCCTGGATGGAATTGT
>JBGPZW010000028.1:0-27598 GCA_041493955.1 Terriglobia bacterium
TCCACCTCACCCCTGGAAATGCCAACGCGCACTACGACTTGGGCAAGGCATTACTGGAGCAAGGGCGACTCGCCGAGGCGATTGAAGCTCTCCGCAAGGCCACCACACTTAACGCCGAGGACCCGGGTCCCTTTTATCTTCTGGCCCGGGCTTATGAGAAGACTCACAACCGGGTGGAAGCCGCAAAAGCTTTGCAGCAGTTCGCAGAGCTGAAAAAGCGGCGGGGAGAGACAGGTGGGATGGCCTACCGGCCGAACTGATCTCTCCGCCATATTTCTGCTGGATGCGCGCCGGCCCGGCCGCCTGCCCCTTCACTCTCACCGTTCCAGGTCGGCGCAAAATCCTTCCCGGCCTCGGACCATTTCCATCCTTCTGCGGCTTTTTCTCTGTGTTTTTTTGCTGCCGTCCGCGACCGGCGCGGAGCCGGACGCTTCCACTGCAGCTCTCTTCACAGACGCCACGCGCGCTGCCGGTATTGATTCTCACCTGACCTGTGGCGGCCCGGAGAAACTGTACATCATGGAATCAATGTGCGGCGGTGTGGCTTTCCTTGATTACGACAATGATGGCTGGCAGGACATCTTGCTCGTCAACGGATCGACTTTGGAGGATCTCAAGACAGGGAAAAGCCCGCGGAGCAAGCTGTTCCATAACAACCATGACGGGACCTTCACAGACGTCACGGAAAAAGCGGGTTTGCTGCATCGCGGCTGGTGCTTTGGCGCGGCGGTGGGCGACTACGACAACGATGGCTGGGAGGACCTCTACATCACTTGCCTCACGGGATCCGTTCTTTACAAGAACAATGGCGACGGAACTTTTCGTGACGTCACCGCCCAGGCCGGCGTGGGGAACCCAGGTCGCTGGGGCACCAGCGCGGCCTTCGGCGACTACGATCGCGACGGGTATCTTGACCTCTACGTGGCGAACTACGTCGATCTGGACCTGAACAATCTACCGAAATTCGGCAGCACGCCGTTCTGCCAATATCGCGGCATCCCCGTCTCCTGCGGCCCGCGTGGACTGCCCGGGTCGCGCGATCGCCTCTACCACAACAACGGCGACGGCACGTTTACCGACGTCACTGAGAAAATGGGCATTGACCCCAAGGCCTACTACGGCCTGGGAGTGATTTGGGCGGATTACGACGGCGATGGCTGGCCCGACATCTACGTCGCCAACGATTCTTCGCCCAGCCTGCTCTATCACAACAACGAGGGAAAATCCTTCACCGAAGTGGGCCTCGAAGCCGGCGTGGCCCTCAGCAGCGATGGCCGTGAGCAGGCCGGCATGGGTGTGGACTTCGGCGACTACGACAACGATGGCTGGCCCGATTTGGTCAAGACGAATTTCTCCGACGACACCAACAACCTCTATCATAACTATGGCGACGGCACGTTCGACGACCGGGCAGGTCCGGCCGGCGTGGGCGCCATCAGTGTTCCTTTCCTGGGGTTTGGTGTCCGCTTCTTCGATTACGACAATGACGGCTGGAAAGACATCCTGATCGCCAACGGCCACGTGAATCCCCAGGTGGATGCTCATGCGTTTGGCGTCAGCTACGCCGAGCGCGCGCTTCTCTTCCACAACCTGCGAAACGGACGCTTTGAGGAGGTCGGCCTACGCGCTGGCCCCGCTTTGAAGCAGCCGCGAGTCAGCCGCGGCCTGGCTGTGGCCGATTTCGATAATGACGGCGCTCTGGGCGTGCTCATCTCCAATCTGGATGGGTCGCCGACGCTCCTTCGCAACACCGGCAAGGGTCGAGGACATTGGATCCGGCTCAAGCTCATCGGCACCCGCTCGAATCGCGACGCCTTTGGGGCACGGGTCGAAGTAGTTGCGGGCGCTCTGAGGCAGGTGGATGAGGTTCGCGCCAACAGCAGCTATCTTTCGGCGAGCGATCCCCGCTTACATTTCGGACTGGGCCCGGCCACGCGGGTGGACCGCATCGTGGTTCACTGGCCTTCCGGTTCCGTCGAGAAGATCGAGAGCCAACTAGCGGACCAAGAGCTCATCATCCAGGAGGATGCCGCGGTCATATCGCGCAAGGCGCCCCGAAGATGATAAATGTCCGGCAACCACCCATCCTGCGCTCCGCCTCGTCAGAAGGTGAGCTAAAACCCGCACCCAAGAACAAACCGTGTCGCAGTTGAAGCAGCTTCCCCGTAACGGTCAACCCTTTGGCAGGCGACATCTCAGTTGGCTCGGCCTGTTCCAAGTCTGGGGCGGGTAGCCGGTCAGCCCCAGAACAGGCAAACTAAAGAAAACTATTGACAAGAGGTCCTGGGAGGGAGCATAAAACTCCGCATCTAGGGGTTGTGCGTTGCCCAAACAATTGAAGGGGTATTAACTCGCCAGGGCCAAACTATTCATCTTGGGGGGTGTCGGATGGAGTCTAAGGGCAAGTGCATCGGATGGCTGCTGGGGAAGTCTCCTCTAAATCTCCTTTTCGGGCTATGTTTCGCGCTGGTGTTGTTTGGCGTGTGCTCGGTTCCGGCGCATGGCCAAGTGCCGAACAGCGTTTTCACAGGCACCGTGACGGACCCGCAGAGTGCCAGTGTGCCCGATGCGGAAGTCAAGATCACGAACCTGGGCACCGGTCAAACGATCACGGTCAAGACCAATTCCTCGGGCGGGTACCGGGCCGCAGGGCTTCCGGTGGGCACTTACAAGATCTCAGTGACGGCGACGGGTTTCAAGACTGCGGTGAAGACCAGTCTGCCACTGGCTGGCGGCGCGATCGAGCGCGTGGACTTCGAGTTGGTGCTGGGTGCGAAGACGGAAACCGTCCTGGTCGAAGCCGGCGCGGTGATGGTCGAGACCGAAGATTCGCGTTTGTATGAAACGGTCACTGGCGGTCAAGTCGCCAACCTGCCGCTGAACGGCCGGAACGTCTTTGACCTGATCCAAATGGCGCCCGGCGCTCTAAACGTTACCGGCGTTTCATTCGAGAACGGTCACAGCACGGTGGTCAACGGTCTGCGGCCAAACTTCATCGGCTTCCTCGTCAACGGCGCTTCGGACAAGGGCCTGAGCGGCGGTGTCAGCATGACTCCGAACGCCGACATTGTGCAGGAATTCCAAGAACTCACCCTGAATATGTCCGCGCAGTACGGGAACAGCGCTGGTGCCGTCGTCAACATCATCACGAAGTCCGGCACGAACACGTTCCACGGCAGCTTATACGAGTTTCTACGCAACGACGCTCTCGACGCCAATGACTTCTTCCGGAACAAAACTAATGTGACGAAGCCGGCGCTCCGGTTCAACCAGTTTGGTGGCGTGGTGACCGGCCCGATCTGGAAGGACAAGCTGTTCTTCACCGCGTCCTACCAGGGTGAGCGCTTCACTACCGGCGCGCCTCCGGTACCTGTTCAGGCCGAATCGCCCCAATGGCGCCAGGCGATCATCAGCGCGTTGCCGAACTCGGCCGCGACCCTCATTTACAAGAACTTCCCGACGGCAAACCCCGGCACACCGAGCTTGAATTTAACCCAATACGTCTTGGGAGGGGCTGGGGGCTCTGGCTTTGACACTGGCCGACTCCCCAATTTTGCTGGGTACCTTTGCCCCAATAACAGCAATGCAACGCTTGCCACTGGGTTTGGGAATCTGGTCGGGATCCTTTCAAGTGATGTCGGTACAGGCGCAAACGAAACATCACTCCCCGCGTCGCAACGGACGCTCACGGGTTTCACGGTCAACCCGACGACCATGGTCGTGACGAAGAATTGTGCAACTTACTTCGGCACCGCTGGCCCAGCGACCAGGAGCGGCCTGATTTCCCGCACGATTCCGTTCCTAAACGACAACGTTCTGTCGTTCGGCTCGCAGACGCAGGGCAACCTGTTTAATGGAAATGAGTGGTCCACGCGCATTGACTGGGTCCGCAAGAACGACCGGGTCTTCGGCGAGTTCTATTGGCAGAAGGCTACCGACAGTTTCGGGCCGGCCAATTCCAGCAGCGGCATCCACGGCTTCAAGAACCCTCAGGAAATCTACTCGCCGAACTTCCAGGCGAGCTGGGTCCACCCCTTCAGCCCGAACTGGGTGAACGAGGCACGTGTCGGATACAGCCGCAATCGGAATGACATCACGACGTCCACGCCCGGTGTGCCTTCGATCGGTTTTGACGACACCTCCGCGGGTTTCGGGTCTTACAGCGGCTACCCGCAACTCTTCCGTGAGAACGTTTACAGTTACGGGGAGATGATGTCATTCGTGAAGGGCAAGCACAACATCAAGGCCGGTGCGGATTTCCGCCGCAATATCGAGAACAGCGAGTTCAGCGTGGCGCGGCCCTCCTACTACTTCTTCGACCAGCTCTTCTTCGCGGCGGACTCGCCGTACGCACAGGTCGGAGGAGTAGATCCCGGCTTCGCCAGGAATGCCCCGGCCGCGCTTGCGAGCAACGTGCGGCACTGGCGGAACCTCGAAATAGGCGCGTTCATCCAGGACGACTGGAAGGTCCGTCGGAACCTCACTTTGAATATTGGCCTCCGCTACGACCTCTTCACTCGTCATACCGAGAAGGGCGGCCTGGTGACGACGTTCATCCCGGGTCCCGGCTGCACAACGATAGCCAACGGCGCCTGCCTCGACTGGATCGCCAACGCGAACGTCCCGGCTGCCAGGGTTGTAGGAGATCCTCTGTTTCCTGGCTGCAACACTGCCGACCAGATTAGGAGGGTCGTCTTGGCCGGTGTCTGCGGCCCGGGTGGTTTCGCCGAAGCCAAGAACCTGGGTGGCTCGGATCACAATAACTTCGGCCCGCGCGTGGGCTTTGCCTGGGATCCCTTCAGCAAGGGCAAGACTGCGATCCGCGGAGGGTTCGGCGTGGCCTACGAGGGCACGTTGTATAACCCGCTCTCGAACTCGCGCTGGAACCCGCCATTCTACTCGTTCAACCTTACCTTCAACCCCCTGGGCGGCGGACCCGACACTGTGGTTTACGGGCCGACCACCTGCACCTCAACGACTTGTACTCCGAGCGGTGCTACCCCGACCTTCAGTGGTCCACCGACAAACCCGGGTTTGGGCACTGGCGCGCAGGCGACGGGCAATATTGGCGGATACTTCTCAGGCAACTCGAACACCGCTTTCCTGACGGGAATCGTCTTCCCGGAAGGAATCAAAGATCCCTACGTGTTGAACTACTACTTCGGGATTCAGCAGGAGATCCTGCCCAGAACGGTTCTCGAAGTGAACTACGTTGGTACGCAGGGCCACAAGCTCTTCCGGGCCGAAAACGCCAATCGGGCCCCCGGCATCGCCTTGCCTGCGGGCACAGTGGTCAACGTGCAGGGCCGGACGCTGACCGGGCTCGGTCGGCGGTTCCTCAATCCCAACTACGGCCGCTTGCGTGTGTGGGAGAACGTGAGCAAGTCGTGGTATAACGCCCTGCAAGCTACGCTGCGGCGGCAGATGAGCCACGGGCTGATGTTTAACGTGACCTACGCGTGGAGCCACTCGATTGACACCGGCTCGACATGGCACAGCGGCTCCACGACGGCGAACGGTGCCGCTGCGGGCGAAGGTTTCAGCCTAGACCAGACGCGGCCGGAGCTCGATCGCGGCAACTCGATTTTCGACATCCGGCATCGGATGGTCTTCAACTACGTGTGGGAGTTGCCCTGGTACAAGGACCAGAAGGGTGTGATCGGCCACGTCCTTGGCGGCTGGCAGTACAACGGGATCTGGTCGTTCCAGAGCGGCGCTCACTTCAGCCCGTTCTGCGCTACCGGCGGCTTCTGTGATTTCAACAAGGATGGCGAGCGGAACGACCGTCCGGACGCACCGAACGGGAATACCTTCGACGTGAGCCGGGAGCAGTGGGCCAGTGGCTGGTTCGCTTCCGGACTATCATCGTTCGATAGCGCGATCCTCGGGGCCAAGCCTTTCTTCGGCGTGCCCTGTGCGGGTTGCAACGGCAACCTGGGGCGGAATACGTTTACAGGCCCTGGTCAGTGGAACACGGATATGTCCGTCTTCAAGAACTTCAAGATCTCGGAGCGGTTCAGTACGTCGTTCCGGGTCGAGATGTTCAACGCGTTCAATCATGCCAACTTCACGCTGCCGAACAGCGCGACAGGTGGTAACCGTGCTAACCGGATTACCAGCTCGATCTTCGGGAAATCCAACGGCACGCTGGGTCCCCGCCGGATTCAGTTCGGCCTGAAGCTCCTCTGGTAAGCTTTTGAAACTGGAAACCGATGGGGCCTGGGCGGTCGAGCCCAGGCCCCTTTTTTTTCCAGGTCGGATAGACCAGCTTCGGCGCGGGGTCGAGTTGTGGTAACCTCGCGTCAGTTAGGTCTGCGGCGATGCACAACGGATTCTGCCTCTCCCGGGTCATTTCCCGTTACTGTGCCGGAATCATCCTCGTTCTTCTCTCTTCCGCGACGCTCTATGGCCAGGAGCTGGGAAACATCTCTGGGCAACTCCGCCTGGTCAATGGGAGTTTTCCAACGGAGCGGGTTCTGGTCACCCTCCAAGGACGCGGCGCCATCATCAACAGCATCTACTGCGATTCTGAGGGCCGTTTCGGCTTCTACAATCTGGTTCCCAACCCGTACTATGTAATTATCGAAGGGGAAGGGTACCAGCCCGTCCGCCATCCCGTTAATGTCGTTCCCACTGTCGCCCAGACGAACCTCGTGCATATCGTCCTGACTCCCCTTGAAAACTCAAGAGCTTCGCCTGAGGCTGCTCCCGCGGCAAACCCAAATCTGATAGATGTATCGGAGTACACGAAGAAGTTCGCTCCGGGGGTGGTCAAGGAATTTGAGGCCGGGGTCAAGGCCGACGGGCGAGGCGATGGCGACGCAGCCATCCGCCATTACCAGGCCGCCATTCGCCAGGCGCCGGACTTCTATCCCGCGCGGAACAATCTCGGGGTGACGTATTTGAAGAAGCACGATCTCAAGGCAGCGGAGGCGGAATTCCGACAGGTCATTGAGCTCAACCGCAACAGCTCGCAGGGCTACCTCAATCTGGGCAACGTCCTCTATCTTACTCTGCGCAACGAGGAGGCCAGAGAAACTCTCCAGGAGGGCCTCCGAAAAGAACCCCGGTCTGCCATGGGGTACTATCTACTCGGTTCTGTGCAGGCCCGCTTAGGGGATCTTGGGGCCGCTGAGAACCACTTGAAGACGGCGAGGGATCTGGACCCGAAGCTGCCCCAGGTCCCGATCGCACTCGCCACTCTTTACCTGCAAACAGGAAGGAAACAGGAGGCCATCGACACGTTTCAGAGCTTCTTGCAGCAGTTCCCGAAAGATCCGCTCGTCCCCAAGGTGAAAGACGCCTTAAGTAAGCTCGAGCGCCCTCGATCCGAATAACGGGGTCTCATAAATTCCAGCAAGTCTCTATCGGCCGGAGATGAGCTTGCACAGTCGGTCGTCGAGGCGACAGGCCTCCTGGTATTCCCGCTTGGCTGGGGTGGGCTGGTTTAATCGTTCATAGGCAAAGCCGAGGTTGAGGTGCGCCTGCGCGTATTTCGGGTCAGCCGCTAGGGCGCGCTGATAGGTTGCAACCGCCTGTTCGAGGCGGTCCGTGCGGCTGTAGCAAATTCCCAGGTAGTTGTAGGTGGCGGCGTCCGTGAGTCCCATTTGGACCGCCTGCGAGAGATGTTCGGCGGCCTTAGCATGGTTCTCCTGCCGCATGGCCAGCAGACCCAGGTCTCGATAGGCCAGCGCGAAATTGGGCTGGATCGAGATCACTTTTTCCAGGGCCGCTTTGCTCGCGGGCATGTCTTCTTTCGCCAGCACCTGCGCAAATACAAACCAGGCGCGAAAATTGTTCGGGTTGGTGGCGAGCACCTTGTCGAGCAGTTCTTTGGCCGGTGCCGTTTTCCCCTGCAACCCCAGAGCGCGCCCCAGCCCCATCATCGCCTGATCAAAGCCTGGGTTGAGCTGGACTGCTCGACGGAATTCCTTTTCCGCCTCGCTCCAATGCGCCTCGCGCGAAGCGGCCTCCCCGAGCAAGAAGGGGATCAGATAGAGTTTAGGCTCCGCCGCTTGCACCTTCCTAAGAACAACTCGAGCGAGCGTGAACTCGCCTAGGTGCATAAGGTCCGTCGCGCGTAGGACATCCTGGTACACGCGCAGTTTGTCTTTTGGGTCGGCCAGCTTCGACCCGGCGCCGGCCGCCACCGGGGCGCGATACGCCACGTAGCCGAGCGAGCGTAGCTTTTCAAGCGCCTCCTGGTCAGGGCCTGACCCTCTCTGTTCTGTCGCGGAGGGTCGATAGCGCGCAATGAGCTGATTCAATTGCGTGCGGAGTCTTGTTGCCTCGCCGGGATTCTTCCGGAACAGGTTGACCTTCTCCTCCGGGTCCGATTGCAGGTCGTAGAGCTCGGGTGTCGGGGCCTCGACGTATTGGTAGCGTGCGGTCTGGATCGTGCGCAGGGGGCTCCACCCGAACGAGCTAGAGGTGTAGTACGTTTCGCTATAGGCGGCGGCTTGCGCCGCGGCGTCATTGCTTCCCTTGATCAGCGCCGACAGACTACCAGCCTCGAATTGCTTCTGGATTGGATCTTGAATGCCCGCAAGCTCGAGTACGGTCGGCGCGACTTGGATGGTCTCTACGGGAGTCGCCACTCGCCGCAGGGAGAAGCGGCTGTCCCGCGCGGCTTTCAGGATCAGAGGCACGTGTACCGTCGCGTTGTAAACGAAAAAGCCGTGCTCTTTCTCGCCGTGCTCGCCCAGCGATTCGCCGTGGTCGCTCAAGAATACAATCACGGTGTCGTCAAAGAGATGACTCGGGGAGCGCTTCAGCCAGTCGAAGACTCGGCTCAACTGGCTGTCCACGTAGGCGATTTCGCCGTCGTACGGCTGTTCCTTGTAGCGGGAGCGGAAGGGTTCGGGCGGATCATACGGACTGTGCGGGTCGTAGAGGTGCAACCAAAGAAAAAATGGTTGATTTGCGTGTCCTTCAAGCCACCACAGCGCATGATCCACGCTCTGTTCAGCCCTGCGCTCCACTAGTCCGACGTCCTTGTGCAGGAAATCCTGTCCCGCGAACGCGTCGTAGTATTCGTCGAAGCCGCGCGCCAACCCCCAGCTTCGATCTAGTACGAATGAGCTGACGACTGCGCCTGTGGCGTAGCCGTGGGCCTTCAGGGTTTCCGCCAGCGTGCGAAAATTCTCGGGGAGAGATTGTCCGGTAAAGTCCTGCACACCATTGTGAAAAGGATAAGTGCCCGTGAAGATGGCGGCGTGGGAAGGCCATGTCAAAGGGACCTGCGCAATTGCTCGCTCAAAGAGCACACCCTCGCTAGCCAGCGCATCCAGGTTCGGTGTCACCACCCCTTTGTACCCATAGCAACCCAGGTGATCAGCGCGCAGCGTGTCTACGGAGATGATCAGAATGTTGTGTGACTTTTTTGTTGCAGTGCGGCATCCCCAGAGTCCCACGGACAGGGCCACGAAGAACGCGAGCCACCTTGCCGTTGGTGATTCTAGGATTCGAAACATCGGAGGATTCAGCAAAACTTGTACAAAGCCTTATACATGAGACGTTTACAGGTCGTCGCCGCGCAGAACGCAGTCACCGGAGGATCTCATTCACTGCGGTGGACCATCCCCTCCCGCCTTCTTCAGCTCTTCTTGCGCTTCGCGATTGAGGCCCTTTGCCTGCAGGGCCTTGATCAAAGACCGCCTGACCTTTGCATCTCCAGGCTCGAGCTTGAGGGCAGCGCGCAGCGCTGAGATCGCCCCGTCGAGTTCTCCCTGGTAAAGCAACACCTCACCCAGGGCCCCGTAGCCCGGAGCGTAGTTCGGGTTGATCTCGACCGAGTGCTGAAACGCGGTCCGCCCCTCCTCCAGCTGCCCCTTCTTCACATAGGCGGCGCCCAAATTGAAAGCGGCAGAGAAATTCGTTGGGTCGAGCTCGAACGCCCGGCGGAGCGAGGCGATGGCATGATTCCAATCGCCGAGCTGTGCGTACGCGAGGCCCTGATAGTACACCGCCAGGGAATAGTTCGGGCTCATATGGAGAACTGCCTGAAACTCCTCAATGGCGGCGGGGTAGTCCTTCTGGCGATAGTGGTTGAGCGCTAGCAAATAATGAATAGGCACCGAATCCTTCTCGGTCTGCTCGGCTAGGGTCAACTTCGCGATGGATTCGGCGTAGCGCCCCCTCTGGCTGTAAGCCAGTGCGTCGGAGACCAGTTCGTATATCTGAATTCGGTCTTTCGGGTCTGGCAAGTTGCCGTCGGTTAGGATTTGATCGTCGCTTCCCCCGATAGCAACGTAGCCCAATGACTTCAGCCGCTCCATCAAGACGGGATCCAGGCCCGCCTTTTCGGCTGTTTTCTCACCCGATGCCAGGGTGTACTTGGCAATGAGCTGGCTAAGTCGCTTCCGCAACTCGTTGGCGACCGCGCGGCGCTGGGTGTAGAGGTTGCGCAGCTCTTGCTGGTCGGCCGAGAGATCGTAGAGCTCGGGCTGAGGAGCGTCGATGAAGTGGTACTGCCGAAACCGGATCCCCCTAAGTTCGCTCCAATTGAAATGGATGCGGGGCAAGTACGTTTCGGCGTAGATGTCCTGCGGTGTCACCTGTGTTTGCCCCCGCAGCAACGCGACAAAACTCTGGCCCTGGACCTCTTTCGGGATGGCCGCTCCCAGTATCTCCAGGATCGTAGGGAGGAGATCTACCAGGCTCACGGGTTCCTCGACGACGGGCCGGTGCCGGGCCACGCCAGCCGGGAGCTTGAAGATCAGCGGAACGTGTACGGTGGAGTCATAAATGAAGAACCCGTGGGATTTCTCCCCGTGCTCTCCCAGACCCTCACCGTGATCGCCGGCAACCACGATCAGCGTCCGATCGACCAGTCCCTTCGATTTCAGGTAAGTGATCAGGCGTCCAATCTGCGCATCAACGAAGGCAATTTCTCCGTCGTAAGGCCGTGAGCGATATCGCTGCAGGAAGGGCGGAGGAGGTGAGTACGGGTAGTGGGCGTCGTACAGGTGAACCCACAGGAAGAATGGCTTTCGGCGATTTCGTTCCAGCCAGACGAGGGCTTTGTCCACCACCTCATCGCCCCGGCGCTTCATCGCGTCCAGATTCCGTTCATCCAGTCGGCTAAAGTCAAAGTGGTCGTAATAGAAGTCGAAGCCGCGGTTGAGGCCAAAACGCGAATCAAGCACCGCCGAACCCATCACCGCGCCCGTGGCATAACCCCTGTCGCGCAGCACGGTGGCCAACGTAGGCTGAGCAGGGTTGAGGCGATTGCCGCTGAAGTCGTGCATGCCGGTTCGCATGGGATAGCTGCCAGTCAGCATCACGCTGTGGGCCGGCAGCGTGATGGGTACCGGCGTATAGGCATTCCCGAACCGCACTCCCTCAGCGGCGAGGCCATCGAGGTTAGGCGTCTGGATCTGGCGAAACCCGTAGCAGCCAAGGTGGTCGGCGCGCACCGTGTCAAGAGTGAGCAATATGAGATTCGAAGGCTCGTCTGCAGCGCCTGCGGACAGGCTTACCACAATCGCACAGAAGAGTGTGCCGATCAGTGTGAGAAGACGGGTCAGAGAGTTTCCTGGGGGAGAGCCACCAATTTTCATCCCTTTTACGTCCACGGGCGTCGTTAAGTCTAAGGGGCAGCGACATCTCAAGTCAAGGATGTGTACTCGTCCACATGATTAGTGACACTCGGAGTCCTTTCGTTTGGATTGCCATTCGGTGACGAACTGCTGCGGAGATGAAGGTCCCAGGGCCTAGTGCGAGCGGGGCTCGAGCGGGGCCATCGCTCAGCTACGGCTTTGCGGGTGGGGTTGTAGACCATGGTCTGCCATCCATGTGGGGAGGCAGACCCACGCCGAAGAGTTCGAGCACGGTAGGGGCAATGTCGGTAATCGCGGGCCGGTCAGCTGTGATCTTCCAGTTGGAAAACAACACACCGGGAACAAGATCGGGATCGATGCAGTGATCTCCACTCCATGCTTTCGCATTCACCTCGAAGACCATCTTCGTCACACGACCCTGAACTGAATCCCATGAGGCGCGATATCCTTCGCCGAAACCGATGATGAGGTCTGGGGCGTTCTCTTTGTACGGCCCGTTAAACGCTTCTCCGCTATCGAACACCTGGCGAATAGCCACACGACCGGTTTCTGTGTCCACCAAACCCTGGAGCTTCTCGCGAAGCTCTTTTTTCAGTTGGCAGGCTTGTTTTCCGGGCTCGACCGTACCCAGACTCTCCCTCGTCTTCATATTCAGGTAAATGCCGGTTAACCCGAAGGCATAGGCTGTGGTCTTTGTCCAATCCACGTTCTCGAACCACTCTGCTGCCTCGGAGCTTTCCTTCAGCGAGAGGTAGCCCTGCTGGTGCAGCCAGGTGTTCAAGTTGACGCCCCACTTAAACGCCTTAAAGCCGTGGTCGGAGATCACCAGCAGCAGCGTATCGTTCTCGATCTCTCGAAGCGTGCGGCCCACGAGATCGTCCATCCGCTGGTATAGGTCTTCGATTACGTTCGCTGATCCATTCTTAGGTTGCTCGCGAGCGGACGCGCGTCCATCGGAAAGGTAGCGCCAGAACATGTGCTGCACGCGGTCCGTGATGTCGAATACACAAATGCAGGCGCCCCGTGAAGTTTTCTCTAGGGCATCGAAAAACATGCGTTCCCGCTCCTCATGGATCAGATAGCACTGTTCGAGGAACGCCTCTTCATCGAGAAAGCCATCGTTCAGCGCCCAGGTGTCCTCGGCCAGACCCAGAGTGGCATAGAGCCCGTTGAGCTTCGCCAGGTAAACCGAATACGTCAGCGGATGGGAAACAGGCAGCGCAGGTTTCATCGGGTGGATATTCACGGGCGTAGCGTAGAGTTCCAGATCCGGGGTAACCGACTTCAGGTAGAAGCGGCAAATTCCATGAACGCGAATCCGGAGGCCCGCTTTAAATTCCAACTCTACCCAGTCCGAATACTCTCCCTTTCGCAGAGTGAATCGCCGGCCATTCAGTTGGATTTCAGCCTGTTTCCGGACGGAATCAGGCTTGACCTGAAACGGGGCGCGCAGCTCCGCGCGTGAATTCGGGCGCAGGGTGTTCTCCGGCCCCGGGACGTAGGAATGGTAACAGTGGCCGCGTTTCTCGAAAGAAACCACCACGCGGTTGGTTGCCGGCCCGAGGTTTGAGGAGCGCGTGGTGTGAAACGAAAAGGTCCCCTGGCTGCCCTTCAAGTCGGGCACACACATTCCCGAAAGGAGGACCCCCGAGAATTTCTCCGGAGGGAAAGTGATCGGCACGCGAATCACCGAGCTGAAGACGCCCGCGTCGGCCAAGAAGTGCCAGAAGGGTATCCCTTTCCGGAGGAGCTTGATCTGCGGCCTTCCGAGCGGAATCGCGTAGGGGCCGATGCGCAGGGTTCGCTTCGGGCCCTGGATCTTCGCAGACGAAAGCTCCGGCAGATAGCGTTTGCGATCAGGAGCGAGAAAGTCATAGATGTTGTGCTTGCCAGGGTTGACCCCCGTGAGAAACGAAGACCAAGCGACGGGGGAAACCGGCGGTACGGTTGTCCCGAGCGGGCGAAACGTTCCCGTCTCCCGAAGGTGAGAGAGATTGGGCAACTTGTCCTCTTTCATGAACCTTTCCGCTAATTGCGGATCCATTCCGTCGAAGCCCAGGATCACGACCCTCTTTACTTTTGCTTTTCGATAGGCACGCCTTCTGCGGAGAAGACGAAGCAGTTGTCGCAGTGGCCAGGTTAGAAAGGCAAAGACGGAGTAGAGGAAGGCGAGGAACAACGTTAGGAAGGAGGAAAGGACTGCGAATCCCGCTCCGGGTCCTACGTACGCCGCTGCGCTGCCGGCAGCCAGCAGAACGAGTGCCACAGTGGCTAGGGCGCAGAAGCCGAAGCGAGCAAGTGGGCTTGGCCTGGCACCTCCGTGCGAGTAAGCGCGCATTAGATCTCCGTACGAAAGACGCCCTTCAAGAGAAATGCAGCGCCCAGGGAGAACACAAGAAAGGGAGTCATCCAGTGCATTTCCCAACTCCTGAAGCGGAAGATTCGTGCGGGGTATTGAATCTCGACCTCTTCCAGCGGCCCGCCCTTCGGGAGGAGTGTCTCCCCAGGGTGAAGGAACTTCTGCCACAATCCGTCACGAACCCGCGTAGCGGAAAGACGACTCAGCAAATCGCCCACGACCACGCGCTTCTCATAAGTCTGTCCTGCAACCACCAGGCTGACAGGATAGGTTCCCGGCCGCTCAGCTTTCAGCCTCCATTCCACCTCTTTTTCTTGCGGAACGTGAAGAGCAGGAGCGGTGAGATCCAGCCCTGGAGGCAGTCCCAGAGTAACCTCCGGGAGCGGCTCCGTCCGAAGGAACCTTACCTTGAGCAGGAAGTAGTGACCGGGTTCGACAGGCATTCTATCAAAGTAGGCTTCCATCTGGATGAGAATGAGAGAGAGCGGAACGGCCAGAAAGAGCAGAGGTTTGAGCGAATAACGCAAGTAGAGAACTACATTACCCAACAGGCGGAGATAGGCGCGCAAGACGACCTTCAGTTGATCCGGAAACAACCGAACCTCAAGCACGCGGGCGCCGATTCGATCTTTGATCCGGTGGATCGCCTTTTGGTCCGACGTGCCGCGGAAGACAAGTAGAAAAAGCAGGGCAGTTGCCATCGAGATCATGCCCAAGATCGCGACTGGGTGGAACGAGTTCAATAGTCCAAAGAACAAATCAAAAGCTCTGTTGACGAGGCCCAGAAAGCCTGTCATGCGTCTGTGTTCTCCGAAGGTTTCATCCCCTCTCCGCAGCGAGGAGGATCCCCCAACCGCTACTCGATATATCCGAGGCCTTGCAGCCGCTTCTTAATTTCCTCGGGGGCGTCACCTTCCTTGGAATCAGATCCCATGATGCGCGTGATTTCCTTCTCGAGGACGTGCTGGATGAACTCCTCGGTTGAACAATAGCCCGCGATTGTCGCGCATTTCTTCGCCTTCTCGTATAGCTCATGATCGATCTTGATGCGATTCGCAAACATTGCCCACCCTCCGGGTGCCTGATCGAGTTACGCTCGGAAACCTGCCTTTGACTCTGCGGTGTGAAGATGACGCCGAGATTATAGCTTATTCGTCGGGGCCGGCCGCTGAAAAGAATGGCGGGGATCCGCGACGGTTGGCTGCGGCAAGGCTGCGCCTGGAGAGATTGGGATGAGCATTCAGGTAGGCAGCATGCAGTTCTCCTTCAGAAGGATGGGTGGCACTAGTTAGAGTGTCGCCGCGCAGATCTGCAACGGAAGGTACCGCGCCGCCCGGCAGCGGCCCAGGTGGATGGATTGCTACCTGTCGCATCGACTCACTGCGGCATTGAATTGCCGATACCTCGCCATCTGCCGGCAGCCCTTCTCCGGCTGGTGGCGCATCTACAAGACCGTGCGTCCGAAGCACGTACTGGACCACCTATCTCCGCAGGCGTTCGATGCCAACCGGGTGTGCAGCAAGCGCGGTCCAGAAAAAAGTAGTCGCAGAGAAAAACGGAGGTGAGCTCGGCCCAGAGCGGATCAACTTCGAATCGCAGGCCAGCGGACATCTTCCTGCAACCGCGTGGTGAGTCGAACCAAGGCCTTCTTAATCAGCAAGAACGTCTGCTTCTTAGCGCACCTACTTTTTCGACTCACCGACGTTGACCCACAGGCTGGTCGTGCCGATGTAAGCGGTTCGATCGTCGACGGCCCCGAGCCGCAGCTTATAACGGCCGGGCGCGAGGTCTAGCTCGGTACGGAAGGGCAAGCCTTGCTGCCGGATGGCAGCGTCATCGGCGGGTTTGAGTGTCGCCTTCCATGCCTTGTCGCTCTGCGCAGCGAGCTCCCCTCGGGGGGTGTAAGCGGCGACATGGAACTCCAGCGCGTAGCGCTTCGCCCCATTCCCTGCGTCTTCAGCGGTCACCGTGGTCGGGTCAACAAGGAACTCGACCGAAACCTTCATCCGCGCGGCAGGGGGAGACAGGAGAACCCGAGCATCGAAAGTGACCATGGTGGCCTCCGGCGCATCCCACCGCATAGCCAAGGCGAGCTCAGCATCCTTGGTCTTGGCCCGCTTCTGATCCTGCATGGGGGCCAAGGCGTAATATCCACGCCGGTGACGCGCGTCCAGGCCGGGGCGGTTGAGCTTCACCTGAATTTTTCGATACTTCCCGTTCCAGTCCTTGTCCTGCGGATAGTAGCCAAGCACATAATAAGTCGAGGTATCGGCAACGCTCAGAGCAACGGCATGATCCATGTCATTCCGATTGACAAAAACTAAACCCCCGGTGTCATCGGCGAATACCTTCATGCTGGCCTGGGTGGTTTGTAGGACCGAACCTTTCTGCATCACTTCTTGGCCGAATGCCGCGCCCAGCTTTACACGTCCCGCGGCATCCACGCCTTGTTGCGAAGCATCGTCGATCACCGATCCGATCAGACCGCGCGCGTCCACGGGATAGACCGCAATCTGGGCGTCGTTGAGCAGAGAAGCGGTTTGCCGAAGAAGATCCTCGTACTCCCGCTCCACGGAGACGTAGTTGGGATCGTTCGACGGAGTCTCGCTGTGGTCGATGATCCGGGAAAAGGTCGCAAGGGGAAAGGACCCAGAAACCCAGATCAAGCTCTTGCGACCAGGTAAGCCCATCACCGCCCGCGTGATTTGGCGGAAAGCAGTAAGAGTGATCCCGACGCGAGTGTCCAGAGCCACGTTTGATTCCTCGGTATAGAACCCGCGGATTCGTTCGAGCACCTGCCCGATGTCCGGGCGAATATCGCCTCGAGCACCTGCAGTGGCTCCGGGAAGAGACGGCATGCGCCTGTCCACGTCTTCAATTTGCAGTTGCAGTGGCTTTTCCGGGGTGAAGCTTTCGATGGCAGCTTTCAGCAACCGTGGGTCATCGGTGAAGTCCTGCAAAACCTGCAGCGAGCGGCCCAGGGTGTAAACCGCAAGCTGCCGCCCCGGCTCGAGCTGTGTGTCGAGATAGCGGAGCAATTCGAGACGCGCCCTGGCCTGGTCCTGTACCCGTGTATTGAGGGCGTCAAGCAGCAGAATCGTGGGTGTACCTGGCCGCAGCAGGTAGGCGGGACGGTTCGTGGCCACATTCGGGGGCAAGACGGGCAGTTGGCCTTGCAGCGTCTTCGCCACCTCCGCGGGCTGCTCGATGGCGAAAGTCGCAATCTTCTGGGGCTTGCCGTCTTCCAGTAGCGTGAAATCCTGCAGGTTTAGCCCAGTCAGGTGCTGCCCATTTTTGTCTTTTACCAACACATCGACCAGCACCAAGTGCGTCCAGACGCGCACGACAGGTGACGGGAGGTCAGGGGTCGGCTGTTGGCCCCATACCGGACCTGATGCCAGATGCAGGAGCAGGAGTACTGCCCCCAGTGATTGCCGCCTGTAAGGAAATCGCAATCTCATACGTCCAACTGCTCCGGGCACATGCCAATATGTTGTCTTGTGATTCGCCACAACAATTATATCTCCCTTATACGCCTCGGCCATCAGAAAGTCATGCAGCAGGCCTCGTCGCCTCTCGTCAACTACCGGAGCCCGTGGGGTGGCCCGCTCTTCCTCGGCTGCGTGACCGCGCCCAGCGCACGCACACCAAGAGGTTCTATGAACTTACTCCCTGCGCCCTGGACATTCCTACCTAGAACCGAGAATTACGGCAGTGGGAAGGCATCTACAACACCGTGCATCCCCACCAGGCCCTGGACTACCTCACACCACAGGAATTCGTCATGCGCTGGCAATCCCAACGAGCGGAGGCAACGTGTCACCAATCTACTGGACAATTAGACTCGCTTGTATCCGGCACCGTCATGAAACAATCGTTGATGAAGACCGAATCTGACGTAGATGAGGCCGTGCTTCCTTGCGGCTGCACGGTCCACTGCCGGTAAGTATACTACCACCTCCGAGGCACGGCTTTGTCAGACCATCTGAAGACGCACAATCCGAACCTTGCCCTTTTCCGGCGTTTACGGTATTGGTGAGTCCGCGCAACGCGCTGAGGCACTCTATTGGAGGTGAATCGTGAGGCGTCACACTTTGTTCTTCGTGCTACTTCTGATCAGCTTATTGCTGACAACTGGGTCTGTCGGCGGTCAACAAACGGGGCAAGTTCAACTGCTGACCGAGGAGAACCTGAATAAACTTCTCCCGAACAGCGTTTTTCTGGATGGTCAGAATGCGCCTGTCCAGAAACGCAACGCTGTGGGAGCTCGCATGGCGGACGGGAAGATACTTATCGTGACGTTCCTGGAAACTAGCGGTTATGGCTCGGACTATCAAGAAAAGTACACTGCAATGGTGCTCACGCAAGGCGGCTTGCTGTTCGGCAATAGCGAAATCAAGCCCGGAGCTTATGGCTTGGGGAGAAGAAAAAGCAAGGCGGGCGGCAAAGAGTCAGAGACATTCGTGTTGTACGATCTCGGGGGCAACGCCGTCGTCGTTGTTCCAACCGACAAAGATGAGAGACTCCGGCCTGTTCGGACGATTCAACTTAGTGTTGGCCTCGGGCAACAGCTCCGGCTGTACCTGGGCCCCTACTTCGTGACTTTGTCGTCTCGATGAATTCGTGACCTAGTGGAATGGACCCATCCCGGTTCTTGCAGCGGACGGGCAGTTGGCAGGTGTCCGACTGGATTCCGGCTCAACGCACCGCAATCGCCAGCCACTCTCTCGCTGAGCATTAGCGGGCCAGTGAGGATGTGATGGCCTCGACCGAAGGACTTCGATAGAATGCGGTGTCCCGGTTGACTCCGCCGCTGTATGAAGGATCGATATGCGTAGAATTGTGAAAACTGCGGTCGTCATTGTGGCCATTTACATTGTGCTCTCCGCCGGGCTGTTGGCCGCGATGTATCAGCCCCCAGACACTTTTGGCCGGGTCATGGCCAAGATGCCACGGCCGCTATTTTTCATTTTGCCTTTCAAGCCGCTCTGGGACCTAGCCCGTGCGGGTTACGTCAAGCCCGGCGACACGGCACCGGACTTCTCTCTTGAGACCGTAGACCATATGTCCCGCGTCCAGCTTTCTTCCTTCCGCGGGCAGAAGCCAGTAGTCTTGGTGTTCGGCAGCTATACTTGACCCCCGTTCCGCCGGGAGGTTCCCGCGCTGAACAAGCTCTACCGTCAGTACAGGGACCACGTGGCCTTTTACGTCGTTTACATCCGCGAGGCGCATCCGAGCGATGCCTGGCAAATTTCCAGCAACCTAAGGGATAACGTGGTGTTTGCCAGCCCGCGAAGTTCCGAGGAACGCAGCGAATTGGGGCGGATGTGCGTGGTCAAGCTCGGCATCGAGTTCCCCGCCGTAGTGGACAACTTCGACAATACAACCGAGATCGCCTACACGGGCTGGCCCGATCGTCTCTACGTCATCAATCGCGATGGCCGCATTGCCTACAAAGCAAGACCCGGCCCGTTCGGTTTCAAGCCCGAGGAAGTGTCTGAGACGCTCAAGCGACTGGTTCCGCCGGCTGGTACACCAGCGGCCATGCAGTAGCCAGCAAGCAGTTTCTCTCAACCCATCCGCCTACTGGAGCCACCAGCCATGACCCACATCCGTATCGTAGAGGACGCCGAGGCCGCCGGAGAGGTCGCCAAGGTGTACGACGAATGGAGAGCAAAGTCCGGGCGGGGCAAGGTGCCCCGCATTCTGAAATGCTTCAGCGCGCGGCCGGACTTTCTGCGCCAAGTGATTGCCTTCTCCGACGGCGTGCATTTTTCCGAAGGGCACCTCGCCCGGCGCGACAAAGAGTTGATCGCCACCTATGTCTCCGCGCTGAACGATTGCGCGTATTGAATCGACAGCCACGCCTACTTCCTGCGTGTTCAGGGAGCGGATGAGCGGATCGTACAAGCGCTGGCCCGGGGCGACCTAGCGGCTGCGCCGGTGACCGACCGGGAGCGTGCGCTGCTGGAATTCGTCGCCCTGGTTACTCGGGAGGCCCATCGCACCCGGGCGGAAGACGTCGCGCGGCTGCGCGGGTATGGATGGACCGACGAACAAATCGCCGAGTGCGTTTACGTCACCGCCATGTTCGCGTTTTTCAACCGCGTCGCGGACGCGTTTGGGATAGAGCCGATGGGCTATCTGAAAGCTTACAAACTGACGCCCTGAAAGACCACGGGCCTGAGTTGGCGTCTGTTACTTGGAAGAAAAGCGAGACGGAGATCGGATGGGCCGCCCCCGTGGACCGGTCGCGTGTTGAACTCGAATAGGTCTTGCGGCACGAGTCCCGCCGCTTGGCCGAAAGCCTCCAGGGCCTTCTCGGCCTGGCCCTGGTTCCTGCAGAGCAGGCCGAGGTTGTTTCAGACACGAAGATCTTTCGGCAGTCGATTGGCCGATTCTTCCAGAACAGCGCGCGGTTCCTAGTTGCTCTGCTTGCTGCGCAGGAAAATGCCCTGACTTAACCGCGCGACAGCGAGCTTTGGGTCCGGGTTATAAGCCAGTTCAAACAGCTCTTGAGGCTGGTCGAAGTGCTGCTGGTTCATGTAATCAATGCCTAGATTGTGGTTGGGGCGTCCCGAGCGGCGGTCTCGGCTGCTGGTTCCGACTTTGCCCTGGTCTGGACAACAGGGTCAGACGAAGGCTGTCGTGTCGCGGGGCGGGCACTGGGCGGAGCGCGGCAACGGCAAGAGCGTCGAACAGAGGGCCGGGCACAGGTAAGAACTGCCGAAGGCTTCTCATTTGGACTTGGATTCCCTGGTTCGCACGAAGGGCCGGGCGGCGACCTGGCCACTGCCTTCCCTTATCGTGATGGTTTGTCCCGCAGCAATGTCTTTGAGCCGATCCACTTGCCCGCTGGGCCAGCGCGCCTCGAGCGCATCGACTTTCGTCCGTTGACCCAGGCCGAAGGTCAGCACGAGTTCGCTTTGCGAGAGATAGCTGGACCCGCTGCGAAGCATCTGAGACTGTGTCTCGCCCCTTGCGGTCACGCGGACCGTCGCGCCAATGCCATCGCGGTTCGAGCGCGTGCCGACCAGGCGCACCCGCAAGCTCCGATTCGTTCCTCCGTCGTTGCGGAAGAGAAGTGCGGGCCCACCATTGGTGGTGATCAGCAGATCCAGGTCGCCATCGTTGTCGATATCGGCGTAGGCGGCGCCGCGCGCAACGCGCCGTGCCGCAAAGTCCCGCCCGAGCTGGCGAGTAACCTCCTGGAATTTCCCCCCTCCCAGGTTGTGAAAGACGTGCGGCGACTGTCGATACGTGACCCGCTTCTGGACGCGCTCGATTTGATCTTCGATGTGACCATTGGCCACGAAGATGTCGAGCCAGCCGTCGTTGTCGTAATCGAAGAAGAAACAGCCAAAGCCGAGCGTGAGCAGGCTGGCGCGGCCGACCTCGGAGCGCGGCGCCTCATCCACGAAGAGTCCGTTGCCTTCGTTGTGATACAGGGAGAGCATTTGATTCGAGAAATTGCTGATGATCACGCTGGGACGGCCGGAGCGGTCATAGTCGGCCGCGTCCAGGCCCATGCCGGCGCGGGCCACACCGTCTTCGCTGAAGGCCACGCCGGCCAAAACGCCGGTCTCGGTGAAGGTTCCGTTGGCATTGTTGTGATAGAGCTTGTTGGGCTGCGTGTCGTTGGCGAGCAGCAGGTCGGGCCAGCCGTCCAGGTCGTAGTCGAGCACTGCCACGCCCAGGCCCTTGGAGGTCGGATCAAACAAGCCGGCCTTCTTGGTGGCGTCCTCAAACGTGCCGTCGCCACGGTTGTGCCACAGCCGAGCCGAGGCCCCTCTGTACGATTCCGGCGTACAGTAGGACTTGTTTGTCCCGTCGAGAGTGCAGAAAAGATCGGTTTCGGGCGACCACTCTACGTAATTCGCAACTACTAGGTCCAGGTGGCCGTCCCGGTCGTAGTCCACCCAGGCCGCGCTGGTGCTGAACTCGCTGATGCCTCCCAGCCCCGCTTGCTGCGTCACGTCCGTGAAGGTGCCGTTTCCGTTGTTGCGGAAAAGTCGACTCTGCCCCAGCGCCATGATGAACAGATCGTCGTACCCGTCGTTGTTGTAATCGCCCACGGCAACGCCCATTCCATACATCTGCACGGCCAACCCGGCCTGCCGGGTCACGTCGGTAAAGGTGCCGTCGTGATTGTTGTGATAGAGCTGGAGCGTCGAGGCATGCCGACGATGTCCCGGCCAATCCATTCCATTGATGAGGAGAATGTCCGGCCAGCCGTCGTTGTCGTAGTCGATGAAAGCACAGCCTGCTCCGAGCGTCTCCGGGAGGTATTTCTTCCCAAAGGCGCCGGTGTTGTGCACAAACCGAATCCGAGCGGCCTGAGTCACATCGCGGAACTTAATCGCGGGCAGCGAGTTCTGCGCGGGGGCCTGCCAGGCTGCGAGCGCCAGAGACCCCACGAGGATCACTGCGAAGCCGGGGAAGGCGCGCATCAATGGGCAGCCGCGGCCAACTTGGGCTGCGCGCGGCGGTGGCCTGCCCGTCGGGGTTTGTTCACAGGGGTCTCGAGCGGTGCAGACACGTGCTGGTGAATGGCCTGACGCTCGTTGTTGTCCTCGGAATGATTCCTGCGGTAGGCACCGGTGATGGCCTGAGCCGCCTCATCGGCCTTGAACCGGAGATAGCGTGTCTGGTGCTCACGCGCGCGCGCCGGCTGTCCCAGACCGTTATAGCAGAGCATGAGATTGTAATGCGCCTGCAAGTCTTCGGGGTCTATGCTCAAAACCTGCTCAAATTCTTTGACTGCCTCCGCGTAGCGGCGCTGGAGAAAAAGCACACGCCCGAGTTCGTCGCGGACGACGCGATCGCGCGGGTAATTGCCCAGAATCCGCCTTAAGTGTTGATTGGCCTCATCATACTGGCCCTCTTCTTTCAGCACCCGGGCGTAGAAGAAATGGGCGCGGGCCAAGTCGGGCGGAAGGGACAAAGCCTTCTCGAGCACCTGGCGCGCACCCGCTAGGTTGCCTTCTTGCACGTGAACGCGGCCGAGATTGACCCAGCCATCCGGGTTTTGCGGATCGATTTCCGTGACCGTGCGGAAAACTGAATCGGCCCCGCGCAAGTCGCCTTGCAGCAGGAGGCCGATTCCGTAATCGTTCCACCGATCCCGGTCCTCCTTGACGAGCACGAGCTGCGCCTGGGGCGAGGGCGCGCTGCGCGGGGCCGTGTGCAGGGCCACGGTATCCTCCGCCATGGTCACGATGGGCAGCACGGGAATCTGTTTGAGCTTTCCTGAGACCCGGTCGGTGGATCCGGTAAATACCCAGCGGCCGTCATCGTACTCAGATGTCACGGCGGGCGATGTCTGTTTGGAGTCGCGCGTTCCGGCGAAGGAAAACTGTGTATTCCACCAGGAAAACTTTCGGTAGTTCAGCCGAGCCCGGAGCTGGATCCGATCTCCCGCTGTTTCCGGGATTCGCAGCAGATAGTGTACCGTGTCTGCCGCGCCCGGGGGAATGAGGCGCACGTAAACAACAGCTCGCGTGGCCCACGCATTGCGCTTGTTGATCGGGTTGCCGTGCGCATCGATCATCAGCGAGCGATAAAAGTGCGCACCCTTCTCCACCGGGCCTTTGCCGTCGTCTTCGACCCGGCCGCTCCAAAAGAGCACCTGCTCTTTTTCATCCGTTGCCCGCAATTCGAGCCAGCAATCAAACGCATCCACGGTTCCGCCGGGGAAGAAGTGGCCCACCTTGCGCGAGCGAACAACCACGTCCACGCGGACCGCATCGCCCCGCCGCACCACTCCCTGAATGCGATTCAGCGGCGCGGTCACGGGCAGCGTTTCCAGAGTCGCGCGGGGCACTGTCATCTCCGCCTCTTCACCGACCGCAAACGTTGTGGACACTTGGGCGCCCGGCACCTCGCCCCCCTCGGTGAGCGGTAGTGCCGGGGACATCGCGAAAATGTCCACGCTGACGACCTTGTCTTTCAGAAACTGTTCGGTGACCTCGAGCTGCTTTGAATCCTGGTTGGCGATGGGCAGCGCCGTGTTCGCTGCCGGGAAGCGGTGCGAATGCACGAAGCCATTGATGTTCCCGGCATCGCGAGAGGGCACCAGCGGCATGTGACAGTCGGCGCACTTTTGCGCCTTGGCCGGGTAGTAGAACGAGCGCGCGCCCTGCCCCGAAACGCCGCTGGCCTGCCAGTTGTCATATTCGTCGAAACCGCGCACCCAGCGGTAATGGTTTACGGGCACGTCCAAATGTACCTTGTGACAGGTGGAGCAGAACTCAGCTGTTTGCCTGCGGACAAAGGGCTTCAAGAAGGTGCGCCGATGCGGCTCGGGGTTCACCTTCACAAGAAAATCATGCAGCGCGCGGACGACGGGATTCTCACTCGCCGCCAGTTCATGCAGCGTCGGATACTCGATGACGTAATCGCCCTGGCCCATCGTGCTCTTGACCGACACAATGGAATGACACATTACGCAGGCCATGCCTGCGTGCGCTTCTGGGCGGTCGATTTGCTCGCGAATGGGGGTATCGAACATGCCGCTAAAGAGCAGAGCGGGATCGTGGCATCCGGCGCACCACTTCGACTCCCGCACACCCGCCACGTCTTGCATGTACTCGACACTCTTGCGATACCACTGGTTATTGAACGAAGAGAAGCGGTGCGCCGAGCTGGACCACTGCTCGTAAATGTCGGCATGGCATCGCTGGCAGGCCTGCGATTGCATGAAAAACTTCGCGGGGATCTTGCCGCCGTGCACCGTCTGCGCCGAACTTGGGAAGAAGGCTCCTCCCGCACCGTCGCCCTCTCCATCCATCGTCGCAGGAGGCATCCGAGGGTTCTCAATACGGTAGGCGCGCTGCCAGCGCACTTCGCGAATCCACCAGGTTGAGCCCACGAGCATCGCCAGTGCAGGCAGCAACACCGCATATCGAAGCAGCCTAGTTTGCGTGGACGAACCAAACCACCCCCGCGCGCGAACCCATGCCGCAATGAGAAGGAGCACGCCACTCAGGCTGAGACCGATGTGAACGAACAACCAACCACGCATGGGCCGCGGTGTGCCCGTCAATATCAGCACCACGCCCAGGGCACCACCGGCAGCGAGGAAAAGCCAACCCCATCGTGCCTCCGTGGGACTGCCTCTCAGCAAGCGAGGCAAAACAGGCAACAGCTTCCAGAGAAGGATCAATCCGGCCAGGAGGTGAAGCAGTACCACGCTCCCGAAGGCTATCGTGGCCGACGGAAATGTGTAGAGGTAATCTCCCGAGAGAAACAACAACACCAGGAGTGCACGCTGCAGGTGACTCATTTGAGAATCGGCCACCATGTCGAGGCCAGTCCCACTACCGACCGTGAATTCCCGCGATGGAATGGGCATTGTGCCCCTGCCCGCGGTGCCCGTCAATGCCCAGTTCAGCTACTCGCTCTTGCAAAGTCTTGTATCGAACCGTAGTGTCAGTCGGCAACCGAGGTTTTTTCGTTTCGAGGAAAAGAACCATCACTAGCTTGCGTGTATCCACACGGTGTTCAAGAACGGGTTGCAAGCAGTTGTACTCAGCTACCAGATACTACTGGGGCCGCGCCCGTCCAGTGTCCGTGGCCGAGAGGAGGTGCAGGCCCTGCCTTTGGCCGGTAATGCTGCTAAATCCGAAAGACAGCTAAAAGTGCGGCGTGAAGGGAGCAAGCGGAGGAATTAACGCATATGGGGGGCGAGTCTGGTAGTCCCGCAAGTAGCGGCGATACTCGAGGCCGCCCGTGCGTTTTACTGGGATTCCCGGAGTGTACTGATCCATATTGCGGAACGGCAAAGGCTCTACCGTCTTGGAAAAAGCCGTGTTCGGTTCGGCGTCTTTGGCCCAGCCGTTCAGGTATAAAAAGAAATCCCGTTTCTGCCCCGGCTTGATTGGGGGAAGTCGCCGACCATCAAATCTTACCGTCAGTTCGTCTCCCGTTGCCATCACCGCCAAGCGATCGTCCGCATTTCGAAGCAGCTCCTCGACAGCGCCGTAGCGAGTGTAGTTGCCCAAGACCGGATTCCAGGGCGCATCGGCCAGAAGGCGGTCGTAATCGAACGAATCGGGCTTCCGATGATCTGGATCGCTTACTGGGGTCGAGAATCCGCGGTAGTGGAGGTTGGCAGAAACCAGCGGCACTTCGAAAGGGGTAGGTGCGGAACTGTCGCCCGTAGTGAAGAAGATCTGGTCCAAGTAGATACACAGATTTGTCATTATACGTACGTGATGATCCGGCGAGAGGAACTTTCCAGTCAGGTCAACGCGCATCGTGCGGTTGGTGGCGCTCGGTAGACCCATGTCCGGAATCACTGTGACCCACTGACCCTGCCTGTCACGCACTTGGAGGTATGGAGAGACCATCTGGAGCTGCGTGTTTGAAATCAGCGCCCGAGCCCCGTTTGAATCCGTCCAGTACACCCACCCTGTCAACCAAAGCGCGATGGACGGCGATTCAGGGACCTCACCAAGATCCAACGTCAGCGCATGAAGTTCACCTAGCCCTGGCACTCGGAGCTGCCGGAAAGAGACGGCGTACCGGCCGTCGAGCTCGCGAACCAGCGGCAAGACGTCCCGGCCATCGTCATCCACTGCCGAGACTGGAAAACGCTTTTGGCCTATTGCAGAAAGAGTTGGCGGTGTAGGCGACGAAGAATAGATCTCGTTGGCGTAAATCTCCTCCGCGGCGGGATGGTCCACCGCCAACAGACGAATCTGGTCGAAGTATTCCACTTCGCGCAACTCGTTGCTGACCTGAAAGACAAACATGCCCTCTTGGTCCTGCAAGGAACTCGGCAAGCGGACAAATTCCTCCGGGTTGGGTTGGAGCCGACTTCCATCCGGCGAAAGTTCACCCAGAGGCGCCATGCCCAGCACGTCGGTGATGTAGGCATATCGTGTGCCGTTCCAGATGTAGAGAAGTGGGCAGGAACTGGCCAAGCGCTCGGATTCGCGGACCTCCACGCTTTGGTTCGTAGCCACCGCGGTCATATTCTGGACAATCAAATTGGGCCAAGTCACGCGCAGCACGTCCATGCGGTGCAGATCACCGACAAAAACCCTGACTGGACCTCCAGGAGCCACGACCTTGCTGTAGAAATTCCCTGCCTTGAATTCCAATGTGGCCCCAACGCCCTGTGCATTGCTCTTCGCCCCTTTCAGCTTAACTTCCAGCCACCGGCCAGGCGGGCCTTCCTTCTCGAAGGCGGCCAATCGACCAAGGCGCGTGACGCCGACTAAGCCAAGGCTACCCGGCCTGCCCAGCCCTGCCGGAACCAACCAGGCAAACGGGTCTTCTTCCCTGGTGGGGAGGTGGATCGTGGTTTCTTCAAAGCGGCCGGCGCGGTTGACAAACAGGTGCCAGTTGCCCTTGGCGTCGACGCCCAGAAGGTCCTCGAAGCCATCCCCATTCAGGTCCGCCGTCGTCCCCCGAAACGCGAAGGGGTCGGCGGGAGAAACCAGCGATGGCAAGTGTGCTGCGGCCACGAAACTGCCTTCTCCGCGATTTAGGAGCACCTCGTATCCAGAAGATGACCATAGAACTAAGTCGAAGTTGCCGTCGTGATTGAAGTCCGCAACTTGTGCATCCAAGGCCACCGACTGAGTGAAGTCCTTCCCCGCCTTTGACGTTCGATCCACGAAGTTGCCTTCTCCCTGACTGATATAAAGCAGCGGCGGACCGTCATCCCGGA
>JBGPZW010000155.1:0-7605 GCA_041493955.1 Terriglobia bacterium
GATCAAGGTGACTGTGACCAACCAGGGCAACCTGGCCACCCCCGGTAAATTCGTGGTTTTGGTCGCTGCGGGCAGCGATCCCCACATCCTCTTTCAAAACCTGCCCGTACAAGCCGAGTCTTATCTGGGCCCGCTCGCGGCAGGAGAATCAAAAAGTTTCCATGTCGGAGGGAAACACTTGGCAACGACAACCACCTGGGTGCGCGTGCTGGTGGATTTCTACAAGACCACCGCCGAATCCAACGAGGACAACAACGAGGTGCGGAGAACATTGGGGCCTCACTAAGGGGTGGTGTTGACGTCGAACGAGCAAGGGTGTGACGGACTTCAGGGGAGGTGAAACGTGAATCGCAATCAAGCTTTGGTTCGAGGGCTGGCTCTATGCATTGGCGTGGCCTTCGGGCTTGCAGGGTTTTCGGCGCACGTCGGAAACGCGGCACCGCCGAAGACAAGCCTCAAGGAACAGGCTGACAACCTGCGGACAAAGGCCCAGGCGCTCGAAGCTAGGTATCACGCCCGGGATCGCGAGGTAGCGAGAAGAGCTCAAAGCGACTGGGCAAGCCTCGTCCAGAACTTCGAAAAATGGCTCAAGAGCCAAAACGTCCCGGTTGAGGCCAGATACCGCGCAGCCGAAGCTTCTTCGGAAGAAAAGGGCGGCCGCGGTGGGGGCGGGGGTGGTTCAGGTGGAGGGACAGCCGGGAACACGGGTGGCTCTGGGGGCGCGAGTGGCGGCCAAGGCAGTCGGGACTGTGAACTCACTTTCGAGCGTTCCAACTATTTTTGCTGGCTTGTAAGTTACAACGTGGATTCGGCTGGAAGAAAACGCTGCCACTACAAGTGCGCACGGTTGCCGTAAGAACACCAAAGCCGAGTTACTGATTCTTGCGACCCGCACCGGAGCGTAGCGGAGGGGCCTTGCACGTTTTTATCCTGATTTCTGAATTGGACACAGCAACGGAAGGACTCGGGAGGTGGAGCATGGATCGTCAGGAGAGTTTGATTTCAGGGACGCTTCTCTGGAGGGGGAGTGTGCCGCGGCGTGCGCTGATAGTGTTAGGCGTAATTCTCGTGTTGGCTGCGGAGGCCCGCGCCGGTGGCCCCTGTTGCAGCATGACCGCGATTGACGCCTGAGCCGAGCCGGACAGGAGGAAATAGATGAATCGTGAAAATCGTTCGGTTCCAGCAAACCTATTGACGAAATCGAGGAGGCTGCGACGTATCGTCGTCCTGCTCGGCGTCGTGCTGGGCCTCGCTGTTGTTCTGGCCCCAGAGGCCCGTGCTGCGCAACCCTGTTGCGAGATCACCGCGATTGACACGCGCACAGGCGTCGTGGCCGCCAAGGAAGTACGGACCGGCAAGACTTTCCAGTTCAAGGTCACAAACGCCTCCCTGCTGAAGACCCTTAAGGTCGGCCAGAAGGTCTGGGCCAATTTTGGGACCCACCAGGTGTCGGTTGACGGCGCATCCCCCTGCTGCGAAATCGTGAATCTCTTGAGTCCCTCAACAACGGTTGATCGCGTCCAAGGGAAGCTGTTTGGTGGCAGTCCGTGTTGCGATATTAGTGCGATTCGCGTGCCGACCGGTATAGCCACAGCATTCGACCCGGGGAATGGCCGCACGTTTGAGTTCAAGGTTACGGATGCTCGGATCCTCAAGGGGCTCAGAGTGGGGCAGAAGGTCTGGGCCGATTTCGGGACCCGCAAGGTCTCCGTGGACGGCGGTGTGCCCTGCTGCGAGATCGTGAGCGTAGCCCCAGCGAAGGGCGCAGCTCCGCCGGTGGCCGCGATTGAAGGGGTGCCACCCCTCGGAACCGGCAGGGAGATGGAAAGCCCTGCCTCCGCGGCAAAGTCCAGCAACCAGAAGCCCAAGGGCACAGTTGCATCAACAAGCGGCACAACGCCAACAGCATCGGAGGGCGACACGGCAATGGCCATCCGCGGCAAACCAGCACCGCCTGCGCAGCAGGAACGCGGCCGTATGGGCGTTCTCTCGCCGGCGAGCGAGAACGAGGATGGCCAGCCGGACCCTGCGCCCAGGCTCCCCGCCACCAGCAGGCTGAACCTGGCAGCGGCCAACCCGGGGTCACGCGTTGTGGCCCTTAAAGACCTTCCGCAAGCGCAACAGATGCTGGGCGCAATTGCTCAGGCCATCGCAGGGAAAGAAATCAATGTGGCGCTGCTCGGCGGCCACAAATACATGGTGAACGATTGCCTGGGGATCAAGGCCAGCGCCGGCGAGTTCACGTTGAGGTTCTCCAAGCCGACGGTCGGCTTTGAAGGCCTCGCGTTTAAGGAAGAAGTGAGCATCGACCGGATCGCGCTGAACGCGTTGAAGGTGCGCATGCGGCCCAGCGCCAACCCCGCCCATCTATGTCACTTCAGCAAGGCCTTCGCAATCGGCGGCTCTGCATCCAACGTGCGCGTGGAACTGCGCATCGGCGGTCCGACATTCGACTCCTCCCAATGCCGCCTGGCGTCGCTGGGAGGCATAGACGTTCGATGGCACATTGGGGGGCTGAACCTCAAGCCACTACAGAACAACCTCGACGAGGTGGCCAAAGAGATGCTCCAGGACGCCTTGAACGCCGCCTCCCCGGAGATGGTCAGTGGTACCGCGGGGGTGATCGAGGCGAGCCTGAACGCGTCGTGTCAAACGAAGGTGGCTCTGTACCGCCGCTATATGGACCTGCTCGGCGCCGAGGTCGGACTGTACCACCTTCCGGAGACGTACGTGAACCAACTGAAGGAGCATTACCCCAAAGTGGACCTAAGAATCGTTCGCTTCGGATACAGTGGCCGCCAAGAGCCCGGCAACGCTACAACCGACTGCCACACGATTTATTTTGGTAGCACTGGCATGGTGAAGCGCCTGAAGGACGGTGCCCTGCTCAGCGACCCTGATGCGCTGTTCTGGTTGTACCACGAGCTGCGTCACACCGAGCAGTGCAACGAATTGGGGGGACGCGATCCGTACGCGGAACGGTGGTTCCGAGACCTGGATATCTCGGCCCTCACAACCAACCTCAACTCGGCGCACTACTACCGTGTCCTGCACGACCGGATGCCGATGGAAAAAGACGCCGATGCCCGGGGCCATGCGGTTTACGGCAAAGTGCCCACGTTGGTCAGCCCCTGACGTGTCCGCCGGGGACGGCAACGGCTGACCACAGATCCGCGGCCAGGGAGTGATTTGGTTAACCGAATCTTGACTAGGGATCAGGGAAGCAGAAGACTATGAAAAATCTCATGCGTCGTTTCGGGATCCGCCTCGCCCTGCTCGGCGCCCTGTGCCTTACCGGTCTCGTGCTGCTGGGGGTTGGCGCCAGCTCGGCACAGGCGCAGTTGCCGATCGAGCTCGACCCTTGTATATTCGGGACCGCGGACACGCTCAAGGCGCTGCTGCAGGCGTACCTTGTGGCGCCGGAATGGGAGCCGCTTCGCTCCGATCCGCGATTTGAGCAACTCGCCCGCCGCGTCGGGTTGCCTTCTGGCAAAGGTGTGCCCTGAGGCGATGCGTTAAGTCCAACACAATGGTCGGCACAGGAGGACGTGACCTTCAGCCACTTAATCCGAGTCTTCATTCTAGCTTAAAGAATTTGGTGTCTATTTGGTGTCAGTTTCTATAGCGCACCAGGCAGATTTAGGGGATCTAGGCAGGCTTCATAGAAATCCGACTAACACCCTTTTCTACATCAAGATAGAGACATTTCCAGCATTTCCAACGCCATAGGTCTGAGAGCATGAGGAGAATCCGCCCTCTCTCCGACATCCTCGCGGTCGTTCTTGCCGAGAGTGGACCCGCCGTAGGAAGTTTCAATAGGCGGCAAGCCAGGCCATTTCCCTGCGCACTTTCATCCGGCGGGCGCTTCGAATCCCACCCTTTCCGTGATCATTGCAGTGCAGTAGGTGATGTTCACACGCATGTGGCGTTAGAAAAAATCCAGCAGGCGTCCGGAAATTCCAATCTCTCCAGGCATTGTTCCGGTTCGGGGCAGCAGCGCGGCGTTGAAACAAGTCCCAGCATTCCTCCTCGCCGAATGACTCTCACTCAGCTGCAATCCTTTGATTCTAAATTCCTTAAAACGGTCGTCCTTGACCAGGTTTGGCTGCTTGTATGCCTAAGTTATGCCTGCGGCCTTTTCAGCATCGCGTCCGGGGGAATGCAAATGAGACAACCATGTGGATGGTCAGGTGGCTCGAGACAAGCCAGGGAGATTTCGCTCTCTCAGCGAGGGCTTCGGAGTGTTGCCGAAGCTGCGCCACGCCTTGAGGAACTGCAGGAGACTCCTTTTGAGGGCAGGCCGGTCATGGTCAGGGGGATCCTTTTCTTACTCCTGCTCATGCTGATGACTCCCCTTGTCCAGGCACAGAAGTCCAAAGTCGACTTGAGCGAGGCCAGCCTCGACGTATTGGCGAACCTCGAGGTCACCTCTGTATCGAGGAAGCAGGAGAAACTCTCCCAAGCCGCCGCGGCCGTTTTCGTGATCACGCAAGAGGACATCCGGCGCTCCGGCGTCACAAGCGTCCCCGAGCTGCTGCGCATGGTCCCAGGCCTGCATGTAGCGCAGTTGGATGCCAACAAATGGGCCCTGAGTCCCCGAGGGTTCAACGAACGGTTCGCCGACAAGATGATCATCCTGATTGACGGCCGGGCGGTCTACGATCCCCTGTTCTCCGGAGTGTACTGGGACGTGCAGGACACGCTGCTGGAGGATATCGAACGAATCGAAGTGATCCGGGGTCCCGGAGCCACGCTGTGGGGAGCCAATGCCGTCAACGGCGTAATCAACGTGATCACGAAAAAAGCCAAAGACACGCAAGGCGGCCTGGTTACTTCAGGAAGCGGAAACCTGGAACGCGGCACCGGCGGCGTGCGCTACGGCGGAGGACTGCGCAGCCGGGGTTACTACCGAATCTTTGCCAAGTACTTCGACCAGGGCCCGTTTGAGGATTCCTCGGGCAGGCAGGCTGCGGATCGCTGGCACATCCTCCGCGGAGGCTTCCGGACGGATTGGGAGCTTTCGAGGCGCGATGCCCTCACGGTCCAGGGGGATATCTACCAAGGAAGGGAAGGCCAGACGACGCTTGGTTTGCTTTCTCTATCTCCACCCACGATTGGCTCTATCAATGATCACACCAACGTGAACGGAGGGAACTTGCTGGGGCGCTGGCACCACACTTCCTCGGAGCGTTTCGACACGACCGTGGAGATGTACTACGACACGGCCGACCGCAGCCAGCCTGGCGTGCTGGGAGAATACGGCCATGCGATTGATATCGATTTTGAGCAACACTTCGCCTCCGGTCATCGTCACGATTTCGTGTGGGGGGGCACCTACCGTCATGCCGCGGATCGGACCGTGGGAAGTCTGATGATCTCCTTCGACCCGAGCAGCCGCAGCACCGACCTCTACGGCGCATTTCTTCAGGATGAGATCACGGTTGTTCCCGAGCGGCTTCGAGTAACGGTAGGTGCAAAGCTTGAGCACAACGTGTACAGCGGATTCGCATTGCAACCCAACGTCCGTGTGTTCTGGACACCACAGCAGCACCTCGGGATATGGGCGGCGATTTCACGGGCAGTAGAAAGCTCGTCGCGCTTGGACGCGAACTCTCGGGTCAACAAGGACGCTTTCGTGGGCCAGGATGGCACGCTTAATCTAGTATCCGCGTTTGGCGCCCCGCGCCTTCCCGCCGAGGGTACCTTGACCTACGAAATGGGTCAGCGCATGCAAGTAGGCAAAAGGCTTTCTCTCGATCTCGCCGCGTTCTACAGCGAGTACGGAAACCGCCACACCAAGGAGCCGGGCGTCCCGTTTTTCGAAGACACTCCGCCGCCGCGCCACCAGGTCCTGCCACTGATGACCTTCAGCAAGATTCATGGGGAAACGCACGGGATCGAGGTCTCCACGCGCGTTAGAGTCGTGAGTTTCTGGAGCTTGAGTGTCGGCTATACGCTGTTCCGGATTCACTTGCACGCGGATCCCACCAGTTTGGATTCCACCACTGCACCAGACACCGAGGGCAGCAGCCCACGTCAGCAATTCCAGTTCCGCTCCCAGCTCGACCTGCACCATAACCTGGAGTTCGATACTGCGCTGTATTACGTCGGTAGCGTCCCCGGTCCCCAGATTCCCAGTTATACGCGGATGGACGTCAGGTTGGGATGGCGGCCCACCGAGTCTCTGGAGATCAGCGCTGGGCTGCGAAACCTGCTGGACCCCAGGCACTTCGAGTTTGGTTCCGGTGACTTTGTGAGCGCGGCGCAGGTCCAACGGAGCGCCTATGGGAAGCTCACATGGAGGTTCTGAAACCCAGCGCGCCCAGGACGGGCATCGGCGAGGCCAACGGCCCGGTGAACAGGCCCGGCACGATCTTCTCGCCGTCAGGCAGGGGGCTCCGGCGGCTTCTATTTGCCGCGTGTGCCTTGCTTTTGAGTGTAATTCAGGTGCAAGCGCAGTCCGAGCCCTTCGGCGAATATCAGGTCAAAGCGGCGTTCCTGTACACCTTCACGAAGTTCGTGGAGTGGCCCCCGGAAGTCTTCTCCGATTCGAGTGCTCCCATCGTGCTGGGGATTGTCGGCCAGGACCCCTTCGGCAGCATGCTGACGGAGATCGTCGCCGGCAAGACCGTGAACGGCAGAAAAGTCATCATCAAACGCTTCAAGGAAGGGCAAGACCTCCGAAGCTGCCAGATCCTCTTTGTCAGCTCGTCGGAAAAAAGACACCTGCCTCAGATTCTCGGGGATCTGAAGGAATCGGGTGTGCTGACCGTCAGTGAGATGGAAGGGTTTGCCCAGTCCGGCGGGATGATCGGTTTTGTCCTCGAGAAAAACAAAGTGAAGCTTGAAATCAACCTGGAAGCCTCCACCCGCGCTCGCCTGAAGATGAGCGCCAAGATGCTCGCCGTGGCCCGCATCGTTGCCGAGGATCAGCGTGGAGGTAAGAGCTGACATGCGCCTCTTCCGCGCCCTTTCCATCCGCAGCAAGCTGACGTTCATCATTATGACTGTTAGCGGCTTGGCCCTGCTCCTGGCCTGTGCCGCCTTCATCCGTTACGACCTCTATGCCTTCCGGCTCGCGAAGGTGAACGATGTGACCACCCTGGCGGAAATCATCGGCTCGAACAGCACGGCGGCACTCTCATTCCAGGACGCGGACACGGCGAAGGAAATTCTCGGCGGGTTGAGCGCCAAAAAACAGATTTCCGCAGCCTGTATTTACACGGACGACGCCCAAGTGTTCGCGAAGTATCTGCGGGACGACCCGCAAGGCGGTTTCTCCCCGCCCCCGGTGCAAGAAGACGGAGGCCATTTCGAAAACGGCGAATTGATCGTGTTTCGGAAGATCATGCTCGCTGGGGAGAGGATCGGAACCGTCTACATCCGCTATGACCTCTCGGAGATGCAAGAACGCCTGAACCGATACACGACGCTGCTTGTCCTCGTCGCACTCGGCTCTTTGTTCTTAGCTTTCCTGCTCTCTTCTCGGCTCCAACGCACCATCTCGGAGCCGATTCGGAATCTTGCGCGAACCACGCGAAGAGTTTCCACCGAAAAGGATTATTCCATCCGGGCGGTCAAGCAGAGCGACGATGAGATCGGCCA
>JBGPZW010000056.1:0-19745 GCA_041493955.1 Terriglobia bacterium
GCACCTCGAGCGAATGGCTCATGCTCACCGCGTCGGTGTCCCGCAACAGTGTGTTCACCATGTAGGTGCGCATCTCGAGACACGAGACACCAGCGAAGTTGTCGAGGCTCGCTGCTTGGCGCACCGATTCCGCCAGCCAGTCTCGCCAAGGGCTGTTCTTCATCGCGCGCTCGACTGAGCCTTTCAGCAGACGGGAGGCTTGCTCGGGAATGAACAGCGCGCGAACGAGGAAGTACGGGTGCGGAAGAGCCCCAGTGTTTCGCCACACTGCCGCCAGCTTGCGCGCGGCGTCCGCATGCAGGCTGCCTCCGGCTAACTTCTCGACCGCCCCAGCCGCGGCGAAGCGCAGCGCGCGCGGAACCATTCTTCCGAGCGCCGCCAGGCGCGTGACCCGCGGCGTCGAGCGAAACGTGCTGTAGCCGCCGAAAACTTCATCGCCGCCCAGCCCCGACAGCGCCACCTTCAAGCCCACCTGCCGCGCGGCCCAGGAGACAAAGTACGTGTTGATGCCGTCCATGGTGGGTTGATCGAGTGCCGCGACGGCTTCCTCCAGACGCGCCAGCATCTGTTCCCCGCTCAGCAACAATTCCTGATGCTGTGTGCCGAAGCGTTCTGCCACCCGCCGGGCCAGCGCGGCCTCGCTGAAGTCCTGCTCGGGAAAAACGACGGTAAAGCTGTGGATGCCGTGTTGCTCGCGGCTGGCGAGCGCCGCAATGGCCGTCGAATCTAGCCCGCTGCTTAAGAAGAGGCCCAGGGGCACATCCGCGATCAGATGGCTGCGGATGGTGTCTTCGAGCAGCGGCCGCAGCCGCTCGGCTGCCGCGCGCGGGTTACGCTCACCCGGGGGCGCAGCACCACGCGCAGCAGCGGTAAAATCCCAATAGGGTTTCGGCTGCGATCGCTCAGCCTCAGCGGCGACCGGGATACTCATGTGATGGCCGGGGGGAAGGGAAAAAACGTCTTCCACCAGCGTCATCGGCTCCGCGACCGAACCGAAGAGCAGGTAGGACTCGATTGCCTCCAAAGAGAGCCGCGGCGAGATCCATTTGCTTTCGAGCAGCGCCCGAACCTCAGAAGCAAACAGGAGTGTCCCATTGACCCAGGCATAGTAGAGCGGCTTGATGCCCAAACGGTCGCGGGCCAAGATCACGCGCGGGGAACCAGAGGACGAAATGCCGGCGGGACCTTGCCGCCCGTCAAACACGGCGATCGCGAACATCCCTCGCAAGTACTGAACGCAGTCTTCACCCCAGGCCTCGTAGGCGTGGACAATCGCTTCGGTGTCCGAGCGGGTGCGAAAGACGTGCCCGGCAGCTTCGAGCCTTTGCCGCAGTTCCTGGAAGTTGTAGATCTCGCCGTTAAAGACCACGGCGACATTTCCTTCTTCGTTGAAAACAGGTTGGTGACCTCCGGCCAGGTCAATGATGCTCAGGCGGCGTATGCCCAGCGCAACCGACCGAGTGCCAGGGAGAGTCCCGGGAGGAATCAACAGCAGGCCTTCGTCGTCGGGGCCGCGATGGCGCAGTGCCGGCAACATCCGGCGCACGACGGCCTCGGCGTCGTCTCTGCGCTCGACCCCCACCGCCCCGCAGATCCCGCACATGCGGGTATCTTATCGTGGATTGGTGAAAAGGGCTTCCCCCACGCGCACCAATTGTTCTCGTAACCGTACGCGGGCGATGCCCAGGCGCCGGGCGCCGTACCGGCTCAGCGCGAAGCGGGCCGCCACACTGCAGGAAAGCAACACCAGGGACACAAGCACCAGCGCCAGGGATTCACGCTCCAGAACCAGCGGCAAGTTGATCGCTTCCTGCCAGCCGGGGAATGCCGTCCCCTGGAACTTCTGAAGCGGTCCGCCGACCAGCGGGATCCGCGCCAGCCGGACGTGTGCGGTGGCCTCAAAGGTGTAGGCGGCCGGGTAACCTTCCACCTTGCGCGTCGCCGCCCCTAACGTCCCGGGGTCGCGGAGCTGCTGAACTGTCAAGAGCTGGCTCCGGGCATCGCGAAACATGAAGCGATAGGCCGGATCGACAACCACCCAGCGACCTTCGATGAACACCTCCGCGACGACGTGCTTGGTCCGTTGGCTGGGGTCAAGGAGCAACAGCCGCCTCGCCCTGACGCCACCGCTCTCCGCCAGATTCACGAACGCGTTGGTGGCTGTCCCACAAACCTGGAGAAGCCGCTGGTACGCTAACGTATTCTCCGGGTCTCTCCCCGCCAGGGATTCTACGCCCGTGGAGGACTGCCGGGCTGGCCCCTGCTTCATCCAGGACAGGATGGCTTCCACCTTCTGCCCGGGAGAAGCGGACAGCGGCACAACCGCATCCGCAAAGCCTTTCAAGTATCTTCGAGTTGAAAGCTCCCAAATGAAGCTGTAGAGCAGCAGAAAAACTGAGGCGGCGAACAACAGGTTGGCAGTAATTGAGAGCACCTGGAAGATGGGGTGTCGCCTCATTTTCGCTGGCCCTCCGCGACCAGCTCCTGGTAAACCTTCTCCATCACGGCCAGCGGCTCGTCCCAAGCGAGCGCGCGGGCAACTTCCTGGCATCCCGCCCGCAGGCGTCGTCGTAAGGCTTCGTCGTCCAGCAACCGGGCCAAGCCCTGCTGCAGAGCTGCCCGGTCATGCGGCACCACCAGGCCGGCCCGCTGGTCCACCAGAGGCGCTATCCCGCAGCGGTCGGTGACGATCACCGGGGTGCCACAAGCGACGGCCTCCGCAGCGGAGTTGCCGAAGTTCTCGTTCTGAGAGGGCAGAACAAACAAGTCCGCATCCTGATAGGCCGCCCACTTGGCCTCCTCGTAGAGCGGACCGGTGAATGCCACCCCCTGACCTAAACCCAACCGCGCGGCAAAGGTTTCGAGCTTTTCGCGGTAGCCGTCGCCTTCATCCGGGCCCGCCAGCACCAGCCGGGAAGCCTCGGCCTGTCCGGCCTCTCTGCGCCAGGCGGCAAACGCCTCGAGCAACAGCTCCGGGCTCTTCTTCGACACTAGACGTCCCAGGAAGAGAACTAGTTTCATCTCGGCGGGGATCTTGTGGTGGAAGCGGAAGCTCCCCGGCGGCGGGAGTCGCTCCGGGAGTTCGATCCCATTGCGCCGGACAATGATCTTTGCTTCCGGCACGCCCTCTTCGAGCAGTTCCCGGCGCTCCTGCTCCGCCGTGGCGATCACACGCCGCGCGCCCCGGACCATCTCATGTCCCAGGACAAGATGATAGAAACGCTTCAGCCAAAGGTTGCGCACAATCGGGCGGAACATCCCCATGGGCTCGAGCACATAGGGGATTCCACTACGCCGGCAGAAGCGAGCCACGGCCGGCCCAAGTAGGTCGTAGAGGCCGTAGATATGGACCAGGTCGAACTCGGCCAACCTTTGTCGACAGAAGCTCAGCACGCCCGGATTGAAGGTGAGCGCGCGATAGTGCCCGCGCCCACGCAGGTAGATGGCCTCGACGCCGTCCTGCTCGGCGCGCCAGCCCCATGGGCCGCGCGCCGCAGTCTCCGATTTGATGGTGCCGCGTCCGAATCCCAGGTCGGCAGTCAGGACGGTAATCTGATGACCTCGCCGCGCAAGCCCCCGTGCGATCGCGCGGACCTTCACGGTTGGCCCGCCTTTCTCCAGGAACGGGTAGTAGGCCTCGGTGACCTTCAGGATGCGCATAGGTCCACGATGATTTCCTTCAGGCGCGCAGCAAAATGCTCGAACAGGTATGCGTTCTTTACGCGTTCTCGCCCCCGGCGACCCATCTCCCCGCGCAGGGCGTCGTCAACGAGCAGCGTCTGGAGGGCCTGAGTGAGCTTCACAATATCTCCGTGTGGCACGAGTAGTCCGGTCACGCCGTCTTGAATGATATCCGGCGTGCCGCCGTGGGCGCCGCCCACCACCGGTTTGCCCTGTGCCATGGCTTCGAGAAACACCAGACCAAATCCTTCTCCGCGGCTGGGCAGTGCGAAAACATCGCAATGCGCATAGCAGGCCATTAGCGCCAGCGGGGGCAATCCGGCAAAGAAGCGCACGCGTTGCGACACGCCTGTCTTGGCCGCCAGATCCTTCAGCCGTGGGCGGTCGTCGCCGTCACCCACAGCAACTAAGAAAACATCTGACCCCGGGGAGACCAGTGCGGGCAGTGCTTGAATCAGATTGTCTACACCTTTATAGCGTTCGGTGGAGGCCCAGCGTCCCACGGTGAGAATCACGCGGCCCGAAGGAAACCCAACCGGGAGGTGGTTGCGGTCGGTTGCGCCCAGGGACTGAGCGAACTCCGGATCGAGTCCCCAGGGAAGGCAGAGAATCTTCGCCTCGGCTACGCCTTGTACGTCCACCAGTTGACGTGCAGTGTGAGCACTTGGAGCCAGCACGCGGTCGGCGCGCTGGAGGGCTCGCCGGCGCAATCGCCCGAGCCGTTGCCAGACCTCGATGCCGTGGCAGAGTACGATTGTACGCGCGCACGGCGCCAGCATTCTCATCACCCTGGCCAGCGGTGCCAAGTTCGGATGTGCGGCTAGAACCAGGGTAGGATGCCTCCGCGCCGCGCGCAGGGCGGCGAGCGATAATCGCGCCTTCGCCCGACCAAAGCCAGACACGACAAAATCCAGGTCGGCAATGCGAAAGTGATGCAGGCCGGGCGCGTCGTTGAGGCTGAGAAAAAGGGCAGAAGTGCCGCATTCTCCCGCATAGGCCGCCAGTACCGCGGCGGTGTGTCGCCCGGCGCGCTGAACGCCGCCAGTGGAGAGCAACTCGGGAAACAGTCCAACAATCATGACCGCTGCTTACGACTTCGCGCCTGCTCGAAGAGCGCCTTCATTTCTGCGGCATTGTGTTCCCAGGTGTATTGTTGCGCGGTTCGGACGGCGTTCTCGCCCAGACGGCGGCGCAGGTCTGGGTCGCCGATCAGCGCGTGGAGAAGCTGTGCGAGCGCCTCCGCGTCGGTGGGCTGCTCAAGGATGAGCCCGTCCACACCATGCGAGATGATTTCCGAGCCGCCGTTGTTCCGCGATGTGATCACTGGCAGGCCGCAGGCCATGGCTTCGGCAGGCGGTTGGGCAAAAGCATCTTCGAGCGAGGGCCCAACGTAGGCGTCCGCGGCAGCATAGTAATACTCGACGTCGGCCCGCGGCGGGAGAAAGAACACTTGCTTCTCGAGCGCGTGCCTGTGGATGGTCTCTTGAAAAGGAGCGGGGTTATCTCGCCCCACTACTAAGACGGATAGATTCGGTTTCCCGAGCCGGCCCACCGCCTCGAGCAGGCAGGGTAGTCCTTTATTCTTCCAGTCGTTTCCGATCAAGAGCAACACGAAGGTTTCCCCCGCCAGCCCAAGTGCACGGCGCGCCTGCTCCCGCAATCGCGCGCGTCCTTCCGGGCGAAAACGACCAACGTCCAGCCCGCCGTAAACCAGACGGAGATGATTCGTTCGTCGATAGAACTTGGCAAGGCCCGCAGCCACTTTCTGGGAGACCACTGCCAGCGTCAAATCGCCGCGAGGATACACGCGCCGCTCAAGCATTTCGATAAGCCGGTAGTACAGGCGCCGGTGGATGAGCTGTGGCCAGGCTGCAATAGGATTGCGACGCAATCCTAATTCCGCCCTCATCTGGCGGCGGAGTTGAGCGAAGAGGACGTGCACAGAAACAGCATCGGCGTCCAGGCAGTTGATGCCTGGAGAATAGACCACCTCGGGCGCCAAGCCACGGAACCTGCGGTCCCACCAGCGCCAGAGATGGTTCGCTGCGAACCACCAAAGGTAGCCCAGCAAATGGGGCCCGGGTAGTGCGGGAATGCGATGCCAGACAATCGTGCTGAGTTCGACGTCTTCCACACGGTTGCTATACACGTGAAATTCGTATTGGTCAGCCAGCCGCGAAATACACTCGGCGACCCGGCGTTCGGTCCCGTGGCGCTTGTCGATGAAGGGAGAAACGACCGCGATGCGGCATGGGGGCATAGCCGGCTTCAGTGGTTCCGCGCTACGGGCTGACTTGCATTGTTTCACACCAGCGCTGCAACACAAACAGGCTCCAAATGCGCGACCACCCAACCGCCGGGGCCGACCGCGCATAGCGCTGCCACAGGTGTTCCACTCCCGCGGGTTCCAGCACCCCGGTGGCGCGGAGCCGCTCAGGCGCAAAGGTCTCCTGCATGGCCGGCCGGAGGTCGCGCGTGAGCCAGCGGGCGAAGGGGAAGGTGAACGTGCGCTTGCGGCGTGCCAGCAGGTCCTGCCGAAGCACCTCGGGAAGAAAACTCTTCGCCGCCTCCAGCAGCAGGCGCTTGCGCTGGATGCGAATCTTCGAGGGGACCGGAAGCAGAAATTCCACCAGACGGTGGTCGAGGAACACCGGCCGCAACTCCAGGCTGTGGGCCATGCTCATGGCGTCCATGTCACGCAGCAGGCGCGGCTCCAGGTGGGTCTGGATGTCCATGAAGGCAATCTTTTCTTTCAGGTCCTGCTTCTCCACGAACTTTGCCCAGTAAGCCAAATGGCGTTCTGCTTCCGCGTTCCGCCCATTCCTCCCGAGCGGCGCCGTCAGCAGCCGCGGGAGATCCCGCTCCAGGAACAAGACCTTCACGGCGAGTTGCGAAGCGACGAAGGGATCGCGCACGCCAAAAAGGTAGGAGAGCTTTCGCCAGCGGAACGGCAGAGCGGGCTGATCGAGCAGGTGGCGCAAGGGTTTTCCCCGCAGCGGGCGCATCCATCGGGCCAAGCCGTTGAAGCGCTCAAACCATTCAAGCGAGTGGTAGCCTCCGAACAGCTCATCGCCACCCTGCCCGGAAATCGCGACTTTGAATCCAGCCTCAGCGGCCAGGCGTGAGATCCAGTAGGAGTTCAGCCCGTCAACGGTCGGCTGGTCCATCGCCCAGACCGCGTGATTCAGGTCTGCGCCGATTTTCTCTGCGGGGAGCCTAAGGATGCGGTGGGGAATGTCCAGCGCTTCGGCTGTCCGCCGGCTCAACTCTGACTCGTCGAATTCCGCTTCGGCGAACCCGACGGTCATGGCCGTCAGGTTCCTGGCACCGGCCTGCTTGGCGGCTGCGGCCAAGCAGGCGGAATCGATGCCGCCACTCAAGAACAGCACCACGGGCACGTCCGAGACGAGATGGTGCCGCATGGCGTCCACGAAGACCTTGCCCAGTTCCGAAGCCAGCTTCTCCGGAGGCGGGGCCGTGCCGTTGCGGAAACCCGCCTGCAGGCTCCAATAAGCCGCAGAGGTCAGCTTCCCGTCCTGCCATACGGCCAAATGGCCAGGCTCGAGCGGCTTGACCCCCTGGATCGCGGTCCACGGCGGTGGTACGTGTCCGAGCTGCAGGAACGCGCGGATTCCCGCGGGGTCCAGTTTGCGCGGAAGGAGGGCGGAAGCAAGCAACGCCTTCATCTCGGAAGCGAAGACCAACCCGTGCGGGGTGATGGCGTAGTAGAGCGGCTTGATGCCCAGGCGGTCGCGGGCCAGAACCATTTTGCGGCTCCGCGCGTCCCAGATGGCAAATGCAAACATGCCCCGCAACCGTTCGACGCCACGCTCACCGAATTCTTCATAGAGGCGCAGCACGACTTCGGTATCCGAGGTGGAGCGGAAGCGATATCCGCGTGCCTCGAGCTGCCGGCGAAGCTCGGCGGCGTTGTAACTCTCTCCGTTGTAAGTAATCCAGACGGAATGGTCGTCGTTACTCATGGGCTGGCGGCCGCGCTCGCTGAGGTCAATGATCGCGAGGCGCGTATTGACCAGGAGGCAGGAACCGATGCACTCCACGCCGTGGCTATCGGGGCCGCGGTGGGAGAGCGCAGCGGCCATCCGCTGCCCGGCATCCTGAAACACGTGTGCGGGGCCCTCCGAGACCATGCCAGCTATGCCGCACATCTCCGCTATTGGCCTCCGGCCGGCAAGGCCGAAGCAGCCGCAGCGCTCGCCCTTCGGCGCGCGGGTATGAGCATGGGGGCTTGATTCGCCAGCGCAGGCAGCCGGAAGAGGACGCCCACGAGCATCCACAGGTAGGCATTGAAGACGAAGTTCTGGTAGGGCGCCAGGCCCATGTACGTAAACGGAAAGAGGAGAAGAAAAGTGAACCAGAGAATGGAAAATCCCATCGGGAAGAAAGCTGTCTGCTTGAGTTGCCGCACAACCTTCCAGCCCGCGCGGAGCAGAGCAAGGGTCCAGATCACCCAGAGAATCAGCCCCAGGATTCCCATCTCGAGAACCAGCGCGCCGTAGCCGCTCTCCACAGTCACTTCGGGGGGACGTTCTCCCAGCAGGCGGCTCACGTACTGCACGCCCAACGATCGCGTTCCGGTCCCGTATCCGTAGGGCCACAAGGGATTGTCAAATGCCCCCAGGAGGTTCCTGATGGGATAGTCCCAGCTGCGGTGGACGAGCTCGGAGCCCGGGCCAGCCGGGGAGAGGGTCTCAGAGTAGAAGGACCAGTTGGCTCCAATGGACTGGGGAAAGAACTGGATCATCAGCAGGAGAGCGATGCCGCCGAAGGCGAGCGTTCGCCGGATGGTTTTCGCGAGGCGGTGCCCCTGACCCCACCGCCACGGAGCACCCCAGAGAAATGCCGCGGAAAGGACCAGAAGGCTGGCCCCAATATAGACGACCGGGGAGCGAGCGCCACTGACCATGGCAGCCACGGTCACGATGCCAATGCCCAAAAACCCAAAGAGGGTGCGGCGACTCCGCCGCAGCAACAGATAGCCCTGCGTCCCCATGCCAACGATCCAAACGAGGATCAGGTACCAGGAGAACCTGCCCCCACTGACAAAGACCGACGTCGGAACGGGCACCAGCGCACCGGAGACTGGCGCCATCCGCGTCAGCCGCCCCAGTGGCTGCAACTCCGGTGCCAGTACCTGCGGATTGAGGATGTCGATCCCCGCAACCGCCTGGACAATGCCCAAGAAAGCGATGATGCTACCGAGCGCCACATTGATGGCCAGAAACTTTTTCAGATCCACTTCCGTGCGCACTAGCGCATAGGTCACAAACATCAGGGGGACGTAGTAGAAATAGAGTTTCAGGCCCAGCAACCCGTAGAGAAAGCTCGGCGAGCCGGGGTTGAACATCTGCAAGACGCCCATCCAAAAGAACATACTCAGCGGGACCATAAACGGCGGGTGGAAGGAATCCACCCTGCCGCGGCGCTGGGCCAGGAAGAAAGAAAGGTAGGTCACCCCCACCATAACGTCCTTGCCGAAGTAGACGGCCATGTTGTTGCCGAGGTACTTGCGGGCTGTGTCCTCAAAGAGTAGCCAGATGAGAAACAGGTAGAAGCCGGAGCGCCAGTCGTTCAGGATGTTGATGACGATGGCTACCACGACCGCCGCCAGGCCCACGAGGATCAACTCGGTGGAAGTTCCGGCGGCGACCCAGGTTGCCACTACCCAAATCGCACCAATGACTCCAAGTGTGAGGGCAAGACCCTGCAGTTGCCGCCTGCGAGCCGGTGCTGTCAGCGACCCTAGCATGCGCCTCCGATCGGCAGAGGATGAACCGTTGAGGATTATGTCCCCGCGCGGGCCCTACCGCAATTAAGAAACGCAACCGCGCCTTCTGCAACGGCCTTCTCGCCGCTGAACCTAGCCCCGCCCAGCGGAGTTCCGGTGAGCGGCACGTTCCACCGCTTCGAGAAGCGAGTCCACGAACTCGCGCGGCGACCACGTCTCCATCCGCTTGCGAGCCGCGTCGCCCATCCTTTGCAGGCGTTCGCGCGCCGGCAGGATCTCGCGGAAAACCTGCGCCAGGGCGTCCACGTCGCCACAAGGATAGACAAACCCGGTCTCGCCATTCCGCACCAGGTCAAACTTGGCCCCCACGCGATCGCTCACCACCGCCGGGCAGCCGCAGACCATGGCCTCGTTCGCCACTAGGCCAAAGGCCTCGTGGTCCGACGGCAAAGCAAGCAGATCGGCCGCCCGATACACGGCAGGGAGCTGGGATTGATTGACGAAGCCAAGCATCCGAACCCGCTCCGTCAAGCCCAGGGCTTGCGCCCGGCGCTTGAGATCCGCACGGAGCGGCCCGTCGCCCGCAAACACAAGATACGAGTCGTTCAGCCCGGCACGGGCAAAGGCTTCCAATAGGTCCTGGGGACGCTTCCAGGGTTGCAGCTTGCCGCAAAAGAGCACGACGAATCCGGACGAAGGAATGCCCCAGCGCGCGCGGATAGCCGCTCGGTCAACTTGAGCGGACCGATCCTTCCACCACTGATTGTCCACGACGTTCCGGACTAGAACGATCTGGCTTTCCGGAATACCCAGAGATTGCAGATAGGCGACCGTACCGCTTGATCCTGCCAGGATAATCTCGCCCAAGCCCAGGATGCGCCGCACCAGAAACTTCTTCAGGCCCTGTCGGAGCACGGATTTGTTTTTCCAGGTGCGGAGGTTGTGCGCGTCCGTGGCGAAAAGGATGGGCACGCGATACCATCGCGCAGCAAGAATCGCGATCCAGGCGCTCGCATAGAAATAGCCGCTAACCCATACAGAGTCGAAACCACCTTCGCGGACAAGTTTCCATAATCCAGGATTGAAAAGACCGAAGAAGCGGCCCAATCCAGGTCGCAGGGCCTTGTTTGGCACGTGAGTCCAGGAATATCCCTCCAAGATGGGGGTATCCCAGGAGACCTCGATGCCGAACTCCGGATCCACGCCCGACTCCGCACCTTGAAGGCTGCAATATGCTGCCAGGAGGTCGAGCCGTGGGTGCTCGGCGATCTTCTGGAAGACTGGCGAAGAGTAATGAACGAGGTGAGAACACACCACCAGAATCCTGTATCGGCGCTTCATCGATCGGGACCCGAGCTCCATCGAATCCCCGTTTTGTTGGGCCGCGGCGCTCTGTCGTACTGGTGTGGGTCCGCCCATTTAATTCAATTGAGCTCCCAATCTCTCACGTGGCTGACCTTGTCGGGGCGAAAGAAAGAATTGTTCCGCGCAGAAGGCGCCCCCGAAGAGGATACGGCAAGAGACGTCATATCCCAACCTGCATCGTTGAATCGAAGCGCCTTGCTTGAAAAGATTCCACACATTGTCTCGGCACTCTCGATTCTACCTACCGCGAGTGAACAACTGCGATGCACTGTCTGCCTGTGCGCCGCAGAACCTAAGTATGTTAAGGTCTGAATGTTTTGTGACTGCGACGATCGTGCGGCAGAGATCCTCTGATGACCTTGACATCGAAACTCCGATTCGCGGAGAGAATGATCCGGCACAGGCTCAATCGTCAGCCTTGTGTTTGTCCTTACTGCGGTGGGCCCTCCCCTCTGAAGTTGTTGAAACGGAAAAAACTCATCTTGGACATTTTCAGGTGCGACGCATGTGGATTGATTTTTCGCTGGCCGACGGAAAGTCCCGAAGAAGCCGATGCCTACTATCAAGACGAATTCTCCCCAAATAGCCCGCAGATCAGTCTCCCCAACAAGGATGAGCTAGATGCACTATTGAAGAACAATTTTGCCGGTACGCCGCTCGACCTCAGGCCCAAGATACGGCTTTTAAAGTCCGTCCGTCCCGAGGGTCAGGTGCTCGACTATGGTTGCTCATGGGGCTACGGAACCTACCAATTAGCGCAATGCGGTTTCCAAGCTATGGGCTTCGAAATTTCAAAACCTAGAGCTCAGTACGCTCGGGACTGTCTTCATGTGGAGGTGATCGATGACCTCGAAAATCTTCGACAGCTCCCTCCGAGGTCGTTCGATGTGATTTTCAGCAATCACGTCCTCGAGCACTTGCCCAATCTCAAAGATGCCCTCGACCTCATGGCCCGTCTTCTCAGTGATGGTGGTCTGACCTTTCATGTTCTTCCGAACTTCACGGGCAAATTAGCACTCGGCGGGATGTGGTTGCACTGGATCGGAGAAGAACATCCCATTGCACCAACCATGGATTTTTTCGCGCGCAACCTACACAAACACGGATTCGACCAGGTTCGCTTTGGATCCAGTCCCTTCAATGATGCGATGATGGCCGCAATCCTTAACAGTGCTGGGCAATCAATTCAAGCCGAGGGAGATGAACTCTTGTTGCTTGCGTCTAAGCCTGCCTGACCCTCTGTTTCTTTACAGCTTTCTCCCCCTCGCGTCGATGACGTTGAAGCTGGGGCTCCTGCGCCAGCAGCCGGAACACCGGCGAAGAGTGAGGCACCAGATGCGAGCCAACCAGCAGAACCCGGTATCGGCGATTCATCAATTGCGATTCGATCCCTGAGGGGGCATGGTCCGGGACTCCGCGAGAACGTGGACCGTCGTTCCTGGCGTGTCCAGGTAACGCAGCGTGTAGCCCATCTCCCTCAACCGGCAAAGGGCCGGGTGGCGCTCCCCGTAAGTGTCGATTCCATGGATCTCAATGAGCAGAACCGGCCGGTCTCTCAACAGCACCTCGTACATGCCTTGGAGCACAGCGTCCTCAGCGCCCTCCGCGTCCACCTTCACAAAGCTAATGGGGCCGAAACGCGACCCCAGGTAACCGTCCAACCCAACGGCTTCGACTTCGGCAACGGCCCGGCCGGACTGGATCGATGTGGTGGAGGTTAGCGGGTCATCGTCGTTGCGCCGCAGTGTCAGCTTGCCGGGGCCCGCCGCTACGGCCCGGTTCTCCAGTACGGTGCTGCTGCAACCGTTCAGATGCATGTTCTCCTGGAGCACGGCGAAGTTTTGCGCCAGAGCCTCAAAGGCGATGACTTTGCCCTGCGGGCCGACGCGCTCTGCGAGAAGCAAGGTGAAGTAGCCAATGTGCGCTCCCACGTCGAGCACCGTCCAGCCCGGCTGAACAACTTCCAGGATGGCCCTGGTCACCGCCGGCTCATAGGTACCGAACACATAGGCCTTGTGGGTCTGCCAGTGCAGGCGCATGCGATGACCGGCCAAAGGGGCGGCCAAATCGAACACGCGGGGCCGCGGAGATGAGATCCGGTTCGTCAGGCGTCGCAGCAGCGGAGCGACCCGCGACCCCACTAGCCACCTCCGCCACGAAAGCGGGGCCTTCTGCCAGCCTCGAACCAATCGACCTAGTAACTCCATCGCAGTCTCAGACTCCCCCGGAAACCGCCATCGTTCGCAATTCCTTCTGCGGTTTCTTGCCCCGAGCATTGATACCATTGAAGCCGGTGCCGACATAGATGTCGGTCAGGCCGGCCTCTTCAAACCACGCCCGCACATCCTGGATTCTCTGCGGGTGGTCGTGAGCGGGTGAGAGCATGTCGAGCGCGCTCAGAATTTTGACCTCTTTGAGTTCCTCATCGGTGTAGTCGAGCTTTGGCTTGTGCGAGATCGGCCCGATTGGAATCAAGGCCCCAATCGCCTTGCCCACGGCCGGGATTTTGTAGAGTACTTTCTTCAGCTCGAACACCGGAGGGATAGTCGCCCGCAGCAACGAGTGGATCCTCTGGGGTCCCATCCAGGTTACGAAGGGCCGCACCCAGTACTTCAGCGCGGGCACAAACCGGTTGCGCTGGTACACATCGATGACAATCTCGCCGCCGGGGCGCAGATGCGGCATCAGGCTCAGAAAGGCCTGCCGGACGTCCGGGCAATGCTGGAGCACGCCCATGCAGAAAATCTTGTCAAACGTCCCCGGCCGCAGGGGAATTTTGTAGATGCTGGCCTGGAAGATGTGGACGCGGTCCGCCTCGCCGTTGTTTCTGAAATTGGCTTCGATCGCATTGCTCAGATCGAAAGAGAAAATCTCCGCGCCGGTCTCCAGGGCGATCTGCGTGAACCGGCCCATGCCGCACCCAACTTCCAGGATTCTCTGGCCGGCGAGATTGCCGGGCCAGCCGGTGGTCACGTAGAACCGCTCGCGGCTCAAATTGTTGTGCATGACCCGGTCGAGCTGCAGCCGGTCGAAGCGGTTCCATTGATAGCCGAACGAGCCCGCGTAGTCTTCCGAGGGCACGAACCGCGGCATCGAGCGCACGATCGGAAAGGTCGTCGCGCAACCGATACAGTCGAGCCGGCCGTCGCGAACCCTGCCATTCGACGAGCCGTCCCCTTCGGCCTGGGCCAGGCGCAGCGGCGCCCCGCAGTCGGGGCAAACGAACAAATCGAGCACCTTGCAGTCCATCTACTCTAGTCTCCCTGAGATCGTCAGCCCCTTTTCCTCATCGCCCGGTCGTCCGAACCCGCTCCCGGCTGTGCGCCAGCAGTAAATCGACGATGCGCTGGCCCGCCCTCCCATCACCGAACGGATTCGGGGCCAAGGGAAGGGAGTTGTTCCTGCTCTTCGCAAACCACTGGCCGACGCCAGCCAGAATGGCCTCCCGGGAGGTGCCCACCAGTTGCGCCCAGCCCGCTTCAATGGCTTCTGGGCGCTCGGTCACTTCGCGCAACACCAGCACCGGCGTCCCGATGCTTGGCGCTTCTTCCTGGACGCCGCCGGAGTCGCTCAAGATGAGGTCAGCGCGCTTCATCACGTGCACGAACTCGGGATACGACAAGGGCTCCGTCAGCACCATGCGTGGATGGCCGTCGAGCAATTGGAACACTGTTTTCCGCACCGCGGGATTGCGGTGCACCGGAAAAACGACAGTGAGATCCGGATGAGCCTGCATGAGATCCCGAAGAGCCCGGCAGATCTCCTCGAGTGGCGCTCCGAAGCTCTCGCGGCGATGCGCGGTGACGAGCACGACGCGTCCTGCAAGTTCAGTTAGGCGCGGGTCGGAGTAAACCACCGCGCGGCGCAGCATGGTGTGAAGAGCGTCCACCACTGTGTTCCCGGTCAGGAATACGCGCTCGGAGGGAACTCCTTCCCTGCGCAGATTCTCCGCAGCCCGCTCTGTCGGGGCGAAGTGGAGGTCCGAAAGCACCGTTGTGAGGCGGCGGTTCATCTCTTCCGGAAACGGGCGGAACTTGTCCTGCGTGCGTAGGCCCGCTTCCACATGCCCGACCGGCGTGCGCTGGTGAAAGCTGACCCACGCCGCGGCAAAGGTTGTGGTGGTGTCGCCTTGCACTAACAGCCAGTCCGGCCGGGTCCGAGCGATAACCGGAGATAGTTGTTCGAAGATGCGCGCGGCGACCTCGAGCGGTGATTGGTTCTCTTGCATCACGTCCAGATCGTTGTCCGGCACAATGGAGAAGTCGGCGAGCATTTGATCGAGCATGTCACGGTGCTGCCCTGAGACGCAGACGATGACCTCCAAACCGCGTTCCTTCGCGGCCTGAATCACAGGCGCCAGTTTGATGACTTCCGGCCGTGTGCCGAAGACCGTGAGTATTCGCATCGCCCGCTTCCCGCCTTAATTCGATCCGAGCATGATGCCGGCCATCTTCCGCGCTAGCGCGCCCCAATCGTAGGGTTCCGTCAGGGCGTCCCACGCCGGCGACCACTGCGAGTCTCGCGCCCGGCAGATTGCGTCCACCCAGGCTTCCACTTTCAGGTCGGCCAGAAAAATATTCGGCCATTGCAATCGTTGCCAGGTGCACAGCGGCGTGGACACGACAAACTTCCGACACGCACTGTATTCGACGATCTTGATCTGAAATGCCAGCTCCGTGCCGAGCGATTTCTCCTGCGCCAGGATGCCGAGATCAATCGCGTTGAAGTAGGCAGCCACTTCCGACGGTGCCACTGGGCCCGTCCAAATCACGCCATGCGAACGCATTCGTTCGAGCAGCGATCTCCAGTAATCGGCCGGTCCCACAATCAACAGGGTGGCGTTGGGAATCCGCCGGCGAACCTCTTGGAAAACTTTCACGACGAAGTCCACGCCCGTAAACGACCCGTGATTGCCGATGTAGCCGATCACAAACCGACTGGTGAGTCCCAGTCGCTGGCGCAGCGCCTCGACTGCTCCGGCATCAATCGACCGCAGGCGTTTCAGGTCGGCGCCGTTGGGCATCGGAACAGCGTCGATACCATATTCGACTTTCAGCTTATCGCAGAGCGGCTCGGACACGGCAAAGATTCCCTGGCACTGCCGAGCCATGCTCCTCAGCCGGCTGCGCAGACCCTCCAGGTGCTGCGGAGGCAGGATCTCCTCGGGAAACCAGTCCACCACATCGTAGAACGCCCGTACACCGCGGCTGCGGGGGAGGCGAAAACCATCCGAGGCCAGCAGCGTGTGATTGATGCCGCAGGCAGCGACGACCCGGTCCAGCACGCGGCCATTGAACAACCGGCAGAGCGCATGCGCCCGCTGAGAACCCACTGCGCGGTGCAGCAGTACCGGCTGGAGAACCGGCGCCTCCACGTAGGTGATCCCGTCGGAGCCCGGGCGGAGCGCCCGCCGGGTGAAGACGGCGCGGAGGGCCGTGCTGAGCTGCTTCCAGCGCCGGCGCCCCGAAGCGCCGCCATCCACATGCAGAGCATCGGCCCACTTCAGGCAATATACGTCGAACCGCTCGGCGAGCCTGCGGGCAAACTCAATCTCCCGGATGCAGATGTCATCGGCATAAATGTGCGGCACCACCAGGAGTCTGGGCTTCATTCTAAGTACGAACCGGGATCCCTCCCCGGCCCCGTCACTTCCCCCGTCATTTCTCCACCAGGTACGTGCCGACCACGAGGCAATCCATCCCGGAGCTGAAAAACGTGCGGATAGCCTCGGTCGGCGTGCAAACAATCGGTTCACCGCGCAGATTGAAGGACGTGTTCATGATCACCGGCACTCCAGTGCGTTCGCCGAACGCCTGGATCAATCGCCAGAAGAGCGGGTTGACGTCCGGCTCGACCGTCTGCGGGCGTGCGCTGCCGTCCACGTGCGTCACCGCCGGAATCACGCTGCGTTTCTCCTGCTTCACCGGGCTGGTAAGAATCATAAAGGGCGAATCCCAAGCGCTTACCAGATACTCGGGCGCGACTTCGGCCAGCAACGAGGGCGCAAACGGGCGCCACCACTCACGGAACTTAACCGCGTTGTTTACCTTGACGGTCATTTCCGGGTCGCGCGGGTCCGCCAGGATCGACCGGCAGCCGAGCGCGCGCGGGCCGAACTCCATCCGCCCCTGAAACCATCCCACAATTTTTCCGTCGGCCAGCAACTCGGCCGTGATCTTCGCCGGATCCTCCAGGCGGTAGGCGCGCAGCTTGTAAGTGCGCAGAACCTTTTCGATTTCCGAGTCGCTATACTCGAGCCCGAGATACGCGTGCCGCATCTTCGCCAGTGGCAAACGCCCGTCAGTCTCCAAGTAAGGTGTGAGCGCCGCCCCCAGGGCCACGCCGTCGTCCGATGCCGCCGGCTGGACGAAGAGGTGATCCACCAGGCCAGAGGCATAGATTTTGCCGTTTGCTTTCGAGTTCAACGCGACCCCGCCCGCCAAGCACAGGTTGCGGCAGCCGGTTTTCTGAACCGCCAGGCCCGCCAGCGCCAGCATGGCCCGCTCACAGGCCTCCTGCACGGCGAAGGCGATGTTCTTGTGGCGGGAGTCAATCTCGCTCTCCGGCGCGCGCGGCGGGCCGAGGCGCGCGGCAATGCCCGCGGAGTTGTCGGCGAGCAAGACCGGCGCGTTCACTCTGTATTGTTCGTGGTTGAGGGTGATGAAATCGCGCAGGTCCACGCCCGGCTCGCCGTAGGGAGCCAGCCCCATCACCTTCCATTCATCGCTGTTGGGCTGGAAACCCAGGTACTGCGTGAACTGCGCGTAGAAAAGCCCCAGGGAGTTGGGCCATGGCAGGGTCAGCACGTGATCGATGCGGCCGTCGTGGCCGTACCAGATCGAAGTGGCTTCCCAGGCGCCGCGCCCGTCCAGCACCAGGATGGCCGTGTCGGTGAATCCCGAATAGGCGTAGGCGCTGATGGCGTGCGCGAAGTGATGGTCCACGTAGCGCGTGCGCGCCCGGGTCGGGCCGAAGTAATGGGTGAAGCGGCTTCCGCCGCCGCGTTGATGCCACATGCTGACAAATTGGCGGGCGGAGTTCAAAACATTGAGATACGTCGCGGGATACTTCCCCGATACAAAGCATTTTAAGTCGCAGACAAAGGTCTTGTGCGGTTTGGGCCAACCGAGGCAGAGGTAGTCCAGATCCTCGGGCTTCATTCCCCCCGCATCCAGGCAGGCCTTGATGGCGTTCACAGGAAAGCGCGCATCGTGCTTGGCGCGGCTTACGCGCTCCTCGGCAAGAGCAAAGAGCACGTGGCCGTCGCGCACCAAGCACGCGGAAGAATCATGCATCTGCGAGTAGTTAATCCCCAGGGTAATCATTTGCTGTGTCCCGCGGCGTGAAAAACCCCTCTCCCCAGCCGCCGATCAACGCTGGCTCCGGCCTTATCCCCCTCCGAGGCGGCCATTTGAACGATCAAAAAAACAAGACGCCAAGCTTCCCGCACACCGTATTGTTCCGCACCGGTTGCCTGGCCAAAAACTCCTGAAAGGCTTGATGGGCCCCATCGAAAATGGTGCCGGGGGCACAGTCATCGACAACCATGATCCCGCCCTTCGCCATTCTGGGCGCCAGTTTTTCCAGGCACGCTTTCACCGGCAGGTACAGGTCCACATCCAGCAAGCAAAACGAGATGTTGTCGATTCCCGAAAAACCAAACCCATTCACATCCGCCTGAATCGACCTAACCCGGTGAACTCCGTTCAATTCCATCGCGCGGTCAAACCAGCGCTTATCGTTGTTGGAGAAGCCGTGCCAGGTGAAGCGAGGGTCTTTTTTCCGGTCATCCACCTCGTAGCGGATGTCCCTCTCCGTGAAACCCCTGAAGGTATCAATGCAAATGTACGGCTTCTCCATGCCACAGAAGTCCATGTGCTGGTTCAAATAGACCGTGGTATGTCCTCGCGCGCAACCCACCTCGAGAATCGGGCCGGGCAGGCCGCGCGTCTCGTCCAAGCAAGAGACCAGGAAGGCCAACTGTGCGGGCGTAAACATATAGCTGTAATGAGGCATCCAGGCCCGGTTCAGCGGCGTTGGAAACATATAAGTCAGGTGATAAAGCATTCTTCGGAGCCTCGGGAAACTTCTCAGCATTGTGTTACGCCTCGCTCGAGCCCGCAGCGAGCGGAGCGTCGTTCGAACCTCCCCACATGCCCTGGCGTTTCAATTCCGTGCCCCTTTGAACCCCGCGCGGTGAAGCGCTTGCAGAGCCAGCCCCGCCTGATCCGCGGGGAGGCAAAGTACATCGCTGAACTCAGTGTGCACCTTCGCGTTCCAACGCTCGAACCGCAGCCACGAGAGGCTGAACAACTGATAGTTGCGACGGATGAGAAAGTCCGCCAGGTCTGTTGAAGCTGCTCCCGCCTCGCGAAGCAGGATGTCATTAATTTCCAGGATGAGGATGGGCCGGAATCGCTCCAACGTCTGCCGGGCGCCCCGCAGGATGGCCAGCTCGGACCCTTCGGCGTCGATCTTGATGGCCTGGATGGCTTCGACCGGCGAGCTTACGCGCCAGTCGTCGAGCGATATGGCTTCGACGGCAACGTGCTCCCCTCGGCCCAGATCGCGCACCGCGGCAAGTGTTCCCCAGCCCGATTCATCGGCGAACGAAGACCGCTCGAACAGCAGGTTTCCGCTGGTCTCCCAGACCGCGGCGTGGAGAGCGCGCACCCAGGGGAACTGATCGATGTTTCGGGCGAGCTTTCGATAAAGGCCGGGATCGGCCTCAAACGCGAATACCTTGCCCCTGTCGCCGACACGGCACGCCCCGACCACCGTGAGGTAACCAATATGTGCCCCTACATCCAGGAAAGTGTCTCCGGGCTGCAGCAGCGCCTCGAGACATCTCCGCACGTGAGGCTCGTAGCAGCCACCCCACATCTCACGCGCAATCCGATCCGACAGCTCGACTTCAAATCGCGCACCGTCTCCGGGCGCGCAGAACCCC
>JBGPZW010000016.1:0-34853 GCA_041493955.1 Terriglobia bacterium
CATCCCCGGCTGATCCTGGCCGACGAGCCGACGGGCAACCTCGACGAGGCCAACGAAACGATCATTGTCAACCTGCTGCGGGAACTGCACGCCGCCGGGCACACTATTCTGGTGGTCACGCACGACCCCGCCATCGGCCGGTTGGCCGACCGGCGCATCGAGCTGGCCCACGGCCGCCTGGCGCAGATCACGGTCTTCTCCGCCGAGGACGAGGAGCGTTTTGACCACCTGCTCGAGCAGATCTGGATCTGCGACGAGGAAGGCACTGCCGCGCGCGTCGAGCACATCCGCACGCTGGGCTCGGTGGATCCGGTGCGCACGCTGGGCCGCATGGCCGACCTGCGCCTGGTCGAGGTGCACGACGCGGTGGTCTTGCTCACCGACCGCGGCAGCAACCGCGCTCGCGACGTCATCCGCCGCCACCGCCTGGCCGAGCGCCTGTTCACCGACACGTTTGATTTCGGCGACCGCGAGGCGCGTTCCCAGGCCTGCAAGTTCGAGCACATCATCAGTCCGGAGCTCGACCAGAAGATCTGCACCTTCCTCGGCCACCCGAAGACCTGCCCGCACGGCAACCCGATTCCGCGGGGCCGCTGCTGCCCGGCAGAGGGAAAGGCTGCTGCCTCGGATTAGGACCTGTACCCCATGCCGCTCCCCATCGATGCGCGAAGAAAGCCCGGCGACGTGATGGTGCACGTCTCCACCGGCGCGGGCGTGGACATCACCTGGGCCGACGGCCACCAGAGCCATTATGATTTCGCCTATCTGCGCGACAACTGCCCCTGCGCGATGTGCGACGACGAGCGCCGCAAGAAGGGGGTCTTGGCCGTCCCTGCGGGCGCCCCGCTCAGCCCCGTGCTGCCCATGTTTAAGCCCAAGGCCAGGGCCAAGTCCGCCGTCGCGGTAGGGAATTACGCCATTCAGATTCATTTCACCGACGGCCACTCCACCGGCATTTACAGCTACGACTACCTGCGCACCGTCTGCCCCTGTGAGGCCTGCCGGCTGGAATTCCGCCCCACGCCTCGGTGATTCTGCCGCCGGCCAGGGTTGTACCCATGTTGTTGAGGAGTGGCCGCTTCTGGAAGATTGCTCCGCTGCGCGCTAGACTTTCGAGCCGCGTAGTGCGAGCATAACTCTCCGATAGCGTCCCCAGCTACGACATGGATTCGCAACCCACCGAACAGACTCCAGCACCCGCACGCGCCATCACCGTCCCCCGCGTCCTCGTGGCCACCACGGCCATGCTCACGTTCATCTCTTTCTGGCGGGCCGCGGCGATTGTGCTCAACGACCTGGCCTCTTCGGCCTATTACGCCGGCGGCGAAGCGGAGCGTTACATCGGTAAGACGGCGCCGTGGTTCATCCTCTCGATCATGCTGTTCAGCTACGCGGTGCGCGCCATTTACGTGGAGAGCTGCAGCATGTTCGTGCGCGGCGGCGTCTATCGCGTGGTCAAGGAGGCGCTGGGCGGCGGGCTGGCAAAATTCTCCGTCTCCGCCCTCATGTTCGACTACATCCTCACCGGCCCGATCAGCGGAGTGGCGGCGGGGCAATATCTGGCCGGACTGCTGAACGAGCTGGCCGCCTACGCGCATGTGCAGGTCAAGTTTCCGGAGAATGGTACGGCGGCGGTGTTCGCCATTGCGGTGACGCTCTATTTCTGGTGGCAAAACATTAAGGGCATCCCGGAATCGAGCGCGAAGGCCATGCGCATCATGCAGTTCACCACGGTGATGGTGGTGCTGCTGATCGGCTGGTGCGGCTATACGGCCTGGATACGGGGATCGCACCTGCCGCCGGTCCCCTGGCCGCGGAATCTGCACCTCGGCCGCGAGGCGCTCGGCTGGCTCTACGGCACGCATTTTCCGCAACTGTTTGGGATGGTGGCCATCTTCATCGGGCTGGGCCATTCGGTACTGGCCATGAGCGGCGAAGAGTCTCTGGCGCAGGTCTATCGCGAAATCGAGCATCCCAAACTGCCGAACTTGAAGAAGACCGGACTCGTGATCTTCATCTACAGCATGGTGTTCACCTCGCTGGTTTCCATCTTCGCCGTCATGATCATTCCCGATGCCGAACGGCCTGCCCACTTTGAGAACCTGATTGGCGGGCTGGCGATGAACCTGCACGGGCCGTACGCACTCCGGCTGCTCTTCCACGCTTTTGTGGTTGTCGTAGGCACCATGATTCTGTCAGGCGCAGTGAACACGGCGATCGTGGGCTCCAACGGCGTGCTGAACCGCGTGTCCGAAGACGGCGTGCTGCCCGACTGGTTTCGGCAGCCACACCGTCGCTTCGGCACGTCGCATCGCATCATCAACATCGTGGCGGGCCTGCAGATTCTCACCATCTTCATCAGCCAAGGCGACGTCAGCTTCCTTGCCAATCTCTATGCCTTTGGAGTGATCTGGAGCTTCGCCATGAAGGGCGTGGCCGTGCTGGTGCTGCGCTATACGCATCCCGGCGGGCGCGAGTACCGCGTCCCGCTCAACTTCAAAATCTTCGGTGTGGAAATCCCGCTGGGCCTGGGACTGATCACCTTGGTGTTGCTGGGGATCGCCGTGGTGAACCTGTTCACCAAGCCGGACGCAACTCTGGCCGGACTCACCTTCTCAGGTCTCCTCTTCGGTGTGTTCTTCGTCTCCGAGCGCATCGTGCATAAGCGCGGCACCGCGCACGTCGAGATGGACCAGTTCCACATCGCCACGCGCGAGGAGATCTCCCCGGCGAGCGTGGGCTGCCGGCCCGGAAACACGCTCGTCCTGGTCAGCAACTACCACGCGCTCTACCATCTGTCGGCCGTGCTCGACCGCCTCAAACCGCTGCGGCGCGATGTCGTCGTCCTCCACGTCCGTCTGCTGCGCCGCGCCGCCGCCGGCGAGTCGGAGCTCGAGCCCGGGCAACTGTTCGGCAGCGTTGAGCAGTACCTGTTCACCAAGGCCCTCGAACTCTCCGAAAAGCGCGGGAAGAGCATTCGCCTGGCCGTCGTCTCCGCGAGCGACTTGTGGGACGGCATCCTGCGCGCCGCAGCGAGTCTGGAGTCTGCCACGATCGTCCTGGGCGCCTCCGCGAAGTACACCTCTGCGGAGCAGGCCCGCCAGATCGGCCTGGCTTGGGAACGCCTGCCGGACCCCCGGCCTCCCTTCAACCTTGAGATCTTCGTGCCGGGCGGGCAGCGGGAGTTTTACCTGCTCGGCCCGCACGCGCCCCATCTGACCGCCAACGAGGTCAAGCTCATCCACCAACTCTGGCTTCAGTTCAGCGAGCAATTGGCTCCTGAGGAAGTCCATCACCACGACATCGTCCACTTCGCCATCGGTGAGGTCATGAAAGAACTTTCCGAAGGCAAGAGCGAGGAAGTGATTACCCGTCTGAAGGCCCATCTCGAAGAAAACAAGGCCCGCCGTAGTCAGCCCTCGTAAGGCCCACTGCCCTGGCAGACTGAAACAGCGCCGGGAGTGCTCAGATCAACTTTATCTTGTGTCTTTCCAGTATAAGACGCCCGGGAGGGGCTCCAGCATTCAGCGCTGGTCTCTCTGGTTTCGGTTCCGAACCGACGAGCCATCTCCTAAACCTCTCAATGTTCAAGGAGGTGAGAGGGTAATTGCCTTGAGGGAATGACCAGTCAAAGAGAACGTCCACCAACAAATCATCTTCTTTCCAATCGAATCGGTCAGAAGCCATCAAGGCAAACGCGATCGGCTCTAGTGCTGCCGCGGGGAGCTGCCCGGCCAGGACCGCGTCGCATAAGGACACCAGCATCTCTCGGCTGATGAGAAAATCAGACTCCATGTCTCGGATGTAGATGTTTTGCCGAATCTCATCGAGCTGTTCCACGGCATTCGCAACCTCTTCGGCCAGTACGGAAGGAGTGACCTTTCCCAGGAAGAAGTCTCGGAGTGTGCTCTCGTTCAATTACCGCCCCCGGGGGTCACCCGCCGTAGGCGAAGCCCGTATCGCGCAGCGTGAGGGGCTCTTCATCGCGGCGGACGCCGGCGCCGACAACCTCGCCGACGAAAATCGTATGGTCGCCGCGCCGCACCTCGTCCACTACGCGGCACTCAAACCACGCCGGCGGGTCTACCAGCACCGGCGCGCCGGTGACGCCGGTCTCAAAGCGGAATCCGTTGAGCGTGTCGCCGTTGAGCGTGGCGCCCTTGAAGAAGCTCATGGCCAGGTCTTTCTGGCTGCGGCCGACAATGTGGATGACGAACGCGCGCGAGGCGGTGATGGCTTGGTGCAAGGAGGAGTCGCGCTGGATGCCGGCCATGATCAGCGGCGGCGTGAAGGAGCTCTGCGAGAGCCAGTTGATCGTGCCCCCGGCGCAGCCATCCGCGTCGCGCGAGGTGGCCACGTAGAGCCCGTAAGTGATCTGCCGCAGCGCCTTCTTTTTATCCTGAGGGTCCATCGAAGGCGGCCTCGATCCTACCCGGCGGCGCGCCCCACCAGCACCGCGCTCACCAGCCCGCGCAGCACCATGACTCCGCCGGCCACGCCCAGCAGCGGCGCCACCCAGGCGAAGGGCAGCCAGGCCATACCCAGTATCATCGCGCCCATAAGCGCGAGCGATGCGCCCCGCACCAGGTTATCCGCGCGCAAGCCGCTCCGGCCCGCGCGCCACAACGTGCCCAGGCCCCAGAGAATCAAGAGCGCGCCCAGGCCCATCCACGCCGGCGCACGGCGATCGAAGAAATGCCGCCCCGTCGTCGCCACCCAGACCAACAGGAGGCCGAGCAGAACAAAAATAAACTCGGTCAACAGGCGGAAGACCTTGGCCGGGCTCAGCATTTCGCTTGCCGGGCAGTGTCTCGATGCCCGCTCACACCCGTTCGATGCGCACCTTTTGAATGACCACGGGCTCACGCGGCCGGTCGCTCGAGTCGCGCGCCACCTTGGAGATCTTCACGGCGACGTCCTGGCCTTCCACCACTTCACCGAAAATGGTGTGCCGGTTGTCGAGCCACGGCGTGGGCGCCACAGTGATGAAAAACTGGCTGCCGTTGGTGCTCGGGCCGGAATTGGCCATGGAGAGTTTTCCGGGCGCGCTATGACGCAGCGAAGGATGAAATTCATCGGCAAAGCGGTAGCCCGGGTCGCCCGTGCCGTTCCCCAGCGGGCAGCCGCCTTGAATCATGAAGCCTGGGATCACCCGGTGGAAAATCAGGCCGTCGAAGAACGGCCGCTTCACTTTCTGCCCGCTGCGAGGTTCGGCGAATTCCTGGGTGCCTTCGGCGAGGCCGGCGAAATTGGCCACCGTTTTTGGCGCCTCCTTCTCGAACAGACGGATCACCATCGAGCCCTGCGAAGTTTCCATTACGGCGTATGTCCCTGGCGCGCGTGTCACCCGAAGTTCTCCTCTCGTGTGTGTCGAACGGCGAGAGGGCATTATGGCGCAAGCCCGGCGGTGAAGCAAACCGCCTCACGGGTTCCTCCGGGGCCGATGGCCGCCGGCCGCGCGAGGAAGTTTCGGTCTCGCCGCGCCCGGCGGCGATGCTAGAATGGTCGGCTTTTCACGATGAATCGCGAAGCGAAGTAGTGGAATCAAAAGAGACGGCAGGGAGAGATTCGTGCATAACGTCATCATCATCGGCAGCGGTTGCGCCGGGCTGACCGCCGCCATCTACGCCGCGCGCGCCAACTTGAGGCCGCTGGTCATTGACGGCTACGAGCCCGGCGGGCAACTCACCCTCACGACCATGGTCGAAAACTATCCGGGCTTCCCCGAAGGCATCCTCGGCCCCGAGCTGATCGAGAACATGCGCAAGCAGGCGCAGCGCTTCGGCGCCGAGTTCCGGGCCGGCGCCGTGACCGACGTGGACCTGAGCCGCCGGCCGTTCAAGATCGTCGCGGGCAAGGAGCGCTACGAAGCGCGGGCATTGATCGTGGCCGCCGGAGCCTCGGCGCGTCTGCTGGGCCTCGAGTCCGAGCGCAAGCTGATGGGCCACGGCGTTTCCACCTGCGCCACCTGCGATGGCTACTTCTTCCGAGGGAAGGAGATCGTCGTGGTGGGCGGCGGCGATTCGGCGATGGAGGAGGGTACCTTCCTGACCCGGTTCGCCAGCCGCGTCAACCTGGTCCACCGGCGCAGCGACTTCCGCGCCTCGAAGATCATGCTCGAGCGCGCGCGCAGCAACGAGAAGATCAAATTCATTACGCCCGCTACGATCGAAGAGGTTCTCGACGTGGAGAAGGGCGCGGTGGAAGGCGTGAGGCTCCGCAACCTCGCCACCAATCAGGTTTCCATCCTGCCCGCCGAGGGCGTGTTCCTGGCCATCGGCCACGATCCCAACACCAAGGTCTTTCAGGGCAAGCTGGAGATGGACGCCAACGGCTACCTGGCCACGCGCAACGGTGCCAAGACCAATGTCCCCGGCGTCTTCGCGGCGGGCGACGTGCAGGATCACCACTACCGCCAGGCCGTCACCGCGGCCGGCTCCGGTTGCATGGCCGCCATCGACGCGGAAAAGTTCCTCGAAGAGCACAAAGACTAGTGCGCGTGCCGCCGCTCGGGGCATAATCGCTAGTGCATGCCGAGTGCCCCGCCACCGCCTCGGGTATCCCCGGGCCACTCTCTTTCCCGCTGCAACCCCTCGGGTGAGCTGCGATGATGCGCGCGCTCTTGCTGAAGCTTTCCGCCAGCGAACGCTTGGCGCGCTGGGTGACTTCGACCGGCGTTACCCGGCGAATGGCGCGGCGGTTCGTGGCGGGCGAGGAACTCGACCTGGCCGTCGCCGCGGCACGGGCGTGCAATCAAGCGGGGATGATGGTCAGCCTCGATTATCTGGGCGAAAACGTGGCCACGCAGGAGGACGCGCGGCGCGCCCGCGACGCCTACCTCGGCATTTTCGACCGCATCGCCCGGGAAAAGCTCGACGCCAACGTGTCCCTGAAGCTCACGCAGTTAGGGCTCGACCTGGGCGAGGACTTCTGCCAGGGCCTGGTGGAGTCCATCATCGAGCGTGCGGCCAGCTACGGCAACTTCGTGCGCATTGATATGGAAGGCTCCGCGTGCACGCAGCGCACGATTGAGCTGGTGAAGCGTGTGCGCGCGAAACATGAGGCGGTCGGCGTCGTGCTCCAATCGTATCTCTACCGCAGCGAACAGGACGCCAGAGATCTGCTGGCCATCGGCGGCCGCATCCGACTGTGCAAGGGCGCCTATAAAGAACCGGCCGAGGTCGCTTTTCCCGCCAAGGCGGACGTGGATGCCAACTTCGTCAAGCTGATGCAGCTCCTGCTTCCCAGCGGCATCTACCACGGCATCGCCACGCACGACCCGCGCATCATCGCCGCGGCGATTGAGTGCGCCGCCCAGCGCGGGATTGCCAAGGACCGGTTTGAATTCCAGATGCTCTACGGCATCCGCACAGACCTCCAGCAGAAGCTGGTGCGCGACGCCTACCGCATGCGCATCTACATCCCCTACGGCCGCGACTGGTTCCCTTACTTCATGCGCCGCCTGGCCGAGCGCCCCGCCAACCTGCTCTTCTTCGTTCGCAACCTCTTTCGCATGAAGTAGTCGCGCTGCGCGATCGCCGATCTGCAGCGTTATCTCGACTGCGCCCCATCGCGGCGGAGCACGAAGGCATGGTGCAGCAGCTCGCCGTCCTGCACCAGCTCCGCGGCAGGGTCAATTATCGCTTGCGGCACACCGTCACGCCATCGCGCAACGGGATGAGCACGGGAAAAAGCTCGCGTGAGGAATAAGTGAGGCGGTTGAACCGCAGGATGCCGCGCGTATACCGGTCAGTGGCTTTGCGGACCACGCGGCCTGACCACAGTGTGTTGTCGGTGATGAACAGGCCTCCGCGCCGCAGCCGGGGCACGGCCTTGCGGTATGCGGCGGGATACTGGTGCTTGTCCACGTCGTTGAAGATCAGGTCAAACTTGCCAGGCACCTTGTCAATCAATTTGACCGCATCGCCCACCAGGACGTGAATGCGGCCCGCCACGCCCGCGCGGCGAAAATAAGCCTGCGCCCGGCGGGCGTTCTCCGGATCGCCGTCGGTGTAGAAAATCTCCGCGCCGCGTCCCGCGGCTCGCGCCAGCCAGATGGTCGAATAGCCGATGGCCGAGCCCATCTCGAAAATGCGCTTTGCGCCGGTGATTTCCACGAGCAGAGCGAGCAGCCGGCCCACGGCGGGGCCGATGATGGGGATGTGGCGCCGGTGAGCGAAGCGCTCCATTTCCGCGAGCACCGCATCCCGCGCCGGCAGCAAGCCGTAGAGGTACCGCTCGACGCTCTTTCCGACAATTACGTGCCGCATTCTGCCTCCTGACTCACTCCGCGATTCTGCCTTGATCCGCTCTCTGATGGGCCGGGGCCTCAGGTGTCATTCCGAGCGAAGCGAGGAATCCCTCTGACAGGATCACCTTGCGCTTCGCACCCTCAGAAGGGCAGCCCTTAAATGGTTCTGCCGGTCGGGGCAGTTAGCCGATCGTGTCGCCCGGCTTGAGGTCGTGGATCTCGAGGCCGGCGATGTCCTGGGTCAACTCGCGCAGCGCCGCGGGCGTGCCGGTCAGCACGGGGAAAGTGCCGTAGTGCATGGGCACGACCTGGCGCACGCCGAGTAGGCGGATCGCCAGCGCCGCCTCGCGCGGGCCCATGGTGAAGAGGTCGCCGATGGGCAGGCAGGCCAGATCCGGCGCGTAGAGTTCGCCGATGATTTTCATGTCGCCGAAGACAGCGGTGTCGCCCGCGTGGTAAATGCTGAGCCCGCCCGGCAGGCGAATCACGTACCCGCAGGGCTCGCCGGCATAGACGACTTTGCCTTCGTCTTCGATGCCGCTCGAGTGAATCGCGTGCACCATGGTGACCTCGATCTCGCCGACTTTCTGCGTGCCGCCCTTGGACATCGGCCGCGTCTGCTCGCCGACGCCCTTCGACTCGAGCCACAGGCAGGTCTCGTAGATGCCCACAATCTGCGGCTTGTGCGCGCGCGCCAGCGCCACGGCGTCGCCCAGGTGATCGCCGTGGCCGTGGGTGATCAGCATGATGTCGAGCCTGTCGATTTTCTTGAGCGGCTCCGGGCACATCGGATTGCCCATCACCCAGGGGTCCACGAGGACGACCTTTCCACTGGGCGTGGTGATCTTGAAAGTGCTGTGGCCGAGCCAGGTGATTTTATTTCCGCAGGTGCGCAGCATCGCGGGAACACTCCTTGCTAGTGATCGGACGCGGGGTTCTTCGTTGGCGTTTTGGGCGCGCTCTGTCCTCCGGTTTCGAGCAGCGCCCGAATCGCTTTCTCCCAGTCTTCGCGGGGCGCCTCGCCGAACAAGTGGCCGGCCTCGTGGCCATCCCGCGCATAGAAGAACGTGGCGGGGATGGCGCCGCGCCATTTCGGGTTGACCGCATTGATGAACGCCTCTTCCTGGCCGGGGCGTTTGCGGTAATTGGGGAAGACGGGTTTGTGCTGGGCAAGGAAGAGACGCACCAGCGTGATTTCGCCGTCGTCGTCCAGGCTGATGCCGATGACGTTCAAGCCCTGCGGCGCATACTTGCGCGCCAGCTCGTTGAGCATCGGATACTCTTCGCGGCACGGCTCGCACCAGGTGGCCCAGAAGTTCACCAGCAGCGGCTTGCCGTTATACCGCTGGAGAAGCTCCCGGTAGCCCTGGATGTCGATCAGGGCGGGGTCGGCGGGTGCTGTCTTGGGCTTTGCCCGCTGCTGCGGAGCCGCCAGGCTGAGCGAAGCGGAAACGTACAGAAGCGCCAGAGCAGCCGCGAGCAAGGGGAGCGCGGCGCCGAAGCGTGGCTTGCAGGTGGAGCGTGACCTCACGGGTTTTCCCCCTGTCTTGCTGGGCTCCGCTAGGAGCGCGGGACGCGCTTGATGGTGCAGCCGAAGGCCTTGGTCTCCGCCACGGCCACGGGTTTGCCGGCCTCGACGGCGTCGAGAGCGGCGCGCAGGTCCCGCGTTGAGATTCTGCTTGCGTTGCGGCTGTCGTCAATTCGTCCGTGGTAGCGCAGCGTCCAGCTGGTGTCGAACACGTAGGCCTCCGGTGTCACCGAAGCGCCCAGGTAGTCGGCGACGCGGTTCTCCGGATCCTTCAGGATGGTGAACCCGAGGCCCTTCTCGCTGGCGTGGTGCGCCACCTCATCGGCCGGCTCGTTGCGGTTGGCGTTGACGCCGATCACGCCGAAGCCGCGCGCGGTGTACTCGCGCTCCAGCTCGGCCATGCGCTGGTTGTAGTCGTTCGAGACCGGGCAGCGCGTGGCCACGAAGATCACCAGCGTCCCGTGCGGTCCGCCGAAATCGTATAGCGATGCGGGCTCGCCCGAGAGCTTCATCAGCGACACATTGGAAACTTTCGCGCCGATGGTCACTTGCGAGGCCGGCACGGGCGATCGCTGCGCCCAGATGCCCACGCCCACAAGGAGCGCGGCCGCTGTCCATCCCAGAATTATTTTGCGCATTAGCTATCTTCCTTGTACCGAGCGGTTCGGAAAGATACAGGCGCTCACTGCGCCTGCCCGGTCAAATCACCTTTCAAGTATTTGTCCAGAAATTCGCGGATGCGGCGGTATCCCTCGATCTGATTCTTTTTCTTCGTGAAGCCGTGTCCCTCGTCCGCGAACACCACGTACTCCACCGGCACACCGTTCTTCTTCACCGCCGCGACAATGTCATCCGACTCCGGTTTGATGACCCGCGGGTCGTTCGCACCCTGCAAGACGATCAGCGGTTTGCGGATCTTATCCGCGTGGAAGAGCGGAGAGATCGCCCGCAGCATCTCCCGGTCCTTCACCGGGTCGCCGATCTCCTTGTACAAGGCGATGCGAAAGGATTCCCAGTAAGGTGGAATGCTCTCCAGCGTTCGGACCCAGTTTGACACGCCGAAGATGTCCACGCCGACAGCAAACTCTTCCGGTTGGAACGCCAGGCCCGCGAGCACCATATAACCGCCGTAGCTCCCGCCGATAATCCCGATGCGTTTGGGATCGACGTAGGGCAGGCTGGCCAGGTATTTCTTGCCTTCTACGCAATCCCACAGCGGTTCGCGCCCGTGTTTCCGTTCGTCGGCGGTGAAGAAGGATTTCCCGTAGCCCGAACTGCCGCGGTTGTTGATGCCCAGCATGACGTAGCCGTGGTTCACCAGGTATTGGATCAGCGCGCCATAGCCCTTGCGCGTCTGCCCGCCCGGGCCGCCGTGCACCCAGATCAGCGCCGGGGCGCGCGTTTCCGCGCTGGCTTGGTGCGGCTTGTAGAAAATCGAGGGGATGGTCATGCCGTCGAACGACTTGAATCGCACCACCTGCGAGTCCACCAGGTCGGCCGGATCGAGTTCCTTGGAGAGCGTGTCGGTGAGACGCGCGACTTTCTTGCTGGCGAACTCGTACACGTGGAGGTTGTTCGGCGCGCGGTCGCCGTTGACGTAAAAGGCCATGCGCTGCTCACTGCGCGAGATGTAGAGCGAGGCGATCTCTCCCTCGGGCAGTTGGGGCAGCGCCACGGGAGCCCCGGTGGTGCCGTCGTAAACGTGGATCACCGTGCGGCCGTCCTCGTTGATGGCCGTAACCCGGTATTTGCCGTTCCGGGAAAACGCGGTGAACGTGATGTCCCAATCGGCCTTTTCGATGTCCTCGCGCTTTCCGGTGGCCAGTTCGTACCGCTGTACGCGGCGGAACTCGCTGCCGTCGTTGGTCATGTAGTAGAGCCACTGGGAGGCCCGGTCGAAGACGGCCACCGCGAATTCCGCCGTGTCTTTGTGCGGGGTGATGAGCTTCATCTCCTTCGCGGCCGTGTTGTAAAGATAGATGTCGCTATCGGAGGTGGTGTTCGTCTTGCCGAAGGCGATCCATTTTCCGTCGTCGGCGATCGCACCCAGCTCGTAGCCCACCTCATCCTTGTAGATCAGCGTCCGCTGGTAAGTCGCCGCGTCCATGCTGTAGAGGTCGAAGAAGCGGGGGTCGCGCTCGTTCGTCGCGAAGTAGAAGGCCTTGTCAGTCCGCGCCCAGCCGGCGAAGAGAGCCTTGAGTTTCTCCCCGGGGGTGAGGTCGCGCTCCTTGCCGTCGGCTTCGCGCACGTACAGGTGATTGTTCTCGTTGCCGCCCTGGTCGCGCGTGTACAGCACGCGGGCGTCCTGCGGGAAGCAGCCGACCACAAACGTGGTGTCCGTGGTGGACTGCGTCACGGGTGTCGCCTCCCCGCCGGAAACCGGAACGCCATAGACGTTGAAGATGCCGGTCTGGTTCGAGGAATAGAAAATTGTTTTCTCGTCCCAGGAAAAGCACGCGCCCGTCACCGAGGTCGTGGCCATGAACTGTTCGATGGTGTACTGCCGCGAGGGCCGCTTGGGCTTCGTGCCCTTCTCTTGTGCCGCGGTCGTGCCCGCGAAGCCGGAGAGAAACAGCCCCGCGGCGAGAGCCCACACCGAGACACGGAGCGAATTCCTGGTGAAACGATAGCGCATGAAAGCCTCCTGGGATTGCCGAAAAACCTGAAGGGGCATTATAGCAAAGGCCACTCGGTGGGTGACGAAGACTCACACGAACTCCGCCACGCGCACTGGCCGGTTGCGGGCCGACGTCGAGCAAGAGAGCGAGCGAAAACATACCCGCATCCGGCGCCCACGGGGGGCCCGCAGCGTGATTCGGACCGAAGACTTCGGGGAGTAAGCCGCGTGTTCGGCACGTGGTGCGGAGACTCAACCGTGCTTGCGCTCGAATTCGCGCAGGAAAGCGACCAGGGCCTCGACGGCTTCGAGCGTGACCCCGTTATACACCGAAGCCCGCAACCCGCCCACCGAGCGATGGCCCTCGAGGCCCACGAGGCCTGTGGCAGCGGCTTCGGCGACCAGCTTTTTCTCCCTCTCTTCTCCGCCGCCTGCGACACGGAAGATCACATTCATCCGCGAGCGGTCATTCTTCTCAACGGGGCAGGCGTAAAAGCCACTGGTGTCGAGCGCCTGGTAGAGGCGCTGCGCTTTTACTTCGTTGCGGCTTTCGATGGCCCCGAGGCCACCCTCGGACTCCACCCAGTCCATCATGAGCTCGAGCAGATAAATGGCAAACGTCGGCGGGGTGTGATAGAGCGAACGCTCCTGGATGTGCGTGCGGTACTGCAGCAGCGTCGGCAGGTTCTTGTCCGCGCGCTCAGCCAGGTCGCGCCGCACGATCACCAGCGTCACGCCCGAAGGCCCCAGATTCTTCTGCGCGCCCGCAAAAACCAGGCCGAATCGCGAAAGGTCCACGCGGCGCGAGAGGATGTCCGAGGACATGTCTGCCACCAGCGGCGCCGGCGCATCGGGAAAGTCTTGCCACTGCGTGCCCTCGATGGTGTTGTTCGAGCACAGATAAACGTACGACGCCTCCGAGTTCCATTCGATCTCTTCGGCGCGCGGCACCCGCCGGAATTTCTGCGCTTCGGTCGAAGCGGCCAGGCGACAGGCCGCGAGCTTTTTGATCTCGCCCATGGCCTTGGCCGTCCAGGCGCCCGTATGCAGCACGTCCACCGGTCGGCCGGGAAGGCACAGGTTCATCGGCACCATGGCGAACTGCAAACTGCCGCCGCCCTGGAGAAAGATCACTGCGAAGTCTTCCGGCACGCCGAGATGGCGCCGCAGGCCGCGCTCCGCGCGCTCGAGAATCTCCTCGAATTCCTTCGAGCGGTGACTCATTTCCATCACGGACATTCCGGTGCCGCGGTAGTCGAGCAGCTCTTCGCGCGCGCGTTCCAACACAGCGAGCGGCAGCGCCCCAGGCCCTGCATTGAAGTTGAACACTCGTCTGGTCATCGGATCTCCGTTGTCTGTGGCCATTCCCTTCGCGTGGTCAGAGGGTCGCGATGATCAGTAACTTAGGAATGGAAGCGTGGATCGCATCGCCCTCGGTCGTTCAGGTAATAGCGCAAGAAGACGGGAGGAAGCAAGCAGAGTTCGAGCGGCGTCGGGGGAGCGAGCCGCTCGATAAGCGCCGTCGGTGGTTGTAGGCGTCCTTCATCTCGCGCACCGGGTCGAAGCAGCGGGCGGCGGCCGGGGCCGGATTCTAGCTGTGCGCCGCCCGGCTCTCCTCCCAGCCGGGCGAGCAGCTCCCCCCGTCGCTTCTCACTCAAACACTTGAACCTCGCCAGGGGGACACCAAGTGAGCAGGCTCTCCCACTTCTCACAGCGACTTGTATTGGGGCGCATTTAATGCTATAAAATATATTTCCGGCTCCGTCTCTGCGGGGCTGCTGGCACGAACTTATTTGCTAAGTTTTCTTAAGGAGAAGTGGAATGGCTTACGTGATAGCTGAGCCCTGCATCGGAACCAAGGACACCGCCTGCGTGGACGTCTGCCCAGTGGACTGCATCCACCCGCGCAAGGATGAAGCGACCTACGAGACCGAAACGATGCTCTACATCAGTCCGGTCGAATGTATCGACTGCGGGGCGTGCGTCCCCGTCTGCCCGGTGACGGCGATCTTTGCTCTCGAGGATTTGCCCGAGAAGTGGGCCAACTTCACGGCCATCAACGCGGACTGGTACACGAAAAAGACCGCCTGATCGTCAGGGCGCGCGGGAAAGATTTACCGAAAGACAGGATGCGGCGGGCCGGCGAAGGCGCGCCGCATTTTTGTTTCTTCTCGGCTCGCCCCCGGCTCCGGGCCGGGAAAGCCGGCCCGGCGGCCAGTTCAGACCTCAATCCCGAGTTTCTGCTTGGCCGCGCTCGACATCCGGCTCGGGTCCCACGGCGGGTCCCAAACAATCTCGATGTTGGCCTCGCGCACGCCTTCGACCGTCATCAGTTTTTGCCGAATGTCCTCGCTGATCTGGCCGTGGGCCGGGCAGCCCTGCGAGGTCAGCGTCATCTTGATGTTGACCACATCGTTTTCCACCTGCACGTCGTAGATCAGTCCCAGGTCCACGACGTTGACCGGGATTTCCGGGTCATAGCAGTTGTGGAGCATGTCCATCACGCTTTCGCGGCTGACACTCATCGGCTTGTTCCTCCAGGGCCCCGCCCGGGGAACTCCGCGCCGCAGCGATTCCGGCGAGCGGGGTCAGATCTTGTACACCACCGGCGCGCCGCGCCGCGCGCTGCCGGCCCCGGTGCGCTTGTGCAGCCGGTCGAAAGTGGTCTCGAAGAGAATTTTATCCACGGCGCCCTGCACGTCCTGCCAGACCTGTTTGAGCCCGCAGGTATCGCTTTCCGGGCAGGCGTAGGGATGTTGCAGGTCCACCTCGATGCAGCTCGACTGCGAAAACTTTCCGTCCATCACGCGCAGCACTTCGCCGACGGAAATCTTGTCCGGCGGCCGGGCCAGCGTATAGCCGCCGCGCACGCCGCGCCGGCTTTCCAGCAGCCCGGCCTTCTTGAGCGCGAGCAGGATGTGTTCGAGGTATTTGACCGGGATCTGATGGCGCCGCGCCACTTCCTGGATGGTCACCACGCCGGGGTATTGCGCGCTGAGATAAAGAACTGCCTTGGCGGCGTATTCACCCTTGGCGCTGATTCGCATGACGCTCGACCCCGGCTCCGCGAGTAGAATTTCACAGCTACCCCAAGGTGTCAATCGCTCTTGCGGACGCCGCGTGGGCCGCGCCCTTGGACCCATCCGATCTGTGGGAACTCCTTGCGCTCCGGGTCTTTCCCCGCGTCGAGTGCGGCCAGCCAGCGGCGCGCGGCTGCGCGCAACTCTTCCAGCCTGAGCCCGCGGTGGTGGGCCGCAAACCGGCCGAGTTTCTTCAGCCCAGCCGCGAGCAGCGACCGCGTTCCCTCGCGGTTGCCCCGCGTGTAGTGGTGAAACGCGGCCGCCACCTGAATGATGCCCTGCAGAAAGGTTTTCTCGGGCTCCCGAGCGGGCAGCCAGATCTCCTCCCAGGTCTCATGCGCGTCGAAGAAGCGGCCGCGGTTGAACTGCGCGAGGCCTTGGCGAAACTTCTCGTCCACCTCGTCTGGAGTCAGGGTTCGCATTTCGAGAGCGTCGCGCGTCTGCGGGCGTTTGAGCCCGGCGCACGAAACCCGGCATAATAGCAGACTCCCGGCGCGGCAAGGTCCGCGGTGGCAGGGCGCGGCCCGCAGCACGAAGACAGAAGGCGCGACCATGAACATCTCCATCGAGATTCCGGAGGTGACGCTCGGCGTGATCGAGGCCGAAGAGGTGCGCGTGGCCCCGGCCGATGCCGCGCTGGCGGCGGAGATGGACGCCGCGTGCGAGCGGCTGCGGCACAGCCTGACGCTCGAGCAGGTGGCGGAAATGGCCTCCATCCACGCCGTCCGCGCGATGTTCCGCGCCTGGGGAGTGGACCCGGCGCGCTACCGCCCTTCGGCCGAGGCCCTGCTGCGGCGCGTGGTGCAGGGCAAAGGCCTCTACCGCATCTCGAACGTAGTGGACATCAACAATCTGGGCTCGATTGAGACCGGCTGGCCGGCGGGCAGCTACGCGGTCGCGGCGCTGGCTCCGCCGGTGACGTTCCGTCTCGGCCGGATCGGCGAAAAATACGAAGGCATCGGCAAACGGACCTGGCACCTCGCGGGCCGGCCCGTGCTCGTGGATCAGCAGGGGCCGTTCGGCAGCCCGATCAGCGATTCGGTGCGCGCCATGGTCACCGAGGCCGCGTCTGCCGTGCTAACCGTGGTGTTTGCTCCGGTCGGCACGCCCGCCGCTGCGCTCGAACAGGCGCTCGAGCAGCACGCCCGACGGCTCGAGCGCTATGCGGGCGCAAGGGTCCGTGCCACCACGCTCTGCACCCGTTGACCGTTTCAGCTTGGTACGGAAAGTCCGAGACAAGCAAAGTGAAGGCCGAAACCGCAACCTGCCCGGCAAGCGGCCCTAGCTTGCCTGAAAGCCCCGCATCGCCCACGCAAGGACCAGCCAGCCCGTCCGGAAAAGTCCGTAGGCCACTGCTGGCGGGAGGATCACTGCACCGAGCATGAACAGCGCGGTCTTCCAGTCGTTGGGCCAGAAAGAGCAAGAGTAGTGTCTGAGGCTTACTTGCCACGCCCGTTCGGCCTCCTCTTTGCACTCCCGATAGGCTCGAATATCCTGCTCAACCGTTTCTGGAGCGTTAAGAGTCGTGGCACAGAGCGTCAGGCCTCACTGTAGAGGTGATCTCCAATGTCACTGAAAACGTGGGCGCTGTAGACGACGTTTGGGATCGGCTTTCCGTCCGCTTCTCCTCGCTCCAGGCCAGCCACGGATGGCCACCGGCTGCCAGACCTGCCGGTAGCCGGCCAGCGCGCCTCAGTGCCTCGTCACGGTCAGCGTCGCCTTGGTCGTGTGCTGCAAGCTGCCGCTCACGCTTCCGCTGGCCGCGGTCACCGTGAAGGGCCCGCCAGCTGGCGGGCTCGGGACAGGAACTGAGCCGGGCCGCCCGCGCCCGCTTACGGTGGATGGATTTCTACCACACTCACGCTCGGAACGCCGCGCTAACCTGTCGGCGCGGGTTTGGGTTTGTGGCGCCCCGACCTGTCGGGGCCGGCGGGGTTGGTCTCGTGGCGCACCGGCCCTGCCGGGAAGCCCGCCAACGGATGGCACGCTGAAGCGTGCCGCTACACACGCCGTGGCAAATTCGCCGGCGCGCCGCCGGCATCGCGGGCGCGATGGGGGCGACGTCATCGATGCGCATCGGTTTGACAGGCAGCCCTTTTGCGCGCTGGAGACGAAGGGTCGAACGTCATCGCGACCAGGTGAGCCCGCGGCCAAGCACGAAGATAAACAGTAAGCTCGCGACGCCAGCCGTAGCGATCCACGCAGCGCTACGTCGCAGCGGCCCAACTTGCTCTTCTTCGCTGCGGCCCGATGCCCGCATCATGCTAGGCAGACTCAACAGGCCGGCATTTGCGCCCAGAGTGGATGGCAGCGCGGACGCCACGACATAGAACAATCCCAAAGGATTGAACAAGCCCCCGAGCGCGGCCAGAATCCCGTCTGTGAAGTAAGGCGTCCAGCACAGCGCACGGAGCCTACGCGAAATCTCATCCGGGCCGAGAAATGGCTTCAGCTTGGCGGCTACCACCAGCATGGATGCATAGTACGAAGTCACACCAATCACCACGAGCCCAAGCCGCCACATCCAGTGCGGTTGCCAGCCCCGGATCACCGCCGCCCAGTCACCAAAATTGACCACGCCCGAAAAGAAAAAATAGCCGGTCGCGGTAAAGAGATTGCCCGCCATCGCCAGCACCAGGAAGTAGCGGGTCGCCGGTCTGTAGCGCTGCGGCCTGAGCAGCAGGAGCCAGAAGATTGCCCCAAAAAGAAGATTGACGAGCGTGCCGTTCGCCGAGATCCATCGCGTGTCAATATCGCTCTGCAGTGCAACCGTGCTCAACGTCAGGCGCTGGGCTCCGCTCCACCACGCGGTCACACCGTGGCCCAGGCCTTCGTGCAAAACATTTTGGAGGATACAGGCCAGCGCCGAGATGGAGATGACCGTGAGCCTGTCGTCTTTGGCAGAAACCACGCGGGCGAGCGTAGCATCTCGTGTCGCACAGCGAAACAGTATTTACCGGCGGTGCTCCACGTGGCCATAAAGTCCGGCCACCGGAGGAGTCCGCTCACCAGAACTTGAGAACCGGCGATCGGGAGCGTGACCCCATCTGAGAAGTACTGGATTTTCGGTTGCCTCGGAAGCGCCAAGAACCGCCAGGCAACAGGTACCTTGATAATTGGCCTGTGCCGATGCAACATGGCGGGCACATCGGAGGCGTATCGTGTCCCGCCAGATAACCGGTTACGTCATGGGTCACACCGATCGCGAAAGACGCCGGCTTGCACTGCAGGCCGCAATCATTAACCCGCTCACGGACGGCTTTCTGCGTCGCGCGGGCATTTCGGCAGGCATGCAGGTATTAGAACTGGGCTGCGGTATCGGTGAGGTTTCCCTGATTACGGCCCGGCTGGTGGGCCCGCACGGCCGGGTACACTGCCTTGACATCGACGCGGGGGCATTGGAAATTGCGCGGGGCCGGATGCGTTCGGCGGGTCACGAGCACGTCACCTTCGAGCAGGTCGAGAGCGAGAATCATGTGCCGGCACGACCCTACGATGCGGTGGTCGGGCGCCACGTCCTGATTCACGCAGAGGACGCATTGAGTGTGCTGCGCAAGGCCGTGGCGATGGTTCATGTGGGCGGTGTAATCGCGTTTCAAGAATCCGACCTGTCGTTCTCTCCTCGCGGTTATCCGGAAATGCCTCTGGTGTTTTGGGTCAAAGATTTGATGGTTGAATTCTTCCGGCGTGCCGTGCCCAAGGCAAACATCGGAACACAGTTGTTTCATCTCATGCAGGAAGCCGGATTACCTCCGCCCGAGTGTCGTGCCGAAAGTATTATGGACGGTGGGCCGCACAGTCTCATCTACGAATGGATAGCAGAAACTATTCGGAGTCTGTTACCCCGGATGGAAGCGCTCGAGATGACGACTGCTGCGGAAGTGGACATTGATACCCTCGCGCACCGGCTCCGGCAGGAAGCTTTGAAGAACCGCGGCGTGGTCGTATCGTCACTGCTGATTGGCGCATTTGCGCGCAAGCCCCACGAAGGCTAGCGTCCGCGAAGGTACGAACTCCCCGCGCCTCTCGAGCTACTTAGCGCTACTCCTTTCGTCGCAGAGAAGCGTACTGCGGGCAGCCACCGCGACCGCCCGCCTTCCAGGTTGTGTTCCGCCGCACCTACCTGACGACGACCTCGTCGTACAGCGTGTACGTCGGGTCGCCCGGATAGTTGTCGTCATGGTTGGTAAGGGTGAGCGTATAGCTGTGGCCGGCCGTCAAGGTTACGCTCCTCTGCACCCAGGTGCCGTTGTTGGTGCAGGTCCTGGGGAGCACGGTCGTCCTCCTGCCAGTCGTGTTGTCCCTCAGCGTCGCGGTTGCCCAGTCGTAGGTGACCGTGTCGGTGCAAACCACCTGATACCAAAAGCTGAGTGTGGTCGAACCCGCTGGCGCGGTGAAGGTCTGCGTAACCGAGCTGTCCCCGTTGAAGGGGCTCGTGCTTCCGACCTGTGCGGCAGAACTGCCCGAGTGCGACGTATGGGAGATGGACGTTGCACCTGCGGTTGTCCAGCCCGCGAAGTTGCCGGTCTCGAAGCCCCCGTTGACGATGCCGCCGCCAGCGCTACTAGTCACCGTCAGCGACACCGAGGTCGAGTGCGTGGCCGAGGTGCCGGTGCCCGTCACCGTCAACGTGGAAGTGCCCGTCGGCGTGCTTGCGCTCGCCGTCAGGGTAAGCGTCGAGCTGCCGCCAGCAGTGACGGAAGTCGGGTTGAAGGACGCGGTCGCGCCAGCCGGCAGGCCCGAGACACTGAACGAGACCGTCTGTGCGCTCCCCGAGGTCACCGCCGTCGAGATCGTGCTACTGCCGGAGGCGCCCTGCACGAGGTTCAAGCTGTTTGGGCTGGCCGAGATCGAGAAATTGTTCGTGGGCGGGCTGGTGACCGTGAGCGACACTGAAGCCGAGTGCGTCGCCGTCCCCTCGGTGCCCGTTACGGTGAGCGTGTACGTGCCGGCTGCCGCTGTGCCCGCGTTTACGTTGAGCGTCGAGCTTCCGCCGGCAGTGACTGAGGTCGGATTGAGCGTGCCGGTCGCACCGCTCGGCACGCCGGAGACACTGAGGCTGACCGTCCCCGCGCTCCCCGATGTCACCGCCGTCGAAATCGTGCTACTGCCGGAGGCGCCCTGCACGAGGTTCAAGCTGTTTGGGCTGGCCGAGATCGAGAAATCGTTCGCGGGCGGGGGGCCGCCGCAGCCGGGAAACTTGAACGATCCGATGCGCGTTCTCCAGTTGAATGCACCATTCGACGGGATGTACTCGTTCGTGTACCAGAAAGTGCAATCATCGATCGGGTCGACCGCCATCCTGCTGTAGTCACCCCAGCGGGTCAGGCCGCCATTCTGCGAGCCGGCGCCGTTGAGGAGCGTGCTCTCGCCCTGCGTCATCGTCCCCACAGCGTCGCCGGCAAGGCGGCCCGTGTAGTGAATCTGCGGGTGAATGGAGCTGCCCGAGACGCTGAAGCCCAGTGCCATGTTTCCGCCCTGGTCCATCGCGATGCTGCCCATCCAGCGGAAATTTGAGTCGGGTGCGTACGTTCCTTGCTGGAAGATTGCGGGCGTCGCGCCTGGCGAGCGGATCTCGTACCAGCGCAGGCCGACGCTGGAGCCGGCCGTGACGCTGTGATTGACAACCAGCGACTCATGGTCGCCGAAATTGCGATAGGCGAGCCGGAACATCAGGCGGTCGGCCAGCGAATCGAGCTGCTGCGTGGTGCCCGACTGCGGGATGCAGGTCCTGCCGCCGCAGGCCTCGGAAAACGCGGCGGTCGAAAGCGTAGTCGGGCCGGTGAGCGTCGTGTTCGCCTGCGTGCTCCAGTCGACGTGGAACTTCCAGAGCGCCAGCTCGTTAGCGTTGGCGCCGAGGGCGAGCACGTAGTTCGGCGAGCCCGCCGGCGGCTGCCGCGCGCCGTCCAAGTCGGCGGGCAACAGGCCGCCGAAATTCGTGCCGACGTTGAAGCAGTGTTGCGTGGCCGCCGCGCCGCTTAGCATGCGGGCGCGGTCGTAGGCGCAGACCTCGCCGCCCAGGAAGCGGGTGCCCGCGGCATTGAAAAAGTTGAAGGTGGTGTAGTAGGCGTCCGGCCACACGCCCATCTTCGGGTAGTCAGGAAAATCCGTGTACTGAAATGAGTACCGGTTGTAGGACCCCGTCGGATCTCCCGTCGTCGAGACGGCGACGCACAGCAGGTAGGGCGTGGTCGTCACGGAGATCTGGGAAATAACCCAGCGGTCTGCGATGGAGTCGTACAGCACGACCGGGTCGCCGTCATTGTTGGTCTGGCAGCCGCCGCCAAAGCCGCCCCACAGAGTTTTGATGGGAACGGGACCGTAGAGCGCGGTACCGCTCTTGTTGAAAACTGCGAAATCGGTATTCACGATCTGGACGTAATGATTCGGCCCCACAGCGCCGTTGGTATCAGGAGGGGCGGAGTCGACCGTGAAGGTGCCCTGCGGCCCCGAGAAACCACTGCCAACGCCGTCGAAGTTGAGGGTCGTCGCGGGTGCCTGGATCGTGGGGACGCTCTGCTGCACCGCCGAGTCCACGGCGCCAACGTTTATGCGGCGCGGTATCGGTTTCACGTAATGAATTCGCAGACCGCCCTGCCGATGCGCGGGCGGCAGCAGCAGGAGTGGCAATGACTCATCGTGGTGCTCCGCTTCTTCGGCCACGGGCGAGCGCCGGACCACCGACTGCGACTGATCGACTTGGCCTGGTGTTGAACTGCTATCGTTGCCGGTAACTGTCTGCTCCGTCGCCGCCGGCCGATTTTGAGCGGCGCTGGTGGTCGTCAGGCGATCCAGTACACCAAGCGCAGCAAGGGACGCCAAGAAGAAAGATGCAACCAGGGCGGTCAACCGCGCTGAGCGTCTAATACCTTTGGGGGGAATTGACATAGGTCACCTCCGAAATTTTGTGGGTCACGCGCTGGGCCCAGTCAGTGTCGGGGCGACTGACTTTTAGTAGGACTCTATGAACGCTCGTCCTTCTGGACTTCTTCCGGGCGATGGTCAGGGTCTTTCACCGTCCCCTCTCCACTCGTTTGTCCCGCCTGCCCTGAGCGAAGCCGAAGGGAGCGAAGTGGAGGAGCCAATGCTTTCTTCACCCGCGAACTCTCGATGCCCTTGAGTGCTAGCTTTTAACTTTTTAACCGGAATTTCCGACTTCAACCCTATCTATGCGCGAGACGATACGGCAGCCACCCTCTCGTGTCAAGTTCAGATCGACATAGCCACCCTCGGGTCGCATCGCGGCTCGTTGGGCAGTTCCGCTTGGTACGTCGGCGGCTCGCCGCGGCGTTCGCTCACTATTCGCCCGCGAAATCCGCTGGGAAGAATCTCGCTTCCCGCGCTATCATAATCGGCTTGTCTTTGGAAGAGGTCCCCACTTGCCAAGGCTACACCTGGTTCTGCTTATCCACGCGCATCAGCCCGTCGGGAACTTCGACGACGTGCTGGAGCAGTGCTACACCCACTCCTATTTGCCGTTTCTCCAGTGCCTTGCGCGCCATGCCTCGGTGCGACTGGGTCTGCACTATAGCGGGCCGCTGCTGGAGTGGATCGAGCCGCGCCATCCGGAATTCTTCAAGCTGCTGCGCGAGCTGGTGACTCGCGGCCAGGTCGAGCTGGTCGGCGGCGGCTTCTACGAGCCCATCCTGGTGGCCATCCCGCCCGAGGACCGCCTGGAGCAGATTCGCCGCCTGGCCAGCTACCTCGCGGAGCATTTCGGCCGCCGGCCCGCGGGCGCCTGGCTGGCCGAGCGCGTCTGGGAGCCGCAGCTTCCCAGCTCGCTGGCCGCCGCGGGCGTGGAATACACCCTGGTGGACGACATCCACTTCCTGGCCTCCGGCTCCGATCTCGCGCAACTCCACGGCTACTATGTAGTGGAAGATCTCGGCGCGACCGTCAAAGTCATTCCCGGCTTGAAGGAACTTCGCTACCTGATTCCGTTCCACAGCGTCGAGGAGAACATCGAGGTGCTCCGCCGGGTCGCCCGGGAACATCCCGGCGCGATGGCCGCGATGGGCGACGATTGCGAGAAATTCGGCGTCTGGCCCGGCACCTGGGAGCACTGTTACCGCAATGGCTGGCTCGAGCACTTCTTCACCGCGCTCGAGGCCAATGGCGACTGGCTGGCCACCACGCCCCCGGGCGAATACGTCTCCACGCACCCGCCGCTCGGCCGCGCCGAGCTGCCCACCGCTTCCTATAACGAAATGATGGAGTGGGCTCTGCCCACCGCGGTTCGCCACCGCTTCCACGCCGCGGTGGAGGAGTTCGCCTCGCGGCCGGATATACAGGTCTTCCTGCGCGGCGGCTTCTGGCGCAATTTCCTAAGCAAGTACGCGGAGACCAATCTGCTGCACAAGAAGATGCTTTACGTTTCGAGCCAGATCCGGCGGCTGGCCGGCCGGCGCCGGGGTCAGGCGGCGCGGCGCAAGCTGGAAGAGGCCACCACGCACCTGCTGCGCGCGCAGTGCAACGACGCTTACTGGCACGGCATTTTCGGCGGGCTCTATGCCCCGCACCTACGCACGATCCTCTGGCGCGAACTGGTGCGCGCCGAAAAGCTCGCTGAGGCGGTCGAATATGGCCGGGCCGGCTCCGCCCAGGTAGCACGGCTCGATTTCGACGCCGACGGCGCCGAGGAGATCTATCTGACCTCGCCGCAGTTTGCCGCGCTGTTCAAGCCGGCCGACGGCGGCACGCTGGCGGCGCTCGATTTTCGCGGACGCGACGTCACGCTGATCAATTCGCTGCAGCGCCGCCCAGAGGCCTATCACGCGCGCCTGCTCGATGCCGCCGCCACGGGTGGCGGGGTGGTCTCAATCCACGAGCAAACGCGCGTCAAGGAACCGGGCCTCGCGCGCCGCCTGCGCTACGACCGCTGGCCCCGCCACGCCTTCCGCGTGCTGCTCTTCCATCCCTGGAGGGCCTACGAGGACTACGAAGCCCTGCGCCTGGAGGAGAACGCCGGGCTGGCCGCCGGGGCCTACGACGTGGTCAGCGTGTCGGCGGAGAAGGTCGAACTGGTCCGCGAAGCCCCGCTCGAGCCGCCCATGGGGGGCGAGGCCGCGGCTCCCGTCCTGCGCGCCTGCAAGACTTTCTCCTTCGTGAAATCCGGCGCTGGTTTTTGCGTGGCCTGCGATCTCGTGCTCTCACAGACCGGCCCGCAGCCGCTCCGGGTCAAGGTTGGATTGGAGATGGTGCTCAATCTGCTCGCTCCCCAAGAGCCGGATCGCTACTTCGAGTTTGGCAGCGAGCGCCATTCGCTCAACTGGGGCGCGGCCGTGCCCGCCTCTGATCTCCACGTCGTGGACGAATGGCAGAAGGTCGCCACGATGATCGAGGCGCCCGGCGCCAGCCAGTTCTGGGTGGCGCCGATTGAAACCGTGTCGGAATCCGAGGGAGGTTTCGAGAGGGTGTACCAGGGTTCGCAGATTCTGGCCGTCTGGCCCGCGGAGCTCGAGCCCCACGCCGCCTGGACGGCGCGCGTCGTCCTGCACGTCGCCCCGCTGCGCTGAATGCCCCCTGAGGAGGAATGAATGGCAGACGCCCGACCACTCCTTATTCCTGTGATTTTGGGCACCACGCGCCGCGGGCGCATGAGCGTCCACGCCGCCGGCTTGGTCACCCGCCAGCTCGCCCGGCGCCCCGGCGTGGAAACTGAGCTGATCGACATCGCCAGGCTGCCCCTGCCCACCGATGACGCCGGCGGAGCCATCAAGGACAAGGGTTTCGCCGAGAAGTTGAACCGGGCCGACGCCCTGGTGATCGTTTCCCCCGAATACAACCACGGTTACTCCGGTTTGCTAAAACACGTGCTCGATAGCTGCCGCGAGGAGTACATTCACAAGGCCGTGGGAATTGTGGGTGTGTCGGCCGGGCCGTTCGGCGGCACTCGCGGAATTCAGAATCTCCTGCCGGTGATGCGCGAGCTGGGCCTGGTTACGATTTTCTGGGACGTCAACATCTCCAACGTGCAAGGGGTGTTCGATGGCTCCGGCGGGTTGCTGGACACCTCCTTTCTGCCGCGCATCGAAAAGTTCCTCAAAGAACTGATCTGGATGGCCAAGACGCTGCGCCACGGCCGCGAAAACATCGCTCTCGAGTAGAGCGCGAAGAGGAGGAGCGAGTGAGCCCCCGCAAAGAAAAGCCCCCTCAGAAAAAGTCCGGCAAGATGGTCTGTACCCGGTGCCAGGTGGAGATGAACCGCCACGCCGAGAAGCTCGTGGACGCGACCAGCCCCGAGGAGGCTGCGCGGATGGACCCCGTGCTGGGCGGAATCATCGAGGAAGTCCACGCCTGCCCGGAATGTGGCCACGGCGGGTCGCGCCGGTTGAGCTAGCTCGCAAGCACACACCCTTGGAAGACCAGCCGGCTTGCAAGGCAACTGCTCCCTAGCCCGGGTAATCCTTTGCGGGGAGCCACTGTTACGCATCGGGTACTCGAATTTCCCAGGTTACCTCCGCGATAAACTGCATCTTGCTCGGTAAGCCGAGCAAGCGCACGAACCATCTCCCCACCTCCGCCTGCTCTCATACCCTCGCTGCGTTTCACCTATCCCATCCCCATTCAAGGAGGAAAGTATGTTTTCTAAAAAACTCGTCTATGTGATTCTGCTTGCGGTCGTTGCGGTGGCAGGCTCGTTTGCGTCGGTGGGGTTCACCACCGCGCACAGCACGGTCCTGAACGCCGATGGAGGCGCACCGCCGGCGCCGCCGATTCCACTCCCGGCCCAGCTGAACGTCGGCGCGTAACTAAACTTACAGAGAGGGGGCTGCCGTAAACCGCCCCCTCTTTTTTTGTGTTAGCATTTGGCAGCTCAGGAAAAGAGTTCGGAGGTCTGCCCTGACTCTGTGGTGGGTCACAAACGCTCTGGAAGCCCTGTTGCTGCTGCGAGCGCTGCAAGGAAAGATATTCACGCGCTACCCCATTTTTTACTTCTACCTCAGCTATGTCCTATTGGAATCCCTGCTTCGCTTCTACGTGTATTTGTCACATCCGGGCTTTTATTCGCGTTTCTACTGGGGCACACAATTTGTGAGTGTAGCTGTGGGTTACGCCGTAATCTGGGAGATCTACAGGCAGGCTCTAAGGCGATACCCTGGGACGGCGCGGATGGCTAAAGGCGTGCTTCTGACGGTGTTCGCCCTGGTCGTAAGCAAAGTGTTTGTCAATTCACTCACCGGACCGGTCTGGTCGCCGGCAAAGTCCACAGCGGAGCTGGAACGCAATTTACGCACTGTGCAGGGCATTCTTTTGCTGGCCGTCGTAGCCCTGTTGGCCTATTACGCGATTCCGGTGGGGCGAAATCTCAAAGGCATGATTGTCGGGTACGGCTTCTTTATTGGGACCAGCTTGATCCATCTAACCCTACGCTCCCATCTCGGGGACGCCTTTCAAGTTTGGTGGCAGTACCTTCAGCCCGCGGCCTACGCACTCTCGCTGCTGATCTGGTGTGCGGCTCTATGGTCGTATCAGCCGAACCCGCAGCCACAGCGCGCTGCGGGGATTGAAGAGGACTATGAGCTTCTCGCGGCAGAAACCCGACGGATGCTCGCGCAGGTGCGCGCGTATCTGGCCAGGGGCGTGCGGCCATGACTCCCCTGCTGCCCTTTCTCCTCCTTGGCCTGTTGCTGCTGGTGCTCCTGGTGTACTGGGCATGGCGGAGCGGCGTCTATTCTGCCGGAGCAGGCGAACTGGACGAGGCTCAGGAAGCGCTGGACGCCCTGCAACTGGAGCTTCTGCCGCGGCCGCTGGTGGCGAAGATCTTTTCTCCGCAGGATTGGGAGTACATCTCCACGCACACCTCCCCGCAGATTCAGCGCCGATTTGAGCGCGAGCGCCGTGCGATTGCTCTCGCCTGGCTGCGCCAGACCCGCGGGCAGGTGGGGCGGCTGATGGTGGTTCACCGGAGAATCGCGCGGCAGAGTGTCAGCCTGAGCCCTGCGGTGGAGCTCCGGCTGGCCGCGCACTACTTCGTGTTTCTGCTGGCCTGCGATCTCCTGCTCGGCTTGATTTGGCTGCGCGGCCCGCTGCACGCGGGCAGGCTGGTGGGCCGGACGGTCGGCGCATCCGAGCGGCTCTGTGCCCTCTTGCAAGCGCTGCTCGCCAGCATAGATCCTGCGCGGCTGGCGCGGGTCAAGTCGCCCGGAACCGGGCGGTCAGGCACAAGCTAGCGACCCCAGATGCGGACTGAGATCAAACGCATGGACGTCGAGGCCGCGTGCGAGGACATCCGCAGCCGCTCCCTGGCAGGAATCCGCGGAGAGCTCGCCCGGCTGATCTATCTGGCTTCCATGCGGGATTACAACACCGGCCAGTATTACCACGAGGGGCTGGCCTTGAGTTTCACCGAGACGGTGGCCGGCATGGCTCTGGCCGCCTGCCACCGGGAAATCTTTCGGCATCTTGCGTTCAGTCCCCTGGAGGACCTTGTCCAGGAGCTCGACGCCTACCTCCGCTCCACCCACGCGCAAGCCCGCAGCGTGCTGGACGCCTGGCGCAAGCTGGAGCCTTATCGCGTCACGATCCCCAGCGACTGCGATGCGCTTTCCGCGGAGTTTTTCTTCTCCAACCTCAGGATCGCTTTGGCAATTCTGGAAGCCCGTCAGCCGGCGGGTTGGTCGAGCTGACCAGGCGCATGGCCACGGCGGTCACCTGCCCGACGATTTCCGCTTCGCTGGTGTAATTGAACTGGCGGATGCTGCAGGGTGAGAGCGGATGCGGCAGGAGCGTGAGCTGGTTCCCGCGCAGCTCGCACCAGGAGCACGCATAGCCGTCGCGGAGCTCGATGAAGTAAATCGGCCGGTCGAACTCGGTGCGCCACGCGGAGGTCTGGACCTTGTTCAAGCGGCTGTCAATCTGCACGAAGGACCCGGGCCGCAACAGCGGGTGAAGCGTGTAGTCCTGCAGCCCGATGTAGCCGTACTGGCTGTGCCGGATGTCCAGGTGCTGGATCAGCGCGATCGGCACCTCGCCCCAGATCTCCACCATGCGGGAGATCAGGTTGGTCTTGTCCGGGCTGAAACCGCGATCGAAGCGCACCGGGAAGGTGACGGTCCGCTCGCCGTCGTAAACTTCCAGTGTGGTCAGATGGGTTTTTGGCACCGGTATGGCCAGCTCGTACTTCCCGCGCCGGTCCAGATCAACGCCGAACATGGAGAGCAGCTTCAGGAAGTCGACCCGGTAGATGACGCTCAGGCTGTAGAGTTTGTAGATGCTGGGGACTGAGGTTTTGTTTTCGATCTGCGTCAGCCAGGCGTTCGAGATGTAGAAATCCTCGTTGCGCTCCGCCTCGGCAATCTTCCGGCTGTGCTCCTCGACTTCCCGGGTGGTGATGCCGAGGCGCTCGCGCACTTCTCGGAGCCGCTCACCAGGTCGCAACGCTGCACCTCCGCCCCGATTCTATCGCGAAACCCCGGCAGTGCTCGCCAAAGAAAGCAACTGCGGTTTTTTCGGGTGGCCGAGCCGGGAGGCTGTGAAAATGGTCTGCACACGGGGGGCGGCTGTCCTCGGGTAGGCAGCGGCCAGGCGGGGCGCATGAAAGGCAGTCCCAGAGTCGGGGAAATCGTCAGCTCCTTCGACGAGCCCGCCTTCCAGAGTTTGTTGTTGATCGAGGCTGTCATCCAGCTGTTGATCGAGAAGAGCGTCCTCACCGACACCGAGGTGCGAAAGAGAGTCCAGAAGTTGAGGGAGGAGGCCGTACTCCAGTTCCGCCCTCCCGGCTAGCCGCCATCGCTCACGTCCTGCCCGATTCGCAGTTCATTCTACAGCCGCCATCGCGCCGCGGCTGAATCCCGCCTTGCCTAGCGCGCAAGAAGCAGGTTCTGCGCGAAGGGCCACTCCTCGTCCACCCACTGCGCGTCACAGTGGAACCCGGTGCGCTCGGCCATCTGCGCGACCTCTTCGAGGTAATACTTGTGCGAGCTTTCCGTCCAGATGGTCTCGTGCCTGGCGAAGCGCGCGCGGAAGCCGGCCTTGCGGACCGCGACGCTCTGTTCGCAGGTGGAGCGCAGATGCATCTCGATGCGGCGCTCCTTTTCGTCGTAGCGCACGGCATGGCGGAAGCCGCTCAGGTCGAAGTCGGCGTCGAGTTCGCGGTTGATGCGCGCCAGCAGGTTGAGGTTGAACGCGGCGGTGACGCCGATCGCATCGTCGTAGGCGGCCAATAGTTGCGGCAAGGATTTCACCAGGTCGGTGCCGAGCAGCAGGGCGTCGCCCGGATAGAGAACGCGGCGCACCTCCGTGAGGAAATCCTCGCCGGCCGGGCGGTCGAAATTGCCGATCGTGCTGCCCAGAAACAGCACCAGCAGGCGCTCTTCCGGCAGGCGGTTGGCGGCCACGGCGAGCAGGCCGTCGAGGTAGGGCCGCTCGTAGCCCACGATGCTCACGAAATCAATCTGCCCGAGTTCTTTCTCGGATTGGGCCAGCGCGGTGGGCGAAATGTCGATGGGGAAGTACGTGGTGCGCTGCCGGCGGGAAAGCGCCTCGAGAATCCAGCGGGTTTTCTTGCCGCTGCCGCTGCCGAGTTCGGCCACCACCACGGGCGAGGGCAGGCGCCGGACGATCTCTTCGGCGTGGCGCCGCAGCAGGCGCTCATCGGCGCGCGTCAGCCCGTATTCGGGCAGCACGCTGATCACTTCAAACAGCGCCGAGCCCACCTCATCGTAAAGATATTTCGACGGTAATTCCTTCTGGCCCGGCCGGGTCAGCCCCGCGCGCACCTCCGCGGCGAAGTCGGCGGCCGAGTATCGTGCGATCGCTTGCGTCTGCATGGCGCCTCCTCGCCCGCGGCCGGCTTATCTCTCGACGCAGCGGAACGCCGCGTACACGTAGGGATAATGCGGCTGGAACCAGTTGCGGAACGTTCGCCGCAACAGGCACGCCGCCGTGCGCGCCGACCCGCCCTTCATCACGTAGTGCTTGCCGTCGAAGAAGTTTGCCGAGTAGTCAGGGTAAAACGCGAACGCCTCGAATCCGGGAAACGGCTCGAAGACCGTGCGGGTCCACTCCCATCCGTTGCCCAGCAGGTCGGCGACGCCGAAGGCGCTCGCGCCGGTCGGATGCGCGCCCACCGGCGTCGGGTCCCAGCGGTGGAAATCGAAATTGCCGTGCCGCGCGTCGGGCGGCTGCTCGCCCCACGGGTAGACGCGTTCCGCGCCGTGCCGCGTGCCGTAGGCGGCGCGATGCCACTCCGCTTCGCTGGGCAGCGCCTTGCCCGCCCAGCGGGCGTAGGCCGAGGCCTCGGCATGGCTCACGTACACGGGGCAATCGAGCGGCAGCGGCACTTCGGCAAACATGCCGCGGTAAAACCACTCCTCGCCGCGCGGCGTCCAGAACGCGGGATGTGTGATCCCCTGTGCCTGCTTCCACTCCCAGTCGGCGTCGGTCCAGAGGGCGCGGTGCTGGTAACCGCCGGCGCGGAGGAACTCGAGGTATTGACGGTTGGTCACGTTGTAAACGTCAATGGCGAAGGAAGGCACGTCCACGCTGTGCGCTTCAAATTCGTTGTCCCAGCCGAACGGGCTATCCTCCGCGCGCAGCAGCCCCAGCGTGGCGCGGCCCGCGGGAATCTCCACCCGGCGCGGCGCCACCGCCGGCGCGGCGGGTGCTGGTACAATCGGACGCCCGAATTTGCGCTCCACCGGCAACTGATGCAGCATGTAGTTCAGCGTTTCGGCGTGCATCAAGCGGTGTTCGATGGCCGCCTCGAGCAGCGTGCGGCCGGAAGTGCTCGCCGGGGTCGCGTCGAAGCGGGCGAGTTCCAGGAACGCGTCAATCGTCTGGCGCAGGCGCTGGTTGTAGCGTTCGATCTCCGCCCGCGCGGGCCAGTCCGAAGGCTGATCGGAGGGCAGGCCGCCGTCCACTGGATCGATCCCGAAGGCGAACAGCCGGTCGAACTCCGGATGAAAGGATTCTTGGCCGAACAGTTCGCGGCGCAACAGGTTCCAGTCGAAGACCTCGAGATGGCCGAGATAGAAAATGATGCGGTGCCGCTCGGGGATGGGCCGGTCGTAGATGGTATCCGGCTGCACCAGGCGGAAAAGATCATCCGATTGGGCGCGCGCCTCCGCCAGACGCGAGATCAACTGCTGCCGAACCGAGAGGGTGGTGGCTGCGACTCCCATAGGTTTGATGGCCTCCGAATTGGATGCGCATCCGGCGCCGGGGATGCGCGTTCGCGCGCCTTCTCGGGATTGAGGGAAAACTCCAGCCGGATGGGGCCGGAGGGTGTCTGAGGATGCTCCCCGCCGCCCGGAAAGTCAATATTCGTGGAGCCCCGGGGGGCCGGCGGCCGGCCGCAGCAGGAACTGGCCGCCTCGCGGAATAAGAGCATGGCAAGCGAACCCGAACACAACGGCGTGATTGAGTGTCGCGGCGTCTGTTACCGCTTAGACGGCGGCCAGCGCGGCACGGAGCCTCGGGGCCGCGCCCTGCTCGCGGACCTGAGCCTGCGCGTCGAGCGCGGTGAGACGCTGGTGCTGCTCGGCCGCAGCGGCTCCGGCAAAACCACCACGCTGAAGCTGATCAATCGCCTGCTCGAGCCCACCTCGGGCGAGGTCCTGGTGGACGGCCGCCGCACAACCGACTGGGACCCCATTCGCCTGCGGCGGCGCATCGGCTACGTGATCCAGGAGGTCGGCCTGTTCCCGCATTTCACCATCGCGCGCAACGTCGGCCTGGTGCCGCAACTCGAAGGTTGGCCACTGGAGCGCATCCGCGCGCGCGTCGAGGAGCTGCTGCGCCTGGTGGGCCTCGAGCCCGCGCAGTTTGCGCAGCGGCGCCCGCGCGAGCTGAGTGGCGGGCAGCGTCAGCGCGTCGGCGTGGCCCGCGCGCTGGCCGCCGATCCGCCCATCCTGCTGATGGATGAGCCGTTCGGCGCGCTCGATCCGGTGACGCGCGCGGAGCTGCAGCGCGAGTTCGGCGCGCTGGCGGCGCGACTCGGGAAGACGATTGTCTTCGTCACCCACGACGTGCGCGAAGCCCTGCTGCTGGGCACGCGCATCGCGCTGCTGGCCGAAGGCCGGCTGGTGGCGATCCATGCGCCGCGGGATTTCCTGCGCGCCCCGCAACCCGAAGTCAAAGAATTCGTTTCCGCCCTGGGGCTCGGGCAGAAAGATTTGCTCTCCGGAAGCGAGGTGCCCGGTGCATCTTCTTGACTACATCCTCCGCAACCCGGCCGAAGTCCTGCAATTCACTCTGGAGCATCTGGCGCTGGTGGCCGTGGCCATGGCCCTGGCCGTGGCCATCGGCATCCCGCTGGGGATTCTCCTGACGCGGCATCGCGCGCTGCACCGGCCCATCCTCGGCGCGGCCAACATCGTTCAGACCGTGCCCAGCCTGGCGCTGTTCGGCTTTCTGATTCCCGTGCCGCTGGTGGGCGGCATCGGCAGCCGCACGGCCATCGTGGCGCTGACGCTCTATGCGCTGCTGCCCATCATCCGCAACACCTACGCCGGCATTTCGGGCGTGGACCCCGCCGTAGTGGAAGCCGCGCGCGGCATGGGCATGACCGGGCGGCAAATGCTCTGGCAGGTGGAGATTCCGCTCTCGCTCGGCGTGATCCTTGCGGGGATTCGCGTGGCCACGGTGATCTCGATCGGCGTGGCCACGATCGCGGCGGCCGTCGGCGCCGGAGGCCTGGGCATGTACATCTTCCGCGGCGTGGCCACGGTGAATAATCAAGTGATCTTGGCGGGAGCCATTCCGGCGGCGCTGCTCGCGGTGGCCGCGGACGTTTCGCTCGGCTGGGCCGAGCGCCGCCTGGCCGCGCGCTAGCCGTAGCCGGTTTGTGTTGGGGCGGCCTTTAGGCCGCCAGATGCCATCTGGTTTGTGTAGCGGCGGCTTTGAGGCCGCCACCGGTCATCCCGAGTCCCGGTTCTACCGGGACGCGGGATCTCTCCGGAGAGATTCCTTGGTTGCCCGCATGCGGGCTCCCTCGGAATGAAACCGTAAACGACCCGCCTCAGCTGCGCTGGGGCGGCACAGGAGCGAGACCGGATGTCACGCTGGCCCACAATTCGCGGAAGCGCACGGCACCGCGCGAGCGGTCGTTTTCTGACTTGTGTTCTACTGCTGGCCCTGCTTGCGCTGATGGCTCTGCCCGGCTGCCGCGCGGGCCGCGCGCGGCGCATCGTCATCGGCTCGAAAAACTTTACCGAGCAGATCGTTCTCGCCGAGCTGCTGGCGCAACAGATCGAAGCGCGCACGGGGCTCAAGGTCGAGCGGCGCTTCAACCTGGGCGGCACACTGATCTGCCAGCAGGCGCTGCGCGCCGGCGAGATCGACCTCTACGTGGAATATACCGGCACGGCGCTCACGGCCGTGCTGGCCGAGCCGCCCTCGCGCGATCCGGCTGCGGTGTACGCGCGCGTGAAGAAGGCCTACGCGGAGCGCTTCGGCCTCGAGCTGACCGAGCCGCTCGGCTTCAACAACACGTTTGCCATGGTGATTCGCGGCGAAGACGCGCGGCAAGCGAAGCTGCGCGCGATCTCCGACATCGCGCCCTACGCGCCGCGCTGGCGCGCCGGCTTCGGCTACGAATTCATGGAGCGTCCGGACGGATTCAAGGGCTGGGTCGAGGCGTATCAATTGCGCTTTCGGGAAACGCCGAGGATCATGGACCTGGGCCTGATCTATCGCGCGCTGCGGGAAAAGCAGGTGGACATCGTGGCGGGAAACTCCACCGACGGGCTGATTGCCGCGCTCGACCTGGTCGCGCTGGAAGACGACCGCCGCTACTTTCCGCCCTACGAAGCGGTGCCGATTGTCCGCCGCGACACGCTCGCGAGGCATCCGGCGTTGCGCGATGCCCTGCGCGCGCTGGGCGGGCAGCTCTCCGAGGCGGAGATGCGCCGGCTGAACTACGCGGTGGACGGCGAGCACCGCGACGTCCCGCTGGTGGTGCGCGAGTTCCGGCGTGCGAAAGGACTCTGAGCCGAGGCGGTTGCCTGCGGCGAAACGTCTCTGTTAAAGTGACTGCGTTCACGCCCTGCGCCCGCTCCGTCCCTCCGGGGCCTCCGCGAGGCGAGGGGATTTGCCATGGCCCTTAAGAAAGAGTTGCTGGACATCCTCGTCTGCCCCCTGTGCATGAAGCACGTGCAGCTCACCGCGGACAGCAAGGGCCTGAAGTGTCCCGCCTGCCGGCGCGTCTATCCCATCGATGAAAAGTACAATTTCCCGGTGATGCTGCCGGAGGAAGCGCGCATCGAGGAGGAATGAGACCCCGCGCCGGGAACCCTGCGGAGCGCCGCACATGAAAAGCTCCTCTTCCCAACTCGCCCGCAGCGCGAAGAGGCGCGTGGCGCGCTTCCGCCGCTGCCGCATCGGCGTCGTGGGCGACCTGATGCTGGACCGCTACCTCTGGGGCACGGCCTCGCG
>JBGPZW010000190.1:0-5632 GCA_041493955.1 Terriglobia bacterium
CGCTTTTGCAGATTCCAGCGCATGCGCGCCTTTCTCTAATCAGTGTACCGCGCGAGAATCCAAGACGGCGCATTCTAACAAAGACCGCACGCATTGCCTATGCCGCATGCGATCTCGCGCCCCGAGCGCCACCGGAAGGGGAATGCTATACTCCGAAATCAGGATGCCAACCGTTTTCGTGATCTCTGAAGACTGGACGCTGCGCACGGCCGTGCGCGCCGAGCTGCTTCACGCCGGCATCGAGGCGCTGGGCATGGAGACGTCCGATGACGCGGCACAAGCCCTGGCGCGCGGCACGGCACCTTCGGCCGTGGTGGTGGACGCCGCGGCCGCGAACGCCACACCGGCGAGCCGCGAAGCGCTGACCAATCTGGCGCGGCGCGTGCCGGTGGTCGTGGTGGCCTCGCGCCCGGAGATCTCCGGGGAGTCGGGCACGCCACTGGAGCGCGCCGCGGCCGTGCTCTATCGCCCGGTGCGCGTGGGGGAGATCGTCGCGCGCGTGCGGGAAATTCTCGCCGGGCAAGCGGCCTGAGCGATGGCTAACTCCCCGCCCCTGGGGCCTTTCTCGCCTCCTTCCGCGGAAAACTCAACCGCGCCGTGGGCGCGCCTGCCGCTGGACCTGTTGCTGGCGCCGGGGCGGGGATGTTTTCGCGCGCTGCGTCACACGGAATTTCGCGTGTTCTGGACGGGCAACTTCGTCTCCAACATCGGCTCGTGGATGCAGAACGTAGCGCAGGGCTGGCTGGTGCTGCAACTGACCGGCTCACCCCTGTGGCTGGGGCTGGTGGGCTTTGCGCAGCAGGTGCCGGCGCTGGTCTTCTCGCTGCTGGGTGGAGTGATCGCCGACCGTGCCTCGCGGCGGCGGCTGCTGCTGGCAACGCAAACCACCATGATGCTGCTGGCGCTGGTGCTGGCCGTGCTGACGCAAATGCACTGGATCACTGTGCGGCAAATCATGGTCATCGCCGTCTTCGCCGGCACGACGATGGCGCTCAACGCGCCCACGTACCAGTCGGCCATCCGGGATCTCGCGCCGGCCGAAGACCTGCTCAACGCCATCGCGCTCAATTCCATTCAGTTCAACGCCTCGCGCGTGCTGGGACCGTCGCTGGCCGGCTTCGCCATTGCTGGGCTGGGCGTGGCCGCGTGCTTCTACCTGAACGCGCTGAGCTACGTGCCGCTACTGTTCGTGATCGGGCGCGTGGCGTTTCCCGCGCGCGCCGAACGCGAGACCCGTTCGGTAGCCGCGGAGATAGCCGAGGGTTTTCACTACGTCCGGCAGAACCGCACCGTGTTGCTGCTGGTGCTGCTGGTGGCCATGGTCAGCATGTTCGGGCTGCCGTACCTGGTGATGATGCCGGCGTTCGCGCGCGACGTCCTGCACGTCGGCGCGCGCGGCCTGGGCTACCTGGTCGCCGCGGCGGGCGCGGGCGCGCTGCTCGGCGGAATCCACCTAGCCATGCTGCGCACGCATCGGCGGCGAGGACCGGTGGTGCTCGGCGCCGCACTCACTTTTTTCGCCGCCATCCTGCTGTTCTGCGCGTCGCGCCACCCGCTGCTCTCCGCGCTGCTGCTGGCCGTGGTGGGCGGGGCGGCGGTGAATTGCGTGGCCACCGTGCTCAGCCTGATCCAGACGCTGGTGCCCGACCAGATCCGCGGGCGCGTGCTGAGCATGTACACCATGGCCTTTCTCGGCTTCACCCCGCTCGGGAGCCTGCTGGTGGGCGCGCTGGCTGAACATTGGAGCACGCCCGCCGCGCTGGGCCTGTCGAGCGGCTTCGCACTGGTGCTGACCGCGATCATCGCCCTGGCCGCGCCTTCCATTCGCCACCTGGAGTAAGATCGCCGGCAATATGCCGGCGTCACGAAGCGCAACGTTTGCCGCCGTGTGTTAGAATCGCGCCATGAGCACGGAAGGTTCGAGCCAGCCAACCAGCGAGACCCAACCCGGCAAGAAGCCAGCGCCGGTGCTGCACCGCGTCTGCATCACCTGTAACAACATGTTCCGCGTGACGCCCGAGAACTACGAAGCCAAGCAGTGCACCACCTGCCATAAAGGCTGAGCCTGCCTGTACCGCCGGCGGTGTTGCTTCCTGCCGGCACCGCTGAAAAACGCCGGCGAGACGCTGGCGGTACGCGCGCGGCGGGGGAGCGGGCAAATGCAAATTGACGGGGAGTTCGGCTACAATTTGCGCGCGTGAGGTTTCCGAGGCCATGAAAATTCACAGTGACTATCTGACCGTACAGAGCCGACAGAAGCGCGAATTCGTCAATATCACCGAAAGCGTGAAAGCGGCGCTGGAGAAGAGCGGCATCCGGGACGGTTTTGTCCTCGTCAATGCGCTGCACCCGAATGCGGCGGTGTTCGTCAACGACGAAGAGCCCGGGCTGCTCGAGGACCTGGACGCGTGGCTGGAGAAGCTCGCGCCGCACCGCGAGGACTACAGACACGCGGCGCGATTTGAGAGCAACGCCAGCGCGCACCTGCGGAGCCTGCTGCTCGCGCACCAGGCGCTGGTGCCAGTCAGCGGCGCCCGGCTCGAACTGGGCCCCTGTCAGCAGGTGATCTACGCCGAGCTCGACGGCCTGCGCCCGAAGCGCATCCTCATCCGGGTGATGGGCGAGTAGCGCGACGCGGGCGCTGCCCGCGTGATATCTTGGCGCGGCCCGGCGGGGAGGAGCAGCGACGGAGGGCCCCGCACGGCGCTCGAAAGCACCGCCGCCGGAGCAACGAGTTTCGATGATCGAAGCGCTGAAGCTAACCAAAATCTTCCAGGACAAGAAGCGTGGCGAGATTCGCGCGGTGGACGGCGTGAGTTTCCAATGCCGGCCGGGAGAGATCTACGGCCTGCTGGGCGCCAACGGCGCCGGGAAGACCACCACGCTGCGCCTGCTGGCCACCATCCTCGAGCCGACCGACGGCACGGCGCGCGTGGCCGGCTACGACGTGGTCACGCAATCGGCCCAGGTGCGGGCCAGCGTGGGTTTTCTTTCCACCGCCACGGCGCTCTACGGGCGGCTTTCGGCACAGGAGATGGTGGAATATTTCGGGCGACTCTACGGCCTGGAGGAAGCCGAGATGCACCGGCGCATCGACGAAATCTTTTTGCGGTTGGAGATGAACGAGTTCCGCGACCGCCGCTGCGACAAACTCTCCACGGGGATGAAGCAAAAGGTGTCCATCGCGCGCACGCTGGTGCACGACCCGCCGGTGATGATCTTCGATGAACCGACGGTGGGCCTGGACGTGATGACCGCGCGGGCCATTGTCGGCTTCATTCGCGAGTGCCGCCAGCAGGGTAAGACCGTGGTCTTCTCGACTCACGTGATGAGCGAAGCGGAAAAACTCTGCGACACCATCGGCATCATCCACAACGGCCGCATCCGGGCCGAAGGCACCCTGGCCGAGCTGCGCCAGCGTTACGGCGACCAGGAGCTGGAGGAAATCTTTGTCCGGGTGGTCGGCGAGTGACGCGATCCGCCTGAATCGTAAGGGCGCCGCTTGCCGCGCCCCTGGAGCGGGAGCATGAGCCTGCGCAACATCGGGATTGTCTATCGCAAGGAGCTGACCGATTCGCTGCGCGACCGGCGCACGCTGATCTCCATGATCGTGGTGCCGCTGCTGCTGTTCCCGGTGCTGACGGTGGGCTTCGGCTACCTGGCGACGGAGCTGGTGGGCAAGGCGCGCCTGGAGGCCCCCAAAGTCATGGTGCTCGGCGGAGAAGATTCGCCTCGGACGCTGGCGGCTCTGCGGGCTGTCCGGGACATCCGGATCGTGGCCTCCAGCGCGGACTACGCCGACCAGATCACTGACAAGAAAATCCGCGCGGCGGTGGAGATCCCCAAAGGGTTTGACGCTGCTCTCGAACGCGGGGAGACGCCCACCGTGCAGATCTACATGTACGAGGGCGAGATCAAGTCTTCGTTCGGGGCCGAGCGCCTGCAGAAGTTTTTCCGCGAGCTGCGCGACCGGACCGTCCATGACCGCCTGGCCTCGCGCAACCTGCCGGACAGCCTGCTCAAGCCCTTCGAGATCGTGGAGAAGAACGTAGCCTCGCCGGAAAAGGTGTGGGGCGCGATCTTTGGGGGTTTGATCGGCTACATGGTGATCCTGCTGTGCATGACCGGCGCGATGTATCCGGCCATCGACTTGACCGCCGGGGAGAAAGAGCGCGGCACCATGGAAACAATTCTCTGCAGCCCGGTAGCGCGCACCCATCTAGTGCTGGGAAAATTCCTGATGGTGCTGACCGCTTCGCTGGCTACTGCCGCGCTCTCGGTGGTCTCCATGGCCGTTTCCTTCCTGGCCGTGGGCCGGGTCGGAGCAATGGGCGCGCGCTCCGGCGGCGCGCAAATGACCCTCGACGTGTCTGCGGTGATCGCCGTCTTCCTGATGGCGGTGCCCATTGCGGTGCTGTTCTCGGCGGCGCTGCTGACCATTGCGCTGTTCGCCAAGGGCTACCGCGAAGCGCAGAGCTACCTGACGCCGATGACCTTCCTGGTGATCCTACCGGCGGTGGCCTCGCTGCTGCCCGGAGTGGAACTCAACGCCAAGCTGGCGCTGATCCCCATCCTCAACACCAGCCTGGTGAGCAAGGAGATCATCACCGGTACGTACCACTGGAACTACATCGCACTGATCTTCGCGTCGTCCTGCGTGTATGCCGCGGCGGCGATGTTTCTGGCCGTCAAGATGTTCCAGCGCGAGGACGTGCTCTTCCGCACCTAGGCGCGCGGCTACGGCGTCGCGGCGACGTTTTACGATCCCGCCGCCAGCAAAAGCGAAGACCGCCAGCGGGACGCTGGCGTTACGCGGGCGGCGGGTTGCGGTGGCATGAACCTTTGCCTGCTTGACGTCCTGGGGGCAGAGAGGCGGCATGTTAGAATGGCGTTCTCCATGCCTGCCGAGCCGCTCATCTCCGTCCGCGAGCTTTCCAAACATTTCCGCACCTTCCGCCGCCGCGAAGGGGTCTGGGGCGGGCTGCAGAATCTGTTTGTGCGCGACTACCAGACCGTGCGCGCAGTGGACAGCATCTCGTTTTCGATCGAGCGCGGCGAGATGGTCGGCTACATCGGGCCGAACGGCGCGGGCAAGTCCACCTCGATCAAGATGCTCACGGGCATCCTGGTCCCGACCGACGGCGAAATCCTGTCGAACGGCTTCGTGCCCTGGCGGCAGCGCACCGCGTATGTGAAGACGATCGGCGTGGTGTTCGGGCAGCGCACGCAGCTCTGGTGGGACATCGCGGTGGTCGAGTCGTTCAGACTGCTGCGGCGCATCTACAGCGTCTCACAGCGGGACTTCGACGAGCGCATGGAGCTGTTCGGGCAGGTGCTGGGCATCGGCGACTACCTGCACACGCCGGTGCGCAAACTTTCGCTCGGCGAGCGCATGCGCTGCGACCTGGCCGCGGCGCTGCTGCACAACCCGCCCATCCTGTTCCTCGACGAGCCCACCATCGGCCTCGACGTGGTGGCCAAGGACCACATCCGCCAGTTCCTGCGCGCCATCAACGCGCGTTATCAAACGACGGTGCTGCTCACCACGCACGACCTGGACGACATCGAGGAGCTCTGCCGCCGCATCATGATCATTGACCACGGCCGCCTGCTCTACGACGGCCCGCTGGCC
>JBGPZW010000100.1:0-12439 GCA_041493955.1 Terriglobia bacterium
AACGGTGAAAACCTGTGCCGTCCTCACCCCGAGCCTGGGCAAAGTTTAACCCCGGTCATGGCCCAGGTTCAAGAGCCATCAAGTTTGAACCTTGGGAATTACGCCGAAACCTTTCGAGGCTCTTGAAAAACTCTTTCGAGCGGTTCCAGACCTTCTGCGTCGAACCAAAAATCAACAACCTGCGAGCCTACTCTGTGAGCAAGAGAGGCATTGGCAGCACTTTTTCAACAGCATCGAAAGGCTTCGGCGCGGACCAGCTTACTGCGGGAGGCCGACGCGGCGCAGCAGGTCTTGAAAGGCGCGGGTTGGAGCGCAAGGGGTCGGGCCCCATGACGGATCAGTGGGCTGACTGGCTGCCGGCGTGTTGATGATTCGCCCGCCATATATTTCGAGCGACCGCAAGTTGTACGCCGACAGCTACCGCCGCGCGGCAGGCCAGTTCTTCGAGGCAAGCCAACGCGCGGACGGCGGATCAGCATGTGTCACAACCATTGCCATTTGAAACTCCGAACAGGCCTCCGGTAGCAACCAGACCTCTTAGCGTTTCATGGCCGTCTTTTGAAATCTTTTCGCGCCGGCATAGTACAGGCTCAGTTCGTGCCCATCAGGATCTTTCAGGTAGGTATGCCTCCAACCCCAAGGCATCAACTTGGGTGCCTGGAGGAACTTGACCCCGGATCCCTCTAGTTTCTTGCAGAAAGCATCGAGGTTATTGACTTCGAGATACAGCCGAACTCCTTCAGTTTCGGGCAGCGTTTGACCCGGCTCGAGCATGTGCAACGCTAACGTCGTGTTTCCGCGGGGTGAGCGAAGCCTCGCATAGACGGCATGTCCTTGGTGCTCAAACCGCTCAATTAACTTGAATCCGAGCTGATCCACATAAAAGTGGAGGGCTGGGGCCACCTGACGTACGTACACCATGGCATGGTTGAACGACAGGTGGGAATTGGCCTTCGTAGATCCCCGTTTTGGCAAGGGCATGGGCAGGCTCCTCTCGTCCAGCCATTCTATGCTCGGGCGATAGACGTTCCAAGGAACATTGCGCCTGTGCCCATGCCACAAGGATTTGAGACTGATGAAAAAATCTTTTGAGCGGTTCCAGACCTTCTGCGCCGAACCAAGAATCAACAACTTGCGAGCCCACTCTGCGAGCAAGAGAGGCATTGGCAGCACTTTTTCAACAGCCTCATTTCCTTCCGGCAGTCTGAACGCCCTGCCGCGGCAAATTGGCCAGCGGTTTTGTCTTGCTATACATTGGTTAGCCATGAGAGACCAGTCGAAAGGCATCTTGCAAATCATGTTGGTTCTCATTGGCGTTTCGTATGCCTGTTGGTATTCCCGGGATCAACCTTGGACATTCACCCGCGTGGCCGGACTGGTCTTGGCCATTCCGGCTCTCTTGGCATGGATGACGGCGAGAATCCAGCTGGGCCCATCCTTCGCCATAAGGGCCAAGGCGAAAGAACTTGTCACCCACGGCCTGTACTCGAAGATTCGCAATCCTATCTATCTCTTTGGCTCAATCTTCATAGTCGGCTTGTTACTTCTGATCGGCAAACCAGCCTGGCTGCTCACCCTCGTGGTCTTGGTGCCGATGCAGGTGTTCCGCGCGCGCAAAGAAGCGAAGGTTCTGGAAGAGAAGTTTGGCGACGCCTACCGAGACTACCGGGGCAAGACCTGGTTCTAGCCTCTTACGGGAACCTGCCTAGCCGCTTTCGAGGAAGCGAAACCATTACTTTCCGTTTAACTGAACTATGCAGTGGTAGGGGATTTTCAACTGGAATGCCTTGGTGCTGTCCTGCTGGTCAAGACGTTGTCCTACGAAGATGAATTCGCCTGAGTCCGCAAGCAGCATGCCGACAGCGAGCAGAGGGACAGTGCCGATGCGATACACAACTTCGACGCGCCTTTCGAGTAGAGATGAATAACGAGTCATGACAGGTCATGACGAACAATCCCTCAGCACAGGCCTTAGGAGCAATCAACAGTCCCAACGTTTACTGCTGCTCTTTCAAGCACTTAACCGGTTTGGCCGGAGGGGCAGACAACTCGCCCGGTCACAAAGTGTAACGAATCGAGGCAGCGCTCATCCCGAGAAACCAAGATGTCTGGCAGATTGAGTACGACCTGACTTTCCAAGTGGGGCTGGGGACCAAAACGGTTCCCTTTTGCCGCAAGTAGAGACGGCGCGGAAGCTTGGCGTGGATGATTCTTACGAGCATAATCCATTTCTGGAGAGAGGATTCTTGTGAGGAGGAGGGGTGAAGCAATTCGACGCAACAGTGCAATGGCTTCGTAGACTACATCGGATGCTGATCGTGGCCATACTTCTCTACCCATACGCAGGCGAAAAGGCTGGCCTCCCTGGGCCGAAGGACGTGAGCATGATCCAGCAAGTGCTGTTGCTGGCCGCTCTCCTTACCTTGGGATCGCTGGTGGTTGTGCGCCGCAAGATGGTCCAATCAGGCCAGCAGGCATTGCGCTTGCGGCCAGACGACATCGAGGCACTCGTGCGCTGGAGAATGGGCAACATCGCCTCATTCGTGCTGTGTGAGGCAGTGGCACTCTACGGGTTTGTACTAAGATTTCTTGGCGGGACACTTCTACAGGCTGCACCGTTTTACGTTTGTGCGCTCCTCCTAATGTTGCTTTTTATTCCGCGCCGGCCTTGAAATCGTCCCACAATGGCTAGTTTCAATGTGCAGGCAGTCGGAGCCAACACTATTTCCTTTCGAGCCTTCCCATTCCGCTCACTAAGGCTTGCAGAGTTATTTCTGATGGCCACGAGCGTTTTCCAAGATAGCCGCCAACCCATTTCAAAACCCTGCAGACGCTTTTCGGCACCTATACCAGTGCGTTGGGGTTGTCGGTGAGCACGCCAAAGCGAAGATTGAGAATCGTCAACTGTGGGGACTCTTGTGGGGACCTCTCATACATCTTAGCGAATCTCGGCACATCTCAAATCAACTTGCCACAACTGGTGAACCGGTTGAACCTTAGAGGGTTGCAGGGCTTTCTGCCTTCCGTTCAACAAGTTACCTAGATCGCTGGAAATGGTCTCCGGAACCAGGGGTCGGGCGTTCGAGTCGCCCCAGCGGCAGCATCATCTCCTTTGTGTCGGGGCTGCCGGATAGCTATCTAGAACAGCGCTTCACACCGACACCCGGATTACTCCTGATCAGCGCCGATACGTGAAGTGAGTTTCACTTCGGTGGTGCGTCAAATGGGCCCACGACTTCGCTGGGAGTCGAGGGCGCGGGCGGTCCGATTGAGCACGCGTTCAGGCGCTGGTTGCTTTCTCCTCCAGCGGGATGCGGCTCTTGTTTTGGGCGAGCCACTTGTCGAAGGTTTGCAGCGAGGGGTTCAAAGCTCGGGCGACGTCGAGGTTGCGTGCCCCGCAGAAGGCTTGCTCGAAGTCGCGCTTAAACTGGAACATGTTGCCGAGATCCTCGGCACCTGGGAAACCGAAGCTGCGGTACACCTCGGGGGACACGTTGTTGTAGCGCACCTCTTGACCCAGCGCCCTGGTGAGCGCGGCGGCCATCTGCGCGCCGGTCAAATGCTCGCCGGCGATGCCGACGGTCTTGCCGATCAGCTCGCGGCCCTTCTTGAAGATGCCGTGAGCGCACCTGCCGATGTCCTCGGCGGCCATGCCCGGGAGCTTCTTGTCGCCCATGGGCAGTGTGATCGCCAGCTTGCCGTCCGAGCCCTTCTTGGGGCCCATGCCGAAATGGATCAGGTTATCCCAGTAGAATGAGGTCAGCAGAAACGTCGTGGGCAGGCCGAGTTCAGTGAATATCTGGTTGGCCTCGCCCTTGGAGTCGAAGTGCGGCACCTTGTACTTGCCCATGAGAGTGGGCATGCGGGTGTCGCTGAGAGGCACCCACTTGCGCGTGTCTTCGAGGGTGGACCAGATGACGTGTTGAATGCCGGCGTGCTTGGCCGCCTGGGCCATGGCCCTGGCTTCGGCCAGCTCCTTCTCGGGGGAAAAGTGCGCCCAGAAGAAGGTGACGCAGAACGCGCCGTAGGCGCCGTGGAACGCCCTCTTCAGGCTCTCTACGTCGTCCACGTCGGCCGCGACGACCTCGGCGCCCAACTTGGCCAGCTCTTTCGCCTTGTCGGAGTTGACGTCTCTCGTAATCGCGCGCGCCGCGAAGCCACTCGTCACGTCGCTCAGGATGGCGCGGACCAGGCCGCCGCCCTGCGCGCCGGTCGCACCCACTACCGCAATGATCTTCTTATCGGCCATGATGTTCCTCCTTGTGGAGCGTCCGTCCGACTATGATCCATGCGGACCCAGAACACAAACGCATCCGGTTCGCAGCAGACAACCCATCACGGACGGCTCGCAGTACGAATCGCTCAAAATATGGCGAACTCTGGATGCCATTCTACAACTTTCATACGCAATCTGATGCGCACTGGTAGAAGTCGGTCGCATCGTTTTCCCCCGTTCCTGGCGCGAACCGCCCTTCACACCGACAGCCGGCTTGCTCTTGATCAGCGCCGATACGCGGAGTCAGTCTCGCGCCCGTGTTGCGTCCACTTGACCCACTCCTGCGGCTGAGTCGAAAGCGCGGGCGGCGCGCGGGGAGATGGATCAGGCGTCCGCAGCGTCGCCGACGGAGAAATACGGGCAATCGGGATGGTGGAAGACAAGCGCGCTGACGCTGGCCTCAGGGTCCATCATCATGCCCTCGGTGAGCTGCACGCCGACTTCTTCGGGGCGCAGCAGCTTCCAGAGCCCCGCCTGGTCGTCGAGATTGGGGCAGGCCGGATAACCGAAGCTGTAGCGCTTGCCACGATAGCGCGAGGTGAAGCGCTCGGGCATGGTCATGGCGGGCGGGTCGGGGAAGCCCCAGTCCTCGCGGATGCGGCGATGCAGCCACTCGGCGCAGGCCTCGGCCGTCTCGATGGCCAGGGCCTGCAGGCCGTGGGACTTGAAGTAGAAGCCGGCGGACTTGGCTTCTTCGGCGCGCTCGCGGATGCCTTCTCCGGCAGTCACGACGAAGAGCACGAGATGATCCCGCTGGCCGCCGGCCGCGGGCAGAACGTAGTCGCTCAGGCAGAGCCCCTGGGGCGCACGCTGCCGCTGGAAATGGAAGACGTGGAGCGGCGAGCGCGCTCGGGGTGCGAAAAGCTCGATGGAGTTTCCCGCGCGCTCCGCCTCGAAGAATTGCCACACCGCGCCAATTTTCATGAAGCCTCGCGCCTCGCGCTTGACTTCCTCCATGTCGTGAAAAAGTTCGAGGGCGCGGGGATCGCGCCCGGCAAGCGCTTTCTCGAAGTGACCTTTGAAACCCAGGTGGCGGCCATAGAGCATGAACGGGTTGATGTAGCTCCAGATTTCGTCGAGGTCCGGGACGGAACGGACTTTGCGGTCGAGGTACGTCGCGCGAGGAATCGGAACATCCACGCGCACGCGCGCGGAGCGTTCCTCGGAGACGCCCGGCGGCGTTGCGGCCGCCGGCTCCGGGGCGCCGGCGTCTCCGTCAGAGGTATGCGCCTTGATGACTTCCTCTCGCCGCGCGGGATCGCTGAGCTGGTTCATCAGGTGCAAGCCGGTCATGGCGTCCTTCGCGTAGCAGACCGCCGTGCCGTAGCGCGGCGCGATTTTCAGGCGCGTGAATTTCTCCGAGAGCGCCGCGCCGCCGACGAGCAGCGGTACTTCAATCCCGGCTTCGCGCAGGTCGGAGGCCGTGGTGATCATCTGCTGCGCGCTCTTCACCAACAGGCCGGAAAGCCCGATGGCATCGGGCTGATGTTCCTTGTAGGCGCGGATCAATGCTTCCGGCGGCACCTTGATGCCCAGGTTGATCACCTCGTAGCCGTTGTTCTTGAAAATGATCTCGACCAGATTCTTGCCGATGTCGTGGACGTCGCCTTTCACGGTGGCCAGCACGACCCGGGCGCGTTTCTGGATATCGGCCTTTTCCATGAACTGTTCGAGGTGGCTGACGGCGGCCTTCATGGCTTCGGCCGATTGCAGCACTTCGGCGACGATCAGCTCGTTGGCGTTGAACAGGCGGCCGACCTCCGCCATGCCGTCCATCAGCGGGCCGTTGATGACGTCGAGCGGCGCGGCGCCCTCGGCGAGCTTGCGGTCGAGGTCTTCGATCAGGCCGTCGCGCGTGCCTTCCAGGATGTAGTTCGCCAGGCGCTGGTCGAGCGGGAGGTCCGCGGCGCGCGCCTTCTCTCTCTTTTTCGCGCCGCGGAAATGATCGGAGGTCGCGGCGATGTGAAACTGGTTGATGGCGATCTTCTGCTCGCGCGATTGGGCGCGCCAGTCGGCCGGCGCGCTGCGCAGAAGCGCGGCCTGGGGATGATTGTCCGGCACGCCGCCGGGAACGTGATTGAAGAGCAGGTTTTCAGCGAGTTTGCGCTCCTGTTCGGGGATCGAAGGGAAGCGCTCGATGCGCTCCGCGTTGACGATGGCCAGGTCCAGGCCGGCTTTGGTGCAGTAGTAGAGGAAAACGGAGTTGACCACTTCACGCGCGCCCGGCGGCAGGCCGAAGGAGACGTTGGAAATCCCCAGCAGCGTCCGGACGTGAGGGATGTGTTGCTTGATGAGGCGGATGCCTTCAATCGTCTCGACCCCGCCGCCGATGTAGTTCTCATCGCCGGTGGCGCAGGGGAAAACCAGCGGGTCGAAAATGATGTCCTGCGGCGGAATGCCGTACTTTTCGGTGAGCAGCTTGTAGGAACGCTGCGCGATGGCCAGCTTGCGCTCGCGTGTGAACGCCTGGGCCTGCACCGGGTGCTCGTCGATGCAGCCGACGATGACCGCGGCGCCGTACGAACGCGCCAGGGGACAAACTTTCTCAAACTTTTCTTCGCCGTCCTCGAGATTGATGGAGTTGATGATGCTCTTGCCCTGGCTGTAGGTCAGCGCGAGCTCGACGGCGCGGGGATCGGTGGTATCAATCATGAGCGGAGCTTTGATCTTGCGGATGAGCTTGTCGTAGAAGGGCGGGATGTCCGTGAGCTCATCCCGCTCGGTGCTTTGCAGGCAGACGTCCACGATATGCGCGCCGCTCTTGACCTGCCGCCGCGCAATTTCGCTGGCCTCCTCCCATTTTTCGGCCGCGACCATCTCCTTGAACAGGCGCGAGCCAATCACGTTGGTGCGCTCGCCGACCAGCAGCGGCCGCGTGCTTTCTTCCGCCTCGATCGCTTCGACGCCCGAGTACACGGCGCGGTGGCTGGGCTCCGGCGGGCGCCGCGGCGGTTTGCCCTGCGCCATCTGCGCGATGGCGCGGATGTGCTGCTCGGTCGTGCCGCAGCAGCCCCCGACCAGGTTGAGCCAGCCGTGGTTGGCGAAGCGTTCAAGCTGCTCGGCGAGCGACGCCGGCGTCTCCCGATAGCGGCCTTCCTCGTTGGGCAGGCCCGCGTTGGGATAACAGGAGATGAACCGGCCGGTGAGCGACTGCAGCGTCCGGATGTGATCGGTCATGAACTCCGGCCCGGTGGCGCAGTTCAGTCCCAGCGAGATCAGATCGAGATGATCGAGCGAAGCCCAGAGCGCCTCGATGCCCTGCCCGGCCAGCATGGTGCCCATGGCCTCGATGGTGACGGAAATCATCAGCGGGATTTGCTGCCCGAGCTCGCGGGCGAGTCTCTGGATGGCCAGGACGCCGGCCTTGATGTTGCGGGTGTCCTGGCAGGTTTCGAGCAGGAGCAGATCCGCGCCGCCGTCGATCAGGCCGCGCGCCTGCTCGTAGTAAGTGTCGCGGAGCTGTGCGAAGGTGACGCCGCCGGTGACGGTGATGGCTTTGGTGGTCGGCCCCATCGCTCCGGCCACGAAGCGGGGTTTGCCGGGCGTGGAGAATTCATCCGCGGCGCGGCGCGCAAGCTGCGCGGCCGTGCGGTTGAGCTCGAAGGCGCGCTCCTCGAGTTCGTATTCGGCGAGCACGATGGGGCTTCCGCCGAAGGTATTGGTCTCGATGAGGTCCGAGCCGGCCTCGAGATACTTGCGATGGATGGAGAGAATGGCCTCGGGTTTGCTAAAGACCAGATGTTCGTTGCAGCCTTCGAGAAGCGCGCCGCCGAAGTCGGCCGCGGAGAGATCGAGCTGCTGGATCATGGTGCCCATGGCGCCGTCCAGCACGAGGATGCGCTCGCGGAGCAGTTCGCGAAGGGCGGAGCCCTGCTGGGTGAGGTTTCTCATAGAGCGGAGGAAAGCGCGTCCAGGAATCGCGTTGGAATTATGGCAGAACTGATCCAGCCGGGCGTGCGGGCCAAGACGCGGCCGCAGCGCGCGGGAATGAAAGCGTCACACCGTATCCACGTGGTGAAGGCAGGTCACTCTCCTTCCTCGCTCAGAAATTCCACGTCGGCGGGGCCGGGGATCAGGCCGGCCTCGACGCCCCGGGACAACAGTTCGCGCACGGCTTGCCGCCCGCGGTCGCCATAACCCAGCGTCCAGCTGTTGACGTACATGCCCACAAACTTGTCGGCCAGTTCCGCGTCCATATCGCGGGCAAACTGCATGGCGTAGTTGAGGGCGGCGTCGCGGTGCTCGAGCCCATAGGAGACGCTCTCGCGGATGGCGCGCGCGATCTGGCGGCCCACCACGGGGCCCAGCGCGCGGCGCACGGCGTTGCCGCCGAGCGGCAGCGGCAGCCCGGTCTGCTCCATCCACCACTGCCCCAGGTCCACCACGCGGTGCAGCCCGGCCTGCGGGAACAGCAGTTGTCCTTCGTGGATGAGCAGGCCGGCGTCCACGGACTCGTTGCGCACGGCGTCGAGAATCTTGTCGAAGGCCATGGGCACCGGCTCGAAGCGTGGCTCGAAGAGTTTCAGCGTCAGGTGCGCCGTGGTGCGCAGGCCCGGCACGGCCACGCGGCGCCCGGCCAGTTCCTGGCGGCGCATCGGATGCGAAGCGACCACGATGGGACCGTAGCCCTCGCCGAAACTCGCGCCGCAATCCACCAGCACGTATTTGTCGCGCAGGTAGGCGTAGGCGGAAAAACTGAGCGCGGTGACATCGTAGATCTCGCTGGCGGCCGCCTGGTTCAGGGTCTCGATATCAGCCAGCACGTGGGTGAACTTCAGCCCCGGCGCGCGCACCTTCTGCGTGGCCAGGGCGTAGAACATGAAGGCATCGTCGGAATCCGGCGAATGCGCCAGCTTGATTTCCATCACCTGCGTGGTGGCCTGTCTGGTTGGCATCATTCGACCCGAAACTGAATGTCTTGCGTTCCGACGCGTCCGGTGCAAAGCGAGGCGACGACCCCAGACTTCGGGATTCTCGCCCGTCCTGAGGGGCTTCCTCCAGCGGGAAACCTTTCAGGAGAGACTTCCGCGACGCGGCGCGGAGCGTTTAGCGAAGACCGTACCCCTTCAAGTGCAGAAGAGTAACACACTCGACTGCTTCCGACAATTCGCCGTGTGGCGGGCGGCGAAAGAGTAACTTCGCAGGCGAACGCGTCGGAGCTGGCTCCTCGCAACTGCGGCGAGGAGAAGCGGCGCGCCGAACCACACCCGGGATCAAGCGTTTGCTTTTTCGGTTCGTTCAGAGAGCGGAGACCAGGCGAGCGAGGGAGGCGTCAAAATCGGCCTTGCCGTCCAGATAGGGTTGCCAGTAGCGCTCGAGCCCGCGCTGGTAGTTGCTCCAGCCGCGCGCGTAGAGACCGTAGCGGTAGGCGTAGGGCGTGTAGCTTTCCGCGCGCGTTCCGGTGGGCTGCGGGGAAGCGGCGGCGGAGGGAATCGTCGCGGGCGGTTCGCGTTGCAGCGCGCGCTTCACGATTTCGCCGGTGGTGTAGAACAGCAGCGCGTGCCAGAGGTCGCGGGGAATGGGCTTGCCGCGCTGGCGGCATTCGCGGACGATGGCGTCGCGCACGGCTCGGGCCAGCGCGTGTGAGGCCTCGTGAAAGAGCACCTCGAACGCCGCGAGCCCCTGATTGCGTGGATCGAGGCTGGAAATGGTCAGATGCACCGGATCAAGCGTTGTATAGGCGCCGAAGGGCCCGGCGTAGGAGACCACATCCACGCGCAGCCGTCCGGCGGGCCAATCCGCCTGGTAAACGGCGGAGAGTTGCTGCGCCAGGCTGCCGCCCATCTGCCGCACCAGCGGCGCGACGCCGGCGAACCAGGAGCGGTTGGCGCGGTCGTGCTCGTCCCACCAGCGCGCGCGATAAACCGGCGCGGCGCGTTCGAGCGCGGCGATAAGTTCGCGCCGCAGGCCGGAAGCGCAGACGCCGGCGCTGCGGCCGGATAGCTCCGCGCAAGTTTCCATCTCCGCCAGGCGGATGTTGATGTTCACCATGTCGCCGTTGACCTGCAGGTCGCGCTGGGCGAGATCCCCGGCATAGTGGTCCAGCGCGGCGGACCAGGACTGCTGCTCCTCCGGAGTCAGCGCGCTGGTGGAAGCCGGTGTCGCCGCCGCGGGAGATTTGCGCAGGCGCGCCTGCTGGTAGAGGAAGTGGTGCAGGTTGATCCAGAAACCGCTGTGAAACTCGAAGACGGGCAGCGGCGCGGGGCTTGGCTCGGATTGCTGTGGGCGTTCGGCGTCGCGGGGAATGGACGAGCCCTGGCCGGGGCTGACCTGCGCGGCGCTGCTCGCAGCCAGCAGCAGCACGGGAAGGATGGCAAGGAAGACTCGTCGTGAGATCCGAGACGTCATTTGACGACGAGAATGTTAGCGCCATTTCCACCGCGCCGCCAGTTCCGATGACGCAGGGAAGCGCCGACTACTGCACCACGGGCGCGTGCGCGGCGGGAAGCGGCGAACCGTGGTGCGCCACCAGTTGCCAGCGGTGCGTGGCCGGAGCAGCAGCGCGCCTGGAGGGGGCGGGGTCCCCGACGCGGCGCACGAAGATGTTGGTCGCCTGGACGAGGGCCTGATCGAAGCCGCGCTCAAAGGTGCTGGTGACGCTCTCGGTGCACGCCACCCAGGCGACATCGCCTTCAACCCGCACCCACACCGAGCTGATCTCCACCTGGATTCTCTGCGTGCTCGCGAAGATTCGCGCCCAGCCTTCCCGCACTTCCTCCCAGCCGAGCAGAAGATCCCAGCCGGGATGCACGCATTCCACCCAGTCTTCGTGCGCCCAGATTTGTCCCATGCGCTCGAGGTCCAGCGCGGCGAAGGCCTGGTAGAACTGGCGGTTCGCCTCGCGCACAGCCTGTTCGGGGTTGCTCAGTTGCGGTGCGGCTCGCGGCATGACTCTCACTCGTACAAAATTCCGTGGACGGGGCCTTTATCTCTATTTGCCGGGCGTCACCGGCTGGCGCGCTCGACGCCGCTCACGGCGGCCACGACCAGCGCCATCTTGATCAACTCACCGGGAAGAAACGGCGCGGCGCCGGCCGCCAGCGCCGCCGTCCAGCCCATCCGATACCCCACCGCGAGCCAGGCGCAGCCGCCGGCAAAGATGAGCAGCTCTCCGGCCAGCAGGGCGCTCGGCAGGCGCAGCCGGGATTTGAATGCGTGCTCGACATTCGGGCGCAGTGGCCGCTCGACGATCCAGCCGGTGACAAATGCTGCGGCGGGATAGGCGAGCAGGTAGCCTGCGGTCGGCCCGGCCATCCGCGCCGCGCCCGGCAAACCAAACGGCTGAAACACCGGCAGGCCCGCGAGACCTTCGAGCAGGTAGAGACCCAGGACCACGGCGCCGCGCCGCGAGCCCAGCAGCACGGCCACGAGCATCACTCCGAAGGTCTGCCCGGTCACCGGCACCGGTGTCCATGGCAGCGGCAATGCGATCCAGGCGCACAGAACCAGAAGCAGATTGGCCGCCGCCATCCGCGCCGTGTCCCACAGCAAACCCTCGCCGGCGATGAGCCGGTCCGCCAGAACTTTTTCCACCGCTTTCGATGTCGCCATTCGCAACCTCGCTGGGCCGGCTGATTATACCTGAGGCGCGGCCGGCCAGCACGGTTTCACGCCGGGCTGTGTTGCTTGAGCTGGACGGCGATGCCGCGCAGGCGGTTTGAGCGCGCGGCTGAGGGCAGTCCGCTTCCAGGCCGGCCGGTTCATCACTGTTTCTCGTCCTTTTTCTTCGGCTCCTCGGCCGGCGGCGAGAAGTGCGTCACGAGGTAGTTGAGAATGGCCTCGCGGTCCCTCGCCTGTACCACCGCGCCCCAGTTCTCCATCTTGCTGATGATTTGCGTCCAGCCCCGGCGGTCGAGCCGGTTTTCCGCGATGTTACCCGTGCCGTGGCAGACCAGGCAGGCCACGCGCACCTTTCCCACGCTCGGGCCATCGGGAAGCGTGAGCTCCTGCTCCGGCTCGCGCGGGGCGAAGTGCTGCGCGAAATAGTCGATCAACGCTTCGCGGTCTTCCGGCGCGACTGGAGCGCCCCAGCGAATCATCTTTTCCACGTCCTTCACCCACACGCGCCGGTCGAGTTGCTGCTGCACGATGATCGCCGAGTTGTGGCAGGCCAGGCAGGCTTTGTCCGCCTTTTCTTTCATCGGCCCCGTCGGCAGGCCGGGC
>JBGPZW010000134.1:0-9227 GCA_041493955.1 Terriglobia bacterium
ACAGAGCGCTGAAGTAAGCTTCCACGGAGAGTCCCGTGCCACCGGTCCTGATCGCTTTCACCGTAGCTTTGCTGGCCTCCCTCAGTTTGACCGTTCCCGTCCGCGCCCTGGCTCTGCGCGTGGGTATGGTGGATAATCCCGGCCCGCGCAAGGTGCACCTCACCCCGATCCCGATGCTCGGCGGCCTCGCCATCTATCTCGGTGTGGTGCTGGCCATCCTGGTATCGATGGGCAGCCAGGCCCGCGCGCAGATGGTCGGCATTTTCGCCGGAGCAACGCTGGTCGTATTGGTGGGCATCCTCGACGACCGTGGCCTGCTGCACCATCAGATCAAGCTGTTTGTGGGTATGCCGCTGGCCGCGGTGATCCTGCTGGTCGCGGGCATTCGCGTCCAGCTCTTCGAGGCCTTCGGGCCGGGGCTCGCCGCTCAGGTGGCCGACGTCGGCCTGACCCTGCTCTGGGTCGTAGGCATCACTGCCGCATTCAGTATTTTCGATCACATGGACGGCCTGTGCGCCGGGGTAGTGGCCATGGCTTCGGTGTTCTTTACCGTCTTTGCAACCTGGAGCGGCCAGATTCTGGTTAGCACGCTTGCGGCTGCGGTTCTGGGCGCAGCCGCGGGTTTCCTGAGGTGGAATTTTAAACCCGCCAAGATTTTCATGGGCGACGGCGGCGCCATGTTCCTGGGTTTTCTGATGGCCACGCTCGGCTTGAAGTTGCGTCTGGCCCAATTACCGCATGCGACCAGTTGGATGATTCCCGTTCTGATTCTGGGCGTGCCCATCTTCGATACTCTGTTGGTTTCCATCTCGCGCACGCGTCGCGGGTTTCTACCCTTCGCCACACCGGGCAAGGACCACGCCGCGCACCGGCTGGCGAATCTGGGCCTGGGTCAGCGGTGGGCCGTGCTGGTACTTTATGGCCTGGGCGCGGTTTTCGGCAGCGTCGCTCTGGCGGTCAGCCGTCTGCCGGTCCGGCAAGGCTACGCTCTGGGCGCAGTGACGGCCGTGGCCGCCCTGGCTGCAGTGGCTTTGCTTGAACGCGCGCCCTACGAGCGCCAGCAGCCGCCCCAGAAGCCTGTTTAACCCTCGGCCCGTCCCTCTGTCGCCCGGCCAGCCGAATTCCAGTAAGCGGCTTGGTTGCGCTTGCGCATTCAGGCTGATTGGATATACTGCTCGCGCGCCCTCTTTACCCTGACGGAACAGGCGGTAGGGATGACGAGTGGCCTTCCGGGCGGCCAGAGCTGCCGAGCTGGGCGTCTGTCCGTAGATGAGAAGAGCCCTCCGCCTGCCGGACCTCTGCAGCTCGCGCCGGTGACGGGCGATGAACCTGACACGACAGTCCGCGGCACAGGATGATTACGCTGCAGCCTGATTCAGAAAACCACGAGATGAAGAAGGGCCACCGGCCAGTCGCTGTCGTGGGTGGATCGGCTGCGGGATTCTTCACTGCCAGCCTCCTGGCGCGGGCAGGCCAGCCCGTCCGGGTGCTCGAACGGGCCGAGCAGCTGGACCCCACGCCCCGGACGCTCATTGTGACCAGCCGGATGCGCGACCTGCTCGGCCCCGTCGGTGAGCGTTCCGTCATCAATGAAATCAAACGATTTGAGTTGTTCACCGACGGTCGGGCGGCCACCGTACAATTGGAGCGGCCCGACCTGATCATCGAGCGTGCCAGCCTCATCCGCGGGCTGGCCGGGCAGGCCCATCAGGCCGGCGCACAGGTCGAATTTGGACGTCGCTTCCTGGGACTTGAGGGCAGCAAGGAGGGCCTCACCCTGACGGTGGAGCGTACCCGCGGCGCCGGCCAGGAGCAGATTCCGGCGGGAACCGTAGTCGGAGCGGACGGCGCAGTGAGCAAGGTTGCGCAGGCTGCTGGATGGCCGCGGCAGGAAACGGTTCCGTTGATCCAGGCCATTGTGCGGCTTCCGGCAGACTCTCCGCCGGATGCTGTGCGGGTTTGGTTCGTGCCCGACGACACGCCCTATTTTTACTGGCTCATCCCCGAGTCACCGACGCGGGGCGCCCTCGGTCTGATCGGCGAAGACGGCCAGGAAGCCCGCCGCTGTCTTGAGGGTTTTCTCGAAAAGCGCGGCTTCGATCCGCTTTCTTTCCAGGGCGCGAAGATTCCCGTGTACAAGTCGTGGGTCCCGGTGGAGCGCCGGATCGGTGCCGGGCGGGTTTTCCTGGTGGGCGATGCCGCTGCGCAGGTGAAGGTGACCACCGTGGGCGGGATTGTCACCGGTTTTCGCGGAGCGCTGGGCGTGGCCGAGGCAATTCTCCGCGGCGGGCATAGCCGCGAGCTGCGCTCCCTGCGCCGTGAACTGGATCTGCATTTGCTGATCCGCAAGACTCTTCACCATTTCCAGCAGGCCGATTACAGCCAGCTCGTGGATTTGCTAAACGTCTCAGCGCGACGCTCCTTGAGCCTGTATTCGCGCGACGAGGCCGCTCGCGTTCTCTGGCATCTCTGCCTCAACCAGCCCCGCCTGCTGCTTCTGGGCCTGCGCGGCCTGCTCGCCAGAGGCGCCCTTTCCCGTCGCGATCGTGAGTAGCGAGGGATCTCCCGGGATGTCTTGCCTGGCGGCGGATTTCACCCCAACCTTTCTGACGGCCGGCTAAATGTACATTCTCGGACTCTCCGGACTGGCCCATGACTCGGCCGCGGCGCTTCTCGGCGAGAAGGGCGTCTTGGCGGCGTTTGAGGAAAGCAAGCTCCTGCGCTCGCGCACGCTGGGCGGCATCCCGCGCCAGGCCATCCGATTCTGCCTCGAAAAGGCGCAGGTGGGCTGGCGCGATGTTTCCTGGGTCGCAGTGGCCAGCCGTCCCTGGCGCGCCTGGGTGCGGCAGGCCTGGCTCCGCGCGCGCTTGACTCCGTTTGCTCCGATTCCGAGCGCCTACTATCAATCCAAGGCTCTGGGCGAGCTGGGCCGCGAATTGAACAATCTCCGCCTTCTCAGGATGATGGCGCATGCCCCGGGAAGCCGCGTCATTCGCCTCGAGCATCATCTCTGCCACGCGGCCAGCGCCTATTACGCTTCGCCGGCCGAGCGCGCGCTTATCCTCACACTCGATGAGCAGGGCGATGGCCGCGCCGGAATGGTGGCGCTCGGAGAAGGAAATCGGATCCGCGCTCTGCGCACCATTCCCTTTCCACATTCGCTCGGCTGGGTCTATTCGCAGGTGACCGACCTGCTTGGCTTTACGCCGCACCGCAGCGAGCACAAGACGCAGTGGCTCAGCCTGGAAGGCGAGCCCGTGTTCAAAGATGTTTTCCTGGAAATGCTCCGCCCGGCCGCAGGTCTGCTGCCACGGCTCGATTTCAGCTACTTCAACCGTGGTCTGGCCGGTCGCATTGCCTTCTCAAAGAAGCTCTACCGCCGGCTGGGCATCGAGCCGCCCCCAGCTTCCGGCGAGCAGCCGGACACTCGGGGAACGCATCTCGGCGAAACGTTGCGGCGGCAACTTGCTGCTAGCGTGCAGCATGCCTGCGCCACGGTGGCCGCGGAAATGGCCGAAGCCCAGCGGGAGAAGACCGGCGCGCGGGCGCTGTGCTTGGCCGGCGGGCTCTTTCTGAACCCGCTCCTTGTCGCGGCTGTGGAGCAGAACACCGGTTTTGAGCAAGTCTTCGTGCAGCCCGCTGCGGGCAATGAGGGGACCGCCCTGGGCGCGGCCTGGTTGGTGTGGCACGAGCAGCTTGGGATGCCGCGGCTCGATCCGCCCGCGCACTTCTACTGGGGACCCATCTACTCCAACCAGGAAATCAAGCAGGTGGTGGAGAACTGCAAGGCCCGCTACCGCTGGCTCGAAGGAGAGGAAAAAAAGATCGAAGACACCCTCCGCCTGCTGGAAGCTGGCAAGATTGTCGGCTGGTATCAGGGTGCGGCGGAGTTCGGGCCGCGTGCCCTGGGCAACCGCAGCCTGCTGGCTTCGCCCTGGGCGCCCTACGTGAAGGAGAACCTAAACGAGTTTGTGAAGCACCGCGAAACATTTCGCCCCTTCGCCCTTTCGGTCGCGGCCGAGGACAGTGCGCGGTATTTCCGGTGTTCACCGCCTGCATGGTTCATGGCCACCATCAGCCAGGTGCGCCCGGAAGCGCGCGAGCTGGTTAAGGACTTCTTGCTCCCCGGGGACCGAGTGCGCCTGCACGTGGTCGAGCGCGAGGCAAATCCGTTGCTCTGGCGGCTGCTCCGGCGTTTCGGCGAGCGGGCACCGGCGCCGTTTCTAGTGAACACGTCGTTCAACTTGTTTGGCGAGCCCCTGGTGGTCTCGCCGCGCGACGCCGTGCGCAGCTACTTCTGTTCCGGGATCGACGCCCTGGTCATCGAAAACTTCTCGCTGGCAAAATCCTGAGAGTTTCTGTCTGAGAAACCCGCGCCGGAGACTGCTAGTTTCCCCTTTTCCGGGCGCAGCGGATAAGCGAGAATGAAACGCTCTGATTTTTTGCACCGTCAGCGGATGGATCGATCCAGGAGCAGCAGAACTTGCGGATCTCAGTCATTGGGTGCGGATATGTCGGTCTGGTGACGGGCGGGTGTCTGGCCGAAGCCGGCCACCAGGTGGTGTGTACGGATAACGATGCGGCGCGCATCGCCACGCTCGAGGCCGGGCAGTTGCCCATTTTTGAGCCGCATCTCGACACCATCCTGGCCGGGAGCCGCCGCGCCGGCCGGCTGCGTTTCACCGGCGATGTGGGCGAGGCAATCCGCGCGGGTGAAGTCATTTTCATTTGCGTCGGCACCCCGCCGCTCGAAAGCGGCGAGGCGGATCTTTCCGCGATCGACAATGTGGCCCGCCTGATCGCCACCGAGGCCTCCGCACCCGCATTGGTGATCGAGAAGAGTACGGTGCCGGCGCAGACCGGCCAGGAGCTGAAGCGCGTTCTGGCGGTCTACCGTCGCAACCCCGGCGTCACCTTCCGTGTGGCTTCCAACCCGGAGTTCCTCCGTGAGGGTTCCGGCGTCGAAGATTTCCTCCACCCGGACCGCATTGTGGTGGGTGTGGAAGACCCGGCCTCCGAGCAGCAATTGCAGGAAATCTATCGCCCGATCCTCGAAGGCCGCTTCCGTTGCCCTGTGCACCAGCCCGCCTGTCCGCCGGCCGCGCCCCAACTTCTGGTGACCACCATCAACAGCGCCGAGCTGATCAAACACGCCTCCAATTCGTTTCTGGCGCTGAAGATTTCTTATGCCAACATCATCGCCGACCTGTGCGAGCGGTTGGGGGCAAACGTCGAGGAGGTCACCCGCGCGATGGGCCTGGACCCGCGCATCGGGCCGCAGTTCTTGCGTGCTGGCTTGGGTTTCGGCGGTTTCTGTCTTCCCAAGGACGTGCAGGCGTTTATTCACCTCGCCGGACGCGCGGGCGTGGATTTTGGACTTCTGAGGGAAGCCGAGAAGGTCAACAAACGCCGCATCGATCTGTTTCTGGAAAAGGTCCGGCGGGCGCTCTGGGTATTGAAGGGCAAGCGAATCGCCATCCTGGGGTTGGCGTTCAAGCCCAACACCGACGACATCCGCTTTGCTCCGGCCATCGAAGTGATCGCCGCGCTGCTCACCGAGGGCGCGCAGGTGCGCGCGTGCGATCCAGAGGCGATGGAAAAAACCCGCAATAGGTTTCCGCAGATTGGCTACGACCGCGACCCCTACGCCGTTGCCCGCGACGCCGACGCGCTGCTGATCCTGACCGAGTGGGAGGAGTTCCGGCAGCTTGATTGGCAGCGCATCCGTGACACCCTGGCGCGACCGCTGGTGCTCGACGCGCGCAACTTGCTCGACCCCGCAACCATGAAGGAACTTGGCTTCGAGTATCACTCCTTCGGCCGGCCGGATATCGCCGCCGGCTCGGTCAGACCCTGACATCGGACGCAATCGGCCGCGTCATAGTAGGAACCGGCTTGGCTGTGGATCAGCCCGCGCGATTCGTTGCAGCAACCTGCTGGCGGAAGAATTCCAGCGTGAGCTGCAGCCCTTCTTCCAAACCCACTTTGGGCTCCCAATTCAGTAAGCGCCGGGCTTTGCCGATGTCCGGGCAGCGCTGCCGGGGGTCGTCCTGCGGCAAGGGCTTGAAGACTATGGGTACGGTGGTGCCGGTGAGCGCGCGGATGCGCTCGGCAAATTCGAGGATGGTGATCTCCTGCGGGTTGCCGATGTTCGTGGGACCGTGCTCGCCGGACTGCATCAGCCTGTAGATGCCCCCAATCAGGTCGGAGACGTAGCAGAAGCTGCGCGTCTGCCGGCCATCGCCGTACACAGTGATGGGCTGGCCGGTCAGTGCCTGGTGGACGAAGTTGGGCAGGGCGCGGCCGTCGTTCAGGCGCATACGCGGGCCATAGGTGTTGAAGATGCGCACAATGCACGTGTCCACGCCGTGAGCGCGGTGGTACGCCATGGTCATGGCCTCGGCGAAGCGCTTGGCTTCGTCGTACACGCCCCGCGGGCCGATGGGGTTAACGTGGCCCCAGTAGGTTTCCGGCTGCGGGCTCACCTCCGGGTCGCCGTAGCATTCTGAGGTTGAGGCCAGCAGATACTTCGCCTGCTTCGCTAGGGCCAAGCCGAGGGTGTTGTGCGTGCCGAGCGCGCCAACCTTGAGCGTTTGGATGGGAAGCTTTAGATAGTCCACCGGGCTGGCCGGGGAGGCAAAGTGCAGCACCCAATCCACCGGCCCGGTGACCTCAATGTAGCGCGTGACGTCCTGCCGCACCAGCCGGAACCGCGGATTCCCCAGCAGGTGGCTGACGTTCGATTCCGCTCCCGTGACCAGGTTGTCCATGCACAGCACGTCCCAGTCGCGCGCGATCAGGTAGTCGCACAGGTGCGAGCCAAGAAAGCCCGCGCCGCCGGTAATCACCGCCCGCACGCGTTCCGCTCCAAATTGCGAGGGTTGAGTTCGCTTGGGTTCATGCGCATGCTTGTGACTCTGTGCCCCGGGTGTTTCGAGCGTAGGGAGCGCGGTTCGCCCTTCCGTCCGCGCCCCATTGTAGCCCGCGCTCGATGAATCGCAAAGAGCCGCGCCGAAAGGATTACCGCTGCGGTGCGTTGGCGTCTCCCTGTGCGCACCAGCGGTGCGATTGACCCGCGCGGGGCCGCGGGGTAGGATGCCGCCGCTGAGAATAGGAAAATCAGATGGTGGAATGGCTCGGGGACCAAGGCCCCGGTCAGGCGGATGCAGATCCCTTATAGGACCAGAGAGAGCGAAGAGATACCAGACTCGTCGGAGGAGGCGACGACCGAAGTCCGCCGCCGCTGGCTCCGCTGGCTGATTCTATCGGCTGTCTTAGCAGTGATCGGCGTCACCCTGGCCTGGGGTATCCGCAACGTGGGGCTGTGGCTGGTGGTTCAGGACGAACTGGAGCCCGCGCAGGCCATTGTCGTGCTCAGCGGCCGGATGCCGGACCGGGCGCGCCAGGCGGCGGAACTTTACCGGCAGGGGTATGCGGCCCAAGTGTGGGTCACGCGCCCTGCCAGCGCCGCCGAAGAGTTGCAAGAGATGGGCATCAGCTACGTGGGCGAGGAGTTTTACAGCCAAAGGGTCCTGTTGGCCCTGGACGTTCCCTCCGACGCCATCCGCGTGCTGGAAAAACCCGTGGTCAACACCGAAGAAGAAGTGCTGCAGATTGCTGAAGAGCTGCGGAGTGCGGAAGGTCAGAAGATAATTGTGGTCACGTCGAAGGCGCACACGCGGCGCGTGAAGGTTATCTGGAAGCGCCTGGTGGGAGAGAGCCCGCGGCTGATCGTTCGATACGCCACCGCTGACGCCTATGATGGGGTTCACTGGTGGCGCCACACCCACGACGCCCTCGACGTGCTGCGCGAACTCCTGGGCCTCGCCAATGCCTGGGCCGGCTTCCCGCTCCGGCCCGCTGACCAGTAAAGTGAGGTCGACGTTCTTAGGGCCCGCCCGGTACTGCGGAGAGCCGGCGAGCATGAACAATATTCGCTTCTATCTGGTTCTTCAGGTTTTCTCCTCTCAGACAGTTGTGCAGCAGCCCAGGACCGGATCAGCGGGGGGGCGGAATGTTGTGCTGGGTGCTGCTGAGACCTCAAGGGATGTCGTTCGCTATGCCTGTTCGATTCACGTGCGCGGACCTTTGTTTCCGGTTCTACGGATTGGCTCTCGAAGGCGGCGGGGCCATGCTGGTGTGGTCGTGAATGATGCGCCAGCCTTCCGGGAAGCGGCGCGCCACCAGGGTGAAGATGCCCCCCGGCCGGTCCTTCTCCCGCTCCAATTCCCAGTGGCCCAGAATCATGGCGGCATCGGTGCCGAGCGGGGTGATCTCTAAATCCGTGAACGCCAGTCGGCCCATCGCGGCGCGGTCGGAATAGTTCCGGCGGTAACGGTCGAACAGGGCTTGCCAGCCGCGGAAGACCCCGTCTGTGCCGGCAAAGGTAGTGCGGTCTGACTTCCAGTAGCCGGCCATAAAAGCTTCGATGTCGCCGCGGTTCCAGGCTTTCGCTTGCGCGCGGAGCAGGGCGGCCAGCTCGGTATCTGCGCCGGCGTCTCGGGGCGCTGCGGCGAGGGCCACTTGCGACCCGGCCGAGTTCGCTGGCGACGAGACGCGTACAGGCCAGGAGGAGAGGATCAGTATCACCACGCCAAGACTTAGCAAGACCAAGACATATCGCAGCCGTTTCATGCGTTCACCCCTTTGATCCAGCCAAGCAAAGGAGAGTAGAAAACTTCGCCCATTCGCTCATGGGAGCATAGTGAAAGCAAGGCGAAGGAGCAAGCAGTCTCCCCACGGGCTGGATCCTCCTCGGGCACTAGGACTTTCGGCTAGTACCCCCGCGCTATTGAGGCCGGGGGTCCCTCCTGCCAGACTATGCCTAGAGGGCGAGACTCATGATCGCAGCTATGCTGTTGGTCATTTCTGTGGTGGCGATGGTGCAGTTCGCCGTGTACTACTGGCGTTCGCTGTTGGCCGGGGTTGCGGCAGAGCCGCTTTCAGAGAGGGTGCGGGAGGCAGCGGGCCTGGACAGCGCGTCGGTGGGCCCCTCCGATTTTGTGTCCTTCCTGCAACTAAACAAGGTCACGCCGGGCTTGCGGGACGGCAGCAAGGGCTTGTGGGCGGTGCGAACTTATTACCGGGCCATGGAGACTCTCGACCGGCTGGCAGGCGTGAAACACCCCGCGCTGGCGGCTTGGACCGAGCGCGAGATGGCAACCTGCTCGCGCTACGTGGCCGTGCTCGTGGGCCAGCGGCTGGAACGTAACCTGGCCTGTGCCGCG